>NZ_JBHTDH010000007.1:0-303971 GCF_042666555.1 Herbaspirillum sp. GCM10030257
GCTCGACCAGGGCACCGATGGCACCGACCAGCAGCGGCGCGACGATCAACGCCGGCCAGAAACCGATCTTGATGCTGATCGCATAGGCGAAATACGCACCCAGCATGTAAAAGCTGGCGTGCGCAAAATTGAGTACGCCCATCATGCTGAAAATCAGCGTGAGGCCGGAAGAAAGCATGAACAGCAGGAGCCCGTAGCTCAGACCATTCATTAAGGTAATAACGGTAAACTCCACACCTTGCTCCTAGAATGGATACGATAGTTCTGGTATTTTTTCTCGACGATGAACCGAAAGCGCTGAGTGCCACCTGATGGCGGCACTCTGTCCATAACTATCCGTTAGTCAGGGCGCTTCATCTGGCAGGATGAGGGCTGCGAAGCGACGTAAGTATCCACCTTTTTATCGGTCTTCCAGCCGTAGCCGGTATTTTCCTGGTCATACTTCACATCCTTGCCATTAACCTTGGTCCATGTAGTGATATACAAGGGCTGTTGCAGTTGATGGTCTGCCTTACGCATTTCGACTTCCCCATTGAGGCTGGCAAGCTTCATCCCTTCCATCGCGCGGGCGACTTTCAGTGGTTCTGTCGTATTTGCGTCTTTAAATGCTTTTGAAAGCATGGCGACTCCCGTATAAGTTGCCATGACGGTATAGTCTTCGTTGTGCTTTTTCTTGAAACCCTCAACGATGTTCTGACCAGTTGCACCAGGACCATTAGAGTTCCAGTAAGTTACCGTCTTGACGCGCCCCTCGCCGGACGCACCCATTGCGGTTGGAACCCCGGTAGTGCCAGCATAGTAAGTGTAGAAGTTAGCGGTTAACCCCGCTTCTTTGGAGGCCTTGATCAATAGTGCGAGATCAGCACCCCAATTGCCGGTAATTACCGTGTCAGCTCCGGAGGCTTTGATTTTTGCAACATAGGGGGCAAAGTCCTTCACTTGACCTATGGGGTGCAAATCATCGCCAACGATCTGTATATCTGCGCGTTTACGTTTTAAGTATTCTTTAGCCGCTTTGGTCACTTGATGGCCAAATGCATAGTTCTGTCCGATGATGTAGACCTTTTTTATGTTTTGGTCCTTCTCCATCAGCGCAGTCATGGCTTCCATCTTCATGTCGGAGTTCGCATCCAAGCGGAAATGCCAGAAACTGCACTTGTTGTTTGTCAGGTCAGGATCGACAGCAGCGTAGTTGAGATAAACAAGTTCCTTGCCGGGATTACGTTCGTTATGCTTGTTAACCGCGTCCACCAGCGCCAGCGCCGCGCCAGAGCCATTTCCTTGAATGATGTAACGATAACCTTGGTCGACAACGGTTTTCAACACAGTCAGCGATTCCTGCGGACTTCCCTTGTTATCGAAGCCGACAATTTCAAGTGTGTGGTTACCAGCCCACTTGTCCCTGTTTGCGATGTCGGCGATGTACTGCCAGCTCTTCAGAATGTTTTGACCGACTGGGGCGAACGGCCCTGAGAGCGGATCTATGAAAGCAATCTTTACATTTTCTGCATGCACTGTCGTTGATGCAGTAAACGCTATTGTGGCCGAGACAGCCATCATTACGGGGCGCAAATTGAATGTCATTTAAGTCTCCTTGTTGAAATGGTTTTCGATTTTTTATGCTTCACTATGCCGTTGGCATTTTGTGGTTACTGAGTTGATTACGAATTTCGTTCTTTAAGATTTTTCCGGTGGCACCAATAGGTAGTGCGTCTACAAACACGACATCATCCGGAGTCCACCATTTGGCAACTTTTCCGTTGAATGACGCAATCAGTTCGTCCCTGGTGACTTCGGCGTTGGGTTTCTTGACAACCACCAGCAGAGGGCGCTCATCCCACTTCGGATGGAATACACCGATGCAAGCGACCTGCTTTACTGCTGGATGGGCCATCGCGACGTTCTCAAGTTCAATGGAGCCAATCCACTCGCCACCTGACTTGATGACATCCTTGCTGCGGTCGGTTATCTGCATATAGCCCTCCGGGTTGATAGTGGCAACGTCACCCGTTGGAAACCACTCGTCCTGAAGTACGTTGCTGCCTTCACCTTTGAAATAGCTATTGATGACCCATGGTCCTCGAACCAGCAGATTGCCGCATGTCCTGCCGTCCCACGGAAGCTCGTTGCCGATGTCATCGACAATTTTTATATCGACACCACAGATGACATGGCCCTGCTTCGCCAGGATCGCGTCTCGTTCTTCAACTGAAAGCTGAAGATGATGACTTTGAAGCGTGCACACCGTTCCTAAAGGAGACATCTCGGTCATGCCCCAGGTATGAATCAGTTCAACACCATACATCTGGCGGAAGGCTTTCATCATCGCAGGTGGACACGCGGATCCTCCGATGACGATCCGAGAAACGCTTGCGAGGGTTAATGAGTTTTTCTCGACGTGTTCAAGCAAACCCAGCCAGACAGTAGGGACTCCTGCCGATAACGTTACCTTCTCTTGTTCGATCAGATCATAGAGCGACTTTCCGTCCAATGCCGGCCCAGGCAAAACCAGTTTGGCCCCTGTTAGCGGAGCGGAATACGGGAAGCCCCATGCATTGACATGAAACATAGGCACGACCGGCATGACTACTTCGCGTCCTGACACGCATAGCGCATCCGGAAGCGAAGACGCATATGCATGCAGGGTGGTAGAGCGATGTGAATACAAGACCCCCTTTGGGTTACCTGTCGTGCCCGAGGTATAGCAAAGTGTTGATGCTGCATTCTCGTCAAACGATGGCCATTCGTACTGATCGTGGTTCGCATCAATCAAGTCTTCATAGCACATTAAGTTTTCGATTCTCGTCACTGCCGGCATGTGATCGCGATCGGTCATTGCGATGTATCCTTTTACGGATTTACAGTGCGCAGAAAGGGTCTCGACAAGATGCAAGAAGCTCAGATCAAAGAAAACGTAGGTATCTTCAGCGTGATTTACGATGTAAGAAATCTGCTCAGCGTACAACCGCGGATTAATGGTATGGATCACTGCGCCTTTGCCGGAAATTGCGTAGTACAGTTCCAGATGACGGTAACCATTCCATGCCAGCGTAGCAACCCGGTCCCCCATTGCTACGCCAAGAATGTCTAGCGCATTCGCCATTTTGCGTGCACGCCGGTGACAATCGCGATACGTATAACGATGGATATCACCTTCCACGCGGCGAGAGACAATTTCCTTGTGGCCGAAATGGCGGTCCGCATGCTGAATAAGACTGGAGATCAGCATTGGTTGGTTCATCATCTGGCCCATGATCGGCCTTCTACGGTCATCTGATATATTGTCCGAGGTCATATCGCATTGGATTGTTGATACGGCCTACATTGGCCGTTGTATTTAGCGAAGTTCGTACGTGTAGGCGGTTGCATTACCGCGCTACCTTAGTACGCGAAATTTTTTCTTCTATCGTGCGCCTGCTGACGGTAGTTTCATTCAAGCGAATGCAGAATACTATGTACGCTCATACATTTTTTCGAAGAAATCGTGTGCTCATGTCACCGGTAGCTTCCGAAAATTTGATACGGACACTACCGTGTACGTACAACGACTCGTCTCATTATTTACTTGACTCCGGCGATGGTTTACCGGCATGCGTCATTCGATCAATGCATCGCTCTAATGAGTACGTATGCAGTCGTGCTACGACATGGAATTGACCAGCGCGTATGTCGCGGCAATACCAAGGGGTTAGCATCCGATTGAGTGACGTTACTGCCTGTGCGCTCCAGCATGTTTTCCCACGAAGTTATAGAGAATTGCCAGCATCGACCTGGCGAAGTGAAGACGATCGACCAAACAATCCGCAAACTGTGAAGTTATTTGGTAAACGGTAAACGCCTTGCCCCGCATCGATCTACGCTGTCTGTTTCCAGCTTATGGGCTGATGCGGATCAGACCGGCGACACACTGTAATTTCTCTGTGTCAAGTCAGTAAAACGGCGCTATAAACGATTGTCGATTTTCACCATTCTGTACACAGATGACGAGAATGAAACGGTCGATGTAGCCGCCCTTCTGCTTCTGGCCGGCCGACAGAGATCAAGCCAACAGAACGCCTGCCTTCCTTAGTTCCAGTCGATATTGATCCCAACCCGCTGCAGGCACGAATTCGTCCCGGCGATCCTTGATTTGATCCATCCGATCGAGAAGGTGCGCTACGGGATCGTCAGTCTCCCCAAGATGAATTCCTTGCGTCATCGTAATGTTGGCTGTCTCGAAACTCCCCGCTCCCGCTAGAAGAATCATACGAGTCGGAGCACCATCTTCCACAAGGGCGACTACACCGGGACTTACGGCATCCGGCTTAAGACCTTCTAAATCTTCGGCAGAAAGAATTCCTTCCGTCATGGCAGTTGCGGCGCTCGGTGCTAAACAATTGACTCGGATGTTATATTTTTCCCCTTCAAGCGAAAGTGTTTGCATCAGTCCGACAACTGCCATCTTTGCCGCGCCGTAGTTCGACTGACCGAAATTTCCATATAGCCCAGAGGACGAGGAAGTCATGACAATGCGACCATATCGTTGATCGCGCATATGCTCCCAAACGGCCTTGGTGCAATTTACTGCTCCCATCAGATGAACATCCAGAACCAGACGAAAATCGTCGAGGGTCATCTTGGAGAAACTTTTATCGCGTAGTATCCCGGCGTTGTTTACCAGGATATCCACGCGCCCCCATTCGCCTATAGCCCGCGAGACCATCGCTTCCATCTGCCCCATGTCTCGCACGTCTCCACCGTCTGCAATGGCAGCACCGCCGTCCCGGACGATCTGATCGGCAACTTCGCGGCCAGGTGCGCCCTGATGGCGGCCATTGATATCGTTAACGACCACTTTGGCGCCGTGCTTTGCCAGAGCAAGAGCGTGCGCGCGTCCTAAACCACTTCCTGCGCCCGTGACGATCGCAACCCTGCCGTCCAAATACTTCTTCATTTAATAATCTCCTGGATTGAAAACTTAATCTGACCCGCTAGGGCCGCACAGCATGTAATGGTTCTTATGCACTTAAGTTTCTCAAATGGTCTTGTGCGAAGCTATGTAGAACTGAACATTTTTATCTCGATTTAATGTGACAAGCAGACATCGTGATTGCAGTTACAGTAATATAGAGTGAGTGAATATATGCTGGTGCTTCTTCGATGCCAGTCGAGGGAATACTTGATTTAATCGTGATGCGTGTGACAAGTGAGATCCTTATGAACACCAGCCATCTGGCTCAAGAAATCGCTCTCGATCTTATCAACTTGTTACATCGGGATGCCTCTCTTGAAGACTTCAATGCTCGTCTTGCAGCCGTCGAGATGCTTCCAAGTGAAACCAGCGGAAAATCCACTGCACTTGAAACCGTAAGAAAGGCAATAGCTGTAAAGCACCAGTTGGAGCTGCACCAGTTAAGTGAGCAAGGCCTGCTCGCGACGGTTGACTCGGCGAAGGATCTTTCCAGCCGACTTGATCTGACAAGTTTGTTGAATGCCATTGTTAGCCGGGCCAGGAATCTCCTGGGATCTCATCTGGCATGGCTTACGGTCTACGATACGGAAGCGGAAGAATTTCGCGTGGTGGTATCTGACGGTGCCATATCTCTTGATACAACCAAGATGACAGCAAGCAGGACGCATGGCATCGCAGGCATGGTTATGACAACACGCCTGCCCTTCTATACCCCGAACTATTTGCTCGACAACCGTTTCCCGCATGATCCTATACTGGACAACACGTTCCGAAATGAAGGGGTGGCAGCGATGGCTGGGGTGCCATTGCTTTTTAATGACACCGTGATCGGTTTGTTGTTTGTCGCTGATAGATATCATAGGGCGCATACCGCTTTAAATATTGCGATACTTAGTACTCTGGCAACCCATGCTGCGGTGGCAATCAATAATGCAAAAGCATTTGAACATGCCAAGATAGCGCTTGAGAAAGCTGACCGGGCTCACGCCGAACTTGAGCGTCATGCAACTGACGTACAGAGGGCAGCGGAAGCACATGAACAGCTGACCTCATTGCTTTCCAAAGGCGCATCACTGAACACGCTAGTGCAAGCCGTGGCTCAATTACTGACAGGTAGCATCATCGTTCTGGATGAGGCTTTTCAGGTAATCAGCCGGGCTAACTCTCCAGAACACGCCGGAACACGGGCGGACGCTTACGAGCCTCACAATGCTCCTAGTACTCTCATCACAAAAGCGATAAGAGAGAGCCGTCAAGGCGGTCGCTCGGTGATCGCCTATGATGGCGACGGCCAAATATGTCGGGTAGCCGCTGTAATTGGAGGCAACGATCTTCTAGGAGCAGTGCTGCTCTTCCAGCGTGGAGAGATGAGTGAAGTATCGATTCGAACGTTCGAAAGAAGCGCTAGCGTTATCGCTATTGTGCTGCTGTCGCAGGAACGCATAGAGGCCAGTAAAAGCCGTGACATTTCTGCACTGCTGCGGTCACTAGTGGTATCCCATTCTGAGGAACGAGCATCAATACTGCAACGGGCGAATCGCCTGGGCCTGGATTTAACCCAACCGTTTTCTTTAGTCCTTATTGAGATAGAACACCCAAGGCCGGAAGCAGTGGCTCGCCGACTTCGGACCGGATCGCCGCTTTCAGAAGTTGTGCTCGACGAAATGGACGATGCAATGGTAATCCTATGTGCTACCACAAAAGTACCTGGCATTTTAAAAGAGTTTACCGCGATAGCTAAGCGTGAATTCAGTGGCGTGTTTCGCGGAATTTTATCGAAACCGGTACACGCCCCCGAGGCCGTTCCAGCCTTGTACGCTGCGCTAAGACGTGGATTACCGGTTCTTCGCCGAATTGGCGTTTCAGGAAAAGTTATTGATCAAAATCACATGGCATTGTACTCGGTGCTCTTTGAATCACATGATCAGGAAAGCTTGAAATCGTTTATCAACGCGTGCATAGGACCAGTTATTTCATATGATATTAAACGTGGTACACAGGTCGCAGAAACCTTGCTGAACTACCTGGACAATAATCAAAATGCGAGGCTGACCGCAGCAGGTCTGAAAATACATGTCAACACGGTCAGGCAGCGCCTGGCAAACGTTGACGAGCTTCTAGGGCATTGGAGTAGTCCGAACCGTGCTCTCGAAATTCATATTGCACTTCGTCTCTGGAGCATGTCGATACAGGAAACCTAGCTATGCAAAGGCGAGTACGGCCGAGTAGCCTGGAATATAAACGAGACGATTCCTATATCGACTTATCGTTGAATAACGCAACCGGTAACTCTCTTTAATATACAAACCGGATCTAAAAACGCTCGAAGACAGCCGCAATCCCTTGCCCTCCACCAATACACATCGTTACCAAGCCGTAACGCTTCTGGGTGCGGATCAGTTCATGGAGGCATTTCACAGTGATGATCGTCCCACTGGCACCAAGAGGATGGCCCAATGCGATCGCCCCGCCGTTCGGGTTCGTCTTTGCCGGATCCAGCTCCAGGCCGCGGCAAACTCCTAATGCTTGCGCGGCGAATGCCTCATTTGATTCGATGACATCCATGTCATCAAGTGTCAAGCCTGCACGCTCGAGCGCAAGCTTTACAGCGGGGATCGGCCCGGTGCCCATCAAGGATGGCTCTACACCCGCAACGGCATAGGACATCAAGCGTGCTAAGGGCGCGAGATTGGCGCGCGATGCGGCTTGTGCATCCATCAGTACACAAGCTGCCGCGCCGTCGTTCAAGCCTGACGCATTTCCTGCTGTGACCGTCCCGTGATCCTTTCTGAACGCCGGTTTAAGCGTGGCTAGTACTTCAGCCGTACTTCCTGCCTTAGGATGTTCATCCGTGTCAAAGCAGGTGGTCTTGCCACGACCGCTAATTTCTATGGGGACTATCTGGGATTTAAAATGGCCAGCGACAATAGCAGCCATTGCCTTGCGTTGGCTTTCGGCAGCGAACGCATCCTGCTCCTCGCGTGATATCTTGTAGAGATCGGCAACGTTTTCCGCGGTAACGCCCATGTGGCCTGCACCGAATGGATCATTCAACGCACCCAGCAGCATGTCCAGCAATTTTGCATCACCCATGCGGGTTCCCCAACGCGCGGCCTGCATGACATACGGCGCACGGCTCATTGTTTCGACGCCACCGCCGACCACAACGTCAGCATCCCCAAGTTGGATGGCATTTGCTGCGGTGATGATTGCCTGCAGGCCAGATCCGCAAAGCCGGTTCAGCGTCAACGCTGCAGATTGCTTTGCCATTCCCGAATTCAGGCCAGCTACACGCGATATGTACATGTCGCGTGGGTCACATTGGATTACGTTGCCAATGATAATTTGCTGCGCCGACTGCGGGTCAACCTTCGCGCGGATGAGTGCCTCTTTTACAGCAACCGTCGCGAGGTCCGTATTTGAAAAGTCCTTAAGTGATCCCCCAAAGGTGCCAATAGCTGTTCGCACCGCACTTACGATGACAATATCTTTTTGAATGCGCATTGAGATTCTTTTCTTTGACTAACTTTAACTTGAATGTGAGGCAGCTTTAATGGCAAGCCCTGTGCGACAGCACTACACAACGATGGAAGGAAGCCGACATGCCAAAGTCGGCGTGCACGACTTCCTTCACTAGCACTAAATCACTGCGAGCAGGTGAATGAAGAAGCCTGGTTTATATCGCCTGTACCGTTGTACTTGGGCCATTTTGGATAGTCACACAACGGTCGTGTACGGCCCGGGACGCCAGCGGTATCTGTGACCAACTCACTCGCCGGACCAGTTCCTTTTTCTACCCAGTTCTCAAGTGCGGTAAGGGAATCCCACGAAGCATTGAATGCCGTGCTCACTGCATGTCCATACCCCGCAACTTCATAATAGCGCGCGAACTTGTTCACTTCAGAGGGGCCCATCTTACTTTGAAGGCGCTGATAATAGTCAGCGGTGGCGCGGCTACTTACCAGAACATCGGACAAGCCGTGCGCCAGCAAAAGCTTGCCTCCTTTGGCAGCAAACGCATTCAGATCCACTTTCGTATCGAGCAGCGTACTGAGTTCGCTAATCCGTCCTGCCCAAGGTCCAGGGTTCTCGGGGTCAAGGGATAACGAGTCGAAGTTCGGATCCCGTGTTATGGAGTACTTTATCCATTGATCCACCAGAACACTGATGTATGGCGCAGTTCTTGGCACTGGCATAGTCGGCTGCGAGGTACCCAGTGCAAGGAAGGTGACCGTTGGCTGAAGTGGAGAAGGATTGGTAGTAATTCCAAGGTCTGCGCCCCAGACGTTGTAGCCTGGATAGTAAGTCTCGCCGCTCGCTAGTGAAAAATTAAAACGTGTATCGGTATTGATCGTTTTTAACGCCGCGATTTGCGCGTCCGATAAGCATGTATCACCGGTATCCGTTCCGCCTTCGCAGCGTAGAGGTTTGCCGTTGAAAATGGCGGTCGACGGATCAAAGCTTGCATTGCAACGCAGTTGGTTATTGATAAGGCCGTCCACTGCCCCATCCAGGCTATCACACGCCGCGATGGCCGCTTTATAAATCAAATCGCGTTTGGCCGGGTTTGGATAAGCACCTGGCTTGGCCAGTGCACGATTCATCCGGTGGCCTCCCAGCAACGCCGCCGCATCGTTCCAGGCTGGATACCATGCGATTGCCCCTTCCCAGTCCGCCGGCCAACGGGTAATTGCTGCTAACGCTTCACGTCCTCCGGTCGAGCCTCCTGCGAAATAGGACTGTTGAACTTTATCCACTGCATATCGTGCTTTGATCACATACATCGCCGCATCGCGCGTTTTCTTAAGCGCATCGCCGCCAAAGTTGCGAGTTGCCTCTTCATTTAATCCGAAAGAGCCATCCTGAGAACCGAATGCATTAGCCTGATGTCCGGAGTCGCTTGCGAATGTCGCATAGCCGCGGCCAAGTGGAGTAGGCTGATTAGTGGGGCCGGCCGGCACATTTCCGGTAACGCTAGGAATGCTTCCGTCGAATCCTCCGCCACCGAACATTACCACTTTGGAATTCCACGCAATTGGCAATGCCACCCTGAATTGGATGTTCGGCGCTGTTTTGTCTATCGGCGCAATGCTGCCTGTCACCAGACAGTGTTCCGGTATAGCGCTATTCCCGGTTCCACTAGCTGCAACTGCGGTCGCAGCCGTCACCGTTCCACCGGACGTTGGCAGTCCAATCGATGACGCAGGTATAACGGTCCCGGGCAGTTGCGCGCATGTGAGCGGCAATGCCGTTGATGTGTTTGGCGCAGCCAATTGCCCCGCATCCCCACCGCCCCCACCGCACGCCGCTAAAACTATCGCTGCCAGGGCAGAGCACGAAATTGGTAATGCAGTTTTTATATCTTTCATATTGTCTCCAGTAAAGAAATGTGCTCTGGCTGAGCACCCAACTCCTCTTGAGCAGTCCATTTAGCAGCGCGAGCCGCAGTCAAAGGCATGCTTCTTATGTGCGATGACGTAACATAGTGTTAAGCAGAAATGCTGTTGGGACAATGTTCACAGAACACATAGCTAAGGCCGGCGAGATGTCTCCACTCTCCATATCCTTAACAGAATGCAAGATTCAGAATTGCTCATTCTCAATTAATCTTTCGTTGGCAATGCAGGAATAAACTTGGAGACCCTGCGTATTATCAGTGCCTCAACCGGCACCTCATATCGCGTCACGTGTTCGACTGCCGGGATAGCGCCAGCACTTGCAACCAGCATTCGCCCACGACTTGAGGAAGGTCAAACATCATATTTCGACGGACCTCGGAAAACCGCCGGCAGTGGCGGTCGATTACATATCTGCGTGCCGGTACATGTGCGCCGGTGACATTGGCTTACAGATTTTCGAGCGGTAAATTGAACCCTGGAGATTTGCATTCCACCTCCACAACGAATTCCAATAAACAACCGGAGACAATCAATGAAGCTGTTCAATTCGCATGTAATGGCTGGTGCACTCTGCTTCGCCTCATTCTCGGCCGCGGCAGCGGTCCCGCTACCCGCGCTGAACGTAGACACTGCCAATATCACGGTATCGGGCCTGTCTTCCGGTGGAGTGATGGCAGTTAACCTGGGCTATGCGTATTCCGCGACATTTAAGGGCGTCGGCGTCTTTGCTGCCACCCCGTACCTATGCCAATACCACTACACCTACGAGTCGTGCCAGAACAAAAATGTCATCACGACGGCGATGCTGGATGCCATGCAGACCACGATCAACAACTGGAGCGGCGGAGCGATTGATAGCAAGGCCAACGTAGCGAACCAAAAAATCTACCTCTTTACCGGCACAAAGGACAACACGGTCGGCGTTAACCCGATGCTCGCCCTGCAGGAGCAATATTCCAACAATGGCGTGCCTTCTGTTAATTTAATCCAGGCGGCCAATACGGGACACGTGTTTCCGACTGACTTCACCTCGGTGGGCAACAACCCGTGCAGTACCTCATTTACGCCATACATCTCCAACTGTAGCTACGACGGCGCTAAAGCAGTGCTGACCCAGTTTTATGGGACGCTACAGCCGCGCAACAACGTACCCGCCGCAGCGAACTACCGCGAGTTCAACCAACGCGAATTCACGGGCAATCTGGGTATGGCGGATACTGGATGGGTGTATGTGCCAGCAGCGTGCGCCGCCTACGCCAAGTGCAAGTTGCACGTCGCAATGCATGGATGCACGCAGAACTACGCGACGATTGGCGACAAGTACATAAAGAACACGGGCTATACCCGCTGGGCGGACACCAACAACATAATTGTGCTGTTTCCGCAAGCCCGCGCAGACCTGAACTCCTATTCCACCGTCTCCAGCGGCATGCAGTCCAATGCCGGTGCTTGCTGGGACACTGTCGGCTTATATGGCCCCAACTATGCCCAAAAGAGTGGCGTTCAGATCTCAGCCATCAAAGCCATGGTTGATCGACTGAGTTCAGCCAGTTATTAAAGTACCGAATGCGCCCAACTAGGTCGTTAGCAGCCTCCCATTCTCTGACGAGGCGTGCTTGCAGCCAATTACCAGCCTGCCCAAATGTTTACGATTTCGGTAAGACAAACAATGCTTCGGGCAGCTCTGACATAGCACGGGGCGATCTAACCGGCAATCGGCATTAACTTTGCCATTGTTGTTGGCACAGGCAGGTGCCGCCCTTTATCCGGCAGAGGCCGAAGACCCTAACCTGTTGCCGATAGGTTAGCATCGATAGCAGGATAGTGACCTTAAAGATGCGAGGAATACGGAGCAACGTTTTTTCAGCGGTCGGTAGATGCCAAGCCGTTAACTTCGATATCAACGGTTCCTATTGGCACTGGCCTTAACGTTGATTTCACGTCTGCACCGTTTTGAACCATTATGAAGCCCGTGCCGACATATATTTGCTGAAAAGTTTGCATGGAAACCGTACGTTCCATGGGGGTGGAAAGATCCGATGCATGAATGGCGATGTACCGCTCAGCAGTATTTGAAGGATTAATGAAAATTGTCCTTTCCATCGTGCTGCCCCGGCTGCGTAGAGTACTCTCATCGAAGTAGCGAAGCGGCTTGAACGATGCATCGTAAGTTGTCACCCGTGGCAGGAAGATGGCGGTGTCATTCACCGTTCCTTCCGGATTGCTGGAGACCAGGATTGAGTATGTGCCCTTAAATTCCGGCAGACGGTATAACACAAAGAAAGACTTGGCGCCGTCAAAAAGAAAGGCCTGGCGAGTGCCATCAATCCGCAGCTGCTCTTTCTCTATTGGCAAAGGAAGTAATGCCGCATCTTTTAGTGTAGTACAGCACGACGCCGCCTTCTCCAGCATCTGCTTACCGTCGATTGCGACTTGCGTGCCCGTCGTTGCGCATGCGGTAAGCGTGGCGACGGTGAACGTTGCGGCAAAGAACAATGGACGCATGGCGCTTATTGTTTCAGGTCCGCTGCAATTTGGGCGGCAATCGCTTCAAGACCGATATACAACTCGTCCCGCGTGCGCTTAGGATCGCCGACAAGTTCATCCATGTTCTGGAAGCGCCCTTCTTGCTTTCCCGGTAGATGGACTGTTTTGGTGCCGGGGAAGTTGTAGCCATAGGTGATCGTGTCCTGATAGAGTTTCGCGCCAGTCTTTACGTCAGTGCTTAGCACGCGCACCACAACGTAAGGGTAGTAGTCAGTCGTAGGGCCCGCAGCTACGTACATGCCATGCACGCTGACTGTTAACAATGCATCAGTGCTGAGCTTGGCGCGAACAGTATTGTGCACTTCTTTGTCTTCGATGGTTTTTGCGACCGGAACGATTTCGGTCTGATAGCCGGCAGCCCCGAGTGACTGCGCCAGCTTCTTCGCGAACAGGTGCTGTAGCTGGGTCTGTGCAGGGTCTAGTGCTGCAGTTAACTTGCTGCTCTTTACTTGCATGTCAGCGGCAGCGATCAAGCCACCGACCAAACCAAAGCTAACTCCTGGGTGCGCAATGATATTGACATCGTAGGTTTCCTCGCCGGTGCGTTCGGTAACGGCGATGGTCTTGATATTAGTGGCAACTTCTTTATTGAAAGCTTGTTTTTCAACAGTGGCGCAACCCACCAACGACACGGAAAGAAGGATTGCGGCGATTCGGGAAGTGAACATATAAAATCGGTGAAGAGATTGATTGACGACTTCCGGCAGCATGGGCTTCCGGAGCCGCATCTTCGGCAATGGGGCTTACTGGCTTAAGGCCGTATTTAACAGTTCGCGGATTCTAGCAGCGAAGTAACTGCTTGTATGTCACATGGAAACAACGCTGAATTTTTGCTATTAACTCTATGCCACTAGAGAAAACTCAGACCTGATGGTCGTTGCACACCTTTATTTAAAGGGGGATAAAGCGGGACCGCATATGACTGTATAAGCATTTCGCAGCATGTTTTTACCGCTGCCGGGCCATATGTTGATTTTAATTGTCCGGCCGGATACCGGATTGGGCGTCCACTGGTAGAGCTTTATCGACCCGCCATCAGATTGCTAACGTAAGCGGGACGCCAGCAATGGTTTCATGGCTCGCACGTTTCGATGCGCCAAGCCGATAAGGAAAACATATCGCGAGCTTTTGACAATCCGGTTCATACGCAAGTAAAAACTGGAGAGACCGAAGCTGGGGTTACTAAGGGATGAATATCTTTTATTGCGGTCAAACATACCTGCTCATCTAAGGATTATCTGAGAACGACTCACTTAGGATTTGACTAGAGGCATGGCCAAAGCTAGAGTGCAACGGTTTTGTCCCTCTGATGTCCATGCCTACCATCTTCGTCCACAGCTTGTTATACCTGCTTCCCTCGATCGCAGTCGCAATCCTGTTGTCTCGCCTGGCAGGACGGGTGTATCTCTTTGCCATATTGACCTTGCCTGGTACCTTCATGCATGAACTGCTGCATTGGCTGGTAGGGGGCATGTTCGGCGCCTGCCCCACATCGATCAGCATCATTCCCAGGCGCGGTCGTGGAAATGAATACACGCTAGGCGCAGTCACTTTCACCAATCTCCGTTGGTACAACGCAGCGCCTGCAGCACTTGCGCCGATGCTTATTCTCCCTGCGGTCGGTGCCATCGCCTTCTGGCGCGTCCACGGTGGATGGCGTTATGAACCGCTCGATATCGCGCTTTGGTTAAGCTTGGGTCCACAGTTGCTCAGTTTCTGGCCTTCGAATGCGGATTGGGGACTAGCACTACGCTCGTGGCCAGCCGCCTTGGTCATTGCCGCCGCTGCGACGGGTTACTGGGCTGCGGTTCATTGATTGGTCAGGCTTCACAGTCATTGCTCAGAGTTCTTCGTCAGAGCCCTTCTGTAACACTTTACGTCTTCGCCGCCTACTTCAACAGGCTTGCACGACTGGCAATCACGGCCATCACCAGGCTTAAGCTACCGACGAATCCAATGGCGGCCTGCATGCCAAACGCCTCTGCCAGCGTACCAACCACAGGTGGTCCCATCAGGCTGCCGCTATAGGACATGGTAGCGACCGCGGCAAAAGCCATCGGACCCTCCTTGCCAGCCGCACTATAGACGAAGGGGAAAAGCAATGCCAAACCAATACCGGCCGCTGCAAACCCGGCCAGCGCAAGCAGCGCATTGGGAGATAAGACAGCGAAAAACAAACCACCTGCAGAGAGCAACGCACCATAACCGACCAGTGCCCGTGCGCTGAATTTTGCCTTCAGTTCATCGCCCATCAGTCGTGCCACCAGCATCATGACGGAGAACATCGTCAATGCCAGTGGGGCAAAGCCGTCACTCACCGCAAAGTGATCCTTCAAGAAGACGCCGCCCCAGTCAGCGATGCTTCCTTCGGACATGGCGCCGAGAAATCCGAGCGCACCTAACCAGGCCAGCGGTCCGCGTGGCAGGCAGAAAGCTTTGCGTTCAATGGCTACCGCTTCGTCCTTCACCTGCAGGGATTCGCTTGCAAGCTTCAGAATCAGCGAAAGCGGCATCGCAATGAGCAAATAATGCATCAGCGGTGCGATATGCAACGTCGCCATTACACTCCCCAACGCAGCGCCGCCGAGCCCGCCTGCACAGCCCCATGCATGCAGTTTAGACATCTCGGATTTGCCGGTTGCCTTTTCGAAGCCGGTTGCAATCGATTGAAGGCTAATGTTTACGCAACTGGCGACGATGCCCAGCATCAGAACCGATACCATCAATAGCGAGACTGAGGGTGCGGCACCAATGCAAAGCAGAACACCAAGTAATGCCTGGCACGCGTAGTACGCGGTCTTGCGTGCACCAAGTGATGACATCAGGCGTGAAGAAATCGGTTGGGAGAGCAAAGCCCCCAAGCCGCCACATACCAGAACCATCGATAGTTCGGAATGCGAAATCTGCAAACCTTCACGCAATGCCGGAATACGGCCTGCCCATGAGCCCATGGACATGCCGAATAGAGCAAACATCGCGGGCAGAGAAAGCCGCTTGAAAGATGAAGAATGGAAACTTGAAAGTAAGGAGCTGGAATGCATCATTGAGGAATATTGTTGTTTGTCAGCAATACCCCTGTGACGCATGCTCTCAAGTAATAGTTTCTCGAAAGAAGTTTATATCAGACATTCATCGCACGAATGTCTCGCCAGGAGATACTTCGCGCAGCGCGCGTCGAAGCGCACGAAGGTGATGCTGCCCGGTCCGCGTTTGTGCTGTATCAAATGCACACCCGAGATTCAGTAGCAAATTAACACCGAGCACACGGATAAAATCGCCTGACCGATTCCAACCTGCCTGAGTGGTGGTCCGGTATCACGGATCGAGCGAGATTTGAATTTCTGTTATGACCTCCATAACAGTGCCGCTGAAGGTGATTTAGGCCATCATGAAAACGAATGATGAGCGGGTAGCATTCCCGTTCGATAGCGAACTTCCTGGTGCAGTACGGTTTCGCATAAAGCCGTCCAGGCCAGGCACGCGGAAGCTGGCTGCGTCTAGCCTCCACGCGGACAAGGCGGCCGACATCGATAGCCGTTCCGATCCGCTGCTTCCACCGCAAGCCCCTGCCACGCGTCCCGGGGCAGATCGCGTTAACGCTGCGTCACCGGGGGCAGGTCCGTCTTGGGGCATTCTGTGGACTTCTTTTTCCAGATATTTGTCTATCGCGGCGTACATCTGCATTGCTGCAGCGGCTTTCGGTGCGTCCGTAGGCTACTACATCGTGTCGTTTTCATCCCCATCATCACCTTCCCAGACCTCTTCGCTCCCGAGCAGTCAAAACTCCGTAGTGCAACAGGAGCCGTCCGCCTCCGAAAAGATGGCGTTGAAGATTGCGGAAATGCGAAGAATCGCTTCCGAAGAATTACAAAGTACAGAAAGCCTTGTGGAAGATGCCAAAACAATGCCGTCTTTTACCCATCCGAGTACTTCCCTGACACATTCCGACGACGGCAGTACAGGCGTCGCCACAGCGCCCGGTACGTCGCCTGCCCGATCATGCTCCGCAGCATCCATGGCCCTTGCCTTGTGTGGAGAAAAATAGCATCAGACCTGAGTACCACCGAAAGAGGGAGGCAGTCTATGAAGCATTTTCGTTGGACCCTGTGCGTCTTGTTGATTGGCTGGACGTCCGCGTTCGCCCAGGTCGATTACAAAATCGTCACTGCGTCTGAACGCGGCACCTACATACAAATTGGCCGCGACCTCGCGAAGTGGGTTGGCCAGCCCGCGAAGATTAATCTGGAAGCGCTGCCGTCCAACGGCTCCGCTGAAAACGTACAGCGCTTGCGCTTCGAACCTGGCGTCAAGTTGGCCTTGGTACAGTCCGATGTGTATCAAGCTTTTGTCGATCAGGCCGCCGCCGGGAATGTGACCGCAGGCAAGCTGATTAGCCCCTTGCGAGTGATGTTGCCGCTCTACGATGAAGAAATCTATTTCGTCACACGCGCCGACTCTCCCCTCACCTACATCCATGAACTCAAGGATAAAAAGATCAATGTAGGTCCTGTAGGCAGCGGCACGGCACTCAGCGCAACCACACTCTACCGGCTGATGTTTTCGACACCATTGCCCGAGTCAAACGCGAGCTACTTGTCCAATGAAGACGCCTTACGAAAGCTGATCGATGACAAAACACTTGACGTCGTCGTCATTGTTGCCGGCCAGCCCGCGAAATTGTTTTCCGATATGGCACCGGAAGCGCGACAGTACATCAAGCTGTTACGGCGGGACGATAAAGCGCCGGAAACAGAACGTGCGGAGTCGACTTACTTTCCAGCGACAATTCGTAGCAAGAGTTATCCCTCCTGGATGGCGGAAGATGTGCCTACTCTTTCGGTGAGAGCATTCCTCGTGACTTACAACTACGACACCCAGGCAACCCAGAACAATCTCAAGCGGTTTGCCGAATCGCTGTGCGCCAACTTCGATAATCTGCAATCCCAGGGCCACCCAAAATGGCAGGAGGTACAGTTAAAAACGCCGCCACTCGGTAAAGGCTGGAAGTACTACGCGCCGGTCGAGAAAACCTTGCAGTCCTGCGTGGCGCAACGCGGTCGACCTGCCCAGGCCGCCGCGCCGGTGCCGGCGACAAAAACTTGCAATCAGCAGGAAAAAGTGCTTGGTCTTTGTAGGATGTGAAGCGCTATCGATCGATCTGATGGCCGCTGGATGCGGTGGCCGAAGACCAATCTACTTAAGTGGCTCGCTACGCCATATCTCTTGCGCATATTCTGCGATCGTTCTGTCAGAAGAGAATTGTCCCATTCCCGCAATGTTGTGGATTGCCTTGCGATGCCATTGCTCATGGTCGCGGAATAGCACATCAACCGTATCCTGCGTCTGCACATAACTCGCATAATCTGCCAGCAAGAGGTAGTGATCTCCATAGTTGACGAGCGTATCGAAGATATGATGGAAACGATCGGGCGCCTCCGGTGAAAAGTGACCGCTACGGATCTGATCCAGGACCTGTTTCAGTTCCGGATTCGATTCATAAACCTGGCGCGGCTGGTAACCGTGTACCCGGATCTCTTGAACCTGCGCAGCCGTATTACCAAAGATGAAGATATTGTCCTGCCCGACCTGTTCCAGAATTTCTATGTTGGCGCCGTCCAGGGTGCCGATCGTGAGTGCGCCGTTCAATGCAAACTTCATATTGCCGGTTCCTGAAGCCTCGGTGCCTGCCAATGAAATCTGTTCGGACAAGTCGGCCGCCGGAATGATGATTTCAGCCAGACTGACACTGTAATTGGGAATGAAAACGACTTTAAGCCGGTCACCTATTCGCGGGTCGGCGTTGATCGTCGTCGCAACATCGTTGATCAGCTTGATGATCGACTTGGCGGTGTGATACGCCGACGCAGCCTTGCCCGCAAAGATAACCGTCCGCGGCACCCAGTCGCCGTCAGGGTTTGCAAGGATACGCTGATACCGTGTGATCACATGCAGCAGGTTCAGCAATTGGCGCTTGTATTCATGAATACGCTTGACCTGGATATCGAACAACGAATCCGGATTAAGTACGATACTCAGTCTGTTAGCCACCCATTCTGTAAGCCGCAGCTTATTGCTTCGCTTCGCATTGCGTATAGCGCGAATGAAGTCATGATCATCAGCTAGCTTTCGCAGTTCAGCCAGCTTGTCGAGGTTGGCCCGCCATTGAGGCCCGATTCGCGCATCGATCAGTCCTGCCAGTGCAGGATTCGCCTGTGCCAGCCAGCGGCGCGGCGTTACGCCATTGGTCTTGTTCGTAAAGCGTTCGGGATAGACCTTCGCAAAATCGGCAAAGATGGATTGCTTCATCAATTCTGAATGCAGTTTCGATACGCCATTGACCTTATGGCTGGCGACAACCGCAAGGTAAGCCATGCGCACCTTGCGTTCGCCCTGCTCGTCGATCAGCGACAGACGGCGCATCAGGTTGATGTCTTTTCCGAACTGCGCAGTCACGCTGTGCAGGAATTCGGAATTGATATCGAAAATGATTTGCAGATGTCGCGGCAGCACGCGCCCAAGCATGTCAACCGGCCAGGTCTCGAGTGCTTCGTGCATCAGCGTGTGGTTGGTATAGGAAAATACCTGTTGTGCAATTGCCCATGCGTTCTTCCATGGCACGCCATGCTCATCCATCAAAATGCGCAGCAATTCGGGAATCGCCAGCACTGGGTGGGTATCGTTGAGGTGCACAGCAACGCTTTCGCAAAGCCTGTCAAACCCGCTGTGCGATGAAAGGTGCCGATGTATCAGGTCTTGCATACTCGCGGATACAAAAAAATATTCCTGGCGCAAACGCAGTTCCCGGCCCGACTGCGTGGAATCGTCCGGATAGAGCACCCGAGATACATTCTCCGAATGATTTTTGCGCTCTACCGCACCAAAATAATTGCCCTGATTGAAGGCGGATAGATCGATCTCGGTAGTTGCCTTCGCCGACCACAGGCGTAGCGTATTGGTCGAGTCTGTCGCATAGCCAGGAATAATCGTGTCGTATGCCATCGCAAGCACGTCCTCGGTGCCGCTCCAGCAAACCTTGTCACCATGCTGCTCCGTGTAGCCACCGTAGCGTACCCGGTATTGCACCTCTGGCCGGGGAAATTCCCACGGGTTACCATTGGTCAGCCAGTAATCCGGCGTTTCGATCTGGTTGCCGTCGACGATCTGCTGGCGAAACATTCCGTAGTCGTAACGGATACCATAACCAATGCCGGCAATACCGAGCGTTGCCATCGAGTCCAGGAAACAGGCAGCGAGCCGGCCCAGGCCGCCATTGCCCAGTGCGGCGTCGGGCTCGAAGCTGACAATTTCATCGTAATTAACCTTGAGTGCCTCAAGCGCAGATCTGATTTCTGCCTCTATCCCCAGGGCGAGCATTGCATTGGTGCAGGTTCGCCCTATCAGAAATTCCATTGAAAGGTAATAAACCCGCTTGGGGTTCTGGACATGCTGAGCCTGATTGGTTTTCATCCAGCGTTCGATCAGATGATCGCGCACCGCCAACTCGGTTGCCTGCAGCCATTCCTGTGGAGTCGCGAACGCCGGATCTTTTCCGATTGAATAGGTCAGCTTGCTGACAATAGCGTTCTTGAGATGCAGTGCATTAGAGTTTGCCTGACCAAAGTTGATTAAATGATTCATAGATCCCGATCTTCAAGAATTCTAGTGAACAAACTTGGATTGCAACTTGCTCTCGTTGTTCTGGCAATCTATTTGCTTGTCGCAATTCAAGGCGTCATGGCCTGTCGGTACACGTCTATCATCTGTGCTGCAGCACGGTCCCAGGTAAACTGCTCACGCATGGCGGTTTGCTGAACGCGTTGCCATGCATCATGGCGTGAAAATAGCCCAAAGGCGCGTCGCATCGCATCGGCGAGTTGTTCTTTATTGAAGCCTTCAAACACAATCCCGGTCGCGATGCCGGCAGCCTGGTTTTCCGGCGATGCATCCACCACGGAATCCGCTAGTCCTCCGACCCGGCGCACTAGCGGTAAGGTCCCGTAACGCAGTCCATATAACTGCGTCAGCCCGCAAGGTTCGTAACGGGACGGAACCAGTACCACGTCGCAACTGGCAATGATCTGATGCGACTTGCCTTCATCGTAGCCGATTTGCACGGAGACCGCTTCAGGATGCGCGGCGGCAGCGTTTAGAAACCCGGCTTCCAGGTCCGCGTCGCCGCTCCCCAGCAAAACCAGTTGTCCTCCGCAATGAATTAAATCAGGCAAGGCGTCCAGTACAAGATGTAGGCCTTTCTGGTCAGTCAAACGGCTGACGACGCCAAATATCGGTGCGGTGTCCTGCATCGCCAATCCGCATTGCTGTTGCAATGCCCTTCTGCATTCCCGCTTTCTTTCGAGTGAGCCGTAACCATAGTTTGCCGCAATGGCCGTGTCGGTCTCGGGGTTCCAGACCTCCGGGTCCACACCATTGAGAATACCTGCGAGATCCCGCGCGCGGCCGCTTAGCAAACCCTCCAGACCACAACCTTGTTCGCTTCCCTGGATCTCGCGAGCATACGTCGGACTCACTGTTGTGAGCTTGTCCGCGTAAAACAGGCCTGCTTTCAGGAAGGATACGTTGCCATAGAATTCGACACCGTACATATTGAAGAAGTCCGGCGGCAGGTCAAGTTCATGGAAGACATCGCGGGAATACACGCCTTGGTAAGCAAGATTATGAATCGTCATGACGCTTGCTGCGATACGCCCGCTACGGCGTTCAGCGGCTTTGAGATAAGCAGGCGCGAGACCGGCATGCCAGTCATGTCCGTGCACGATGTCGGGGCGCCACAAGGGATCGAGCCCGTGTGCAAGTTCGGCTGCCATCCAGCCGAGTAGTGCGAATCGACGATAATTGTCGGCATATTCCTGATTACGGGCGTCGGCATAAGGATTACCGTGCCGGTCGTATAAACCGTGAGCGTCAATGATGTAGACAGGTATTTCACTACCGGGAAGCGTCGCCGCATACAGCCGGAGCAAGGATGCGCCAAATCGCGGTGGCAGTTCGACCAGCATCTGCAGGTTCCTGACCTGCTCCATGATGACGGGATATCCGGGAAGCAGTAGTCGGACATCGCATCCGCAACGGACGAGCGCCGGCGGCAAGGCTGCGGCCACATCAGCGAGGCCACCGGTTTTTATCAAAGGATATATTTCGGAACAAACATGCACTACGCGCATTGTTACTCCATGACGATAGCGGGAAGGCTGCTAACCACTTCGCTATTTCTTGAACCTGGGTTTTAAGGAAAGCAAATCTTCAAGCCACGATTGCACACCGGGTCGTATGAAATCGACTTTTCCGACACCGGGGTTTCGTTATGCTGATGTTGCACTCACAGCCTGGACAGCATTTCGCTTGTTACCAGCACGATGCCGTTTTCCGTGCGATAGAAACGCTGTGCATCGAGGTCGGCATCTTCGCCAATCACCAGATCATCGGGTAATTTGCAACCCCGGTCGATCACCACCTTCCGTAAGCGGCAGCGCTGACCGATCTCGGTATGCGGCAGAATCACAGCTTGCTTGATGGTGCAGTACGAATGGATACGCACATTTGAAAAGAGAACGGTCTCGGTCAGATCCGATCCCGAAATGATGCAACCTCCTGATACCAGCGTGTTCGCGGTCTGTCCATGGGCACCCGTGTCATCCGGCACAAACTTGGCCGGCGGAAGCTGCTCCTGGTAAGTCCAGATTGGCCAGTCACTGTCGTAGATGTTCAGTTCAGGCATATTAGAAGCAAGGTCGAGATTCGCTGACCAGAAGGCGTCGACCGTACCGACATCCCGCCAGTACGGCTTTATGTCGGCTTTACGCGGTACCGACGACATGTTGAGCGGGTGCGCCAGCGCACGTCCTTCGCTGACTACGCGGGGAATGATGTCCTTGCCGAAGTCATGGCTGGAATCCTCATTGGCGAGGTCTTCGCTTAGCAAGTTATAGAGATATTCCGCGTTGAATACATAGATACCCATGCTGCCGAGCGCGCTTTCCGGCTTGCCCGGCATGCCGGGCGGGTCGGCCGGCTTTTCAAGAAAGCTGGTAATTTTACGGTCTTCGGTAATGGCCATGACGCCCAGCGCGGTCGCTTCCGCCCTTGGTACCTCGATACAGCCAACCGTGCATTCCGCACCCCGCTCGACATGGTCTAACAGCATCATGGAATAATCCATTTTGTAGATGTGATCTCCGGCAAGGATCAGGACATATTCAGGACCATAGGAGCGCAGAATATCGATGTTCTGGTAGACCGCATCGGCGGTACCGCGATACCAGTATGCTTCGTTGACGCGCTGCTGTGCAGGCAACAGGTCGATGAACTCGTTTGCTTCGCCGCGAAGGAAATTCCAGCCGCGTTGCAAATGCCGCAGCAAGGAATGCGATTTGTATTGCGTTAGCACCCCCATGCGGCGGATACCGGAATTGATGCAATTCGACAGCGCAAAATCAATGATACGGAACTTGCCGCCGAAATACACCGCCGGCTTAGCCCGCTTGTCGGTCAATTGCTGCAGGCGGGAGCCACGACCGCCGGCAAGCACCAGGGCAACGGTACGCTTCGGAAGCTGGCGCGCAATGATTAGCTTGTCTATCGTCTGGTCCACAACCGATCCTTTTTGTTGTGCTTAACATCTTCATTCTAGCCAGATCAATGGGACTGGAACTGCGTTCCTCCCGGGCGAACAGTGCGGACCGTTGATCTCTCGCAAGAGTCGCCGCATTGCTGACGTGCCGGAAGGGAAGCGGAATCGGATGACTGCAAAAGCAGGTGATAGAGACATCGATGACACGCGAGCGCCGGCGACAAAACAAGCGCTTGCGACGCCACGCTTGTCGCAGCGTTCTCATTTGCCGAGGGTGCGACAGTAAAGATCACGCAGGCCCGCTGTAACAGAGGGCCTGCTAACTGATGGATGCTGACGTTATTGAGGG
This sequence comes from Herbaspirillum sp. GCM10030257, assembly GCF_042666555.1. Taxonomy (NCBI): domain Bacteria; kingdom Pseudomonadati; phylum Pseudomonadota; class Betaproteobacteria; order Burkholderiales; family Oxalobacteraceae; genus Herbaspirillum; species Herbaspirillum sp. GCM10030257. Next base: position 23,835 of record NZ_JBHTDH010000007.1, read on the forward strand.
CTAGGCAGATCGAGCACCTCATCCACCCTTTCAAACGGCAACGACGCTGCCCGGTTCACATCCTCTATTGCCTGGCGGTTCGGCCCTTCAAACAAACATGTGCAATGCTGGTCTGCCGGATAAAAATTACTGCGAATGTAGGTGACTGGCGTACCTTGGGCAGAAGCAGCCTGGCTTGCCTGGATTGCAGCCTGCTGTGCGGCGCCAAGTTGCTCCATCGTGATTCCTTGCAAGTTTCTTTGTACGGCAAAGGTAGTCATAGCGATCTCTCCTCGCATTCTTCATTTACCCCTTGGATCCCGGTATTCATCCTTATTCACGCTATGAAAAACGCATTTGATAAAGGTCAATCGAAACGCGGCATGAAGGCGGCTGCCGCTCGCAGTAATGAAAACCAGTTGCACGATGGCGCATGAAAATGGCCCGGCCTCATTACCATCTGGACGGTAATGAGGCCGGGCCATGTCGACACTAAAACGACGACTTATTATGACTTCCGCGCCGCTCCTTTTGACTTGGGCGTGCGCATGTCAGGAAGCGCGCTCTTAATCCCGAATTTCGAGAGCACGGTTCAAGCTCAAGGCCGCCAACGAGCACGCCGCTCCCGACAACAGATAGATGCTGACATACGCAAGACCGAAATGCGCCGACAGTCCAAGTGCAACGAGCGGCGCAAAGCCTGCACCGACGAGCCAAGCTAGGTCGGAAGTCAGCGCAGCGCCGGTATAACGGTATTTTGCCGGGAAATTGGCGGTCACCGCACCGGCAGCTTGTCCATAGGACAGTCCCAGCAAGGCGAAACCCAGCAACAGGAATACATTTTGCCCCAGGTCTCCGCCATCCATCAGCGTCGGCACAAATCCGCTGAATACAGCGATCAGGCAAGCGAGTGTGCCAAGTGTCGTGCGTCGGCCAAAGCGATCCGCAATGAGTCCGGAAACCGCCACACCGCAAGCGGCCAGTACGGCACCAATCATCTGGATGACCAGGAACTCGCTTACCGAACGCTCGGAATACAAGCTGATCCATGACAGCGGAAACACGGTAACGAGATGAAACAACGCATAGCTTGCCAATGCGGCAAGCGCGCCGATGAGCAAATTGCGTCCTTGTGATTGCGCCATTTCAACGACGTTAGTCGGTTCCAGTTCACGCTCGTCAAGCAAGCGGGAATACTCGCTGGTTGAAATCAGGCGCAAGCGGGCAAACAGTGCAACCACGTTTATGGCGAACGCGACGTAAAACGGATAACGCCAGCCCCATTCAAGGAAGTCTTGGGTCGACAGAGCCGACAACAGATAAGCGAACAGTCCGCCGGCGACAATGAATCCTACCGGTGCACCAAGTTGTCCGAGCATGGCGTACCAGCCGCGACGATGCTGCGGAGCGCTCAGCGCAAGCAGAGAAGGAAGGCCATCCCATGAGCCGCCCAATGCGATGCCCTGGCCGATTCGCAGCAAGGCCAGCAATACGATGGAGGCCATTCCCAGGTGTTCATAGGTCGGCAGGAAAGCGATGCCGGCCGTCGATACCCCGAGCAGGAAGAGCGCAAGCATCAGCTTGAACTCACGGCTGAACCGCTGCTGTATCGCCATGAAAAGGATCGTACCGATGGGCCTTGCAAGAAATGCAAATGAAAAAATTACAAACGCATAGAGCATGCCTTCGAGCGGCTCTTCAAACGGAAAGAAGACTGCAGGAAAAACCAGAACAGACGCGATCGCATACACGAAAAAGTCGAAGTACTCGGAGGCACGTCCGATGATGACGCCGATGGCGATTTCGCCTGGTTCAATGTGGCCGTCGCGCGCATTAATGTGCCTTGCACTCTGACTGCTCGGGCTTGGACCTGCATCGTTACTGGGAAGGGGATGAAAGGTGGTTGTTGCCATATTGATGATGTCTCCGATACGTCTGATGTAATACGTACAACTGACCAATGTCACTAAGCCGCTTACGGTCTTCGCCGTGTGCCGGTAGGACAAAATGTCCAATCGCAATTGTGGATTGGCCAAAGTAGAGTAGCACAATCTTGATCCACGTTCTTGACTTTCCACCATGCATCTGTTATCCGCCCGGCGCCGATTACTACCCCTGCTAGTGGTATTTCTAACCGGCTGCAATACCGTTGTAATGAACCCATCGGGCGATATCGCGGCTCAGCAAGGACATTTAATCTATGTCTCAACCATGCTGATGCTGTTGATCATTGTGCCTGTTATCGCGCTGACATTTCTATTTGCATGGCGTTACCGCAAGAGCAATACGGCGGCACGTTACGAACCCGATTGGGACCACTCCACCAAACTCGAACTGGTGATCTGGGGTGCTCCGCTGCTGATCATCATTGCGCTTGGCCTGCTGACCTGGATCAGCACTCACCTGCTTGATCCCTATCGCCCACTGCATCGCCTCGATGCCAATCGCCCTATTCCAGCCGATACCAAGCCATTGCTGGTTCAGGTTGTCGCACTCGACTGGAAATGGTTGTTCATTTATCCGGAGCAAGGGATTGCCACGGTCAATGAACTGGTAACACCGGTCGATGTGCCGATACGCTTCAAGATTACTGCTTCCACGGTGATGAATTCTTTCTACATTCCTGCGCTGGCCGGACAGATCTATGCGATGCCGGGCATGGAGACCACCCTGAATGCGGTGATCAATAAACCGGGCGAGTATGAAGGCTTTTCCGCTAACTACAGCGGCGCGGGCTTTTCACATATGCGTTTCAAGTACCACGGTGTCAGTAATGAAGACTTTGGCAATTGGGTACAGAAAACCAAGGCCGATGGCGGTTCGCTGGACCGCGCCAATTACATGACGCTGGAGAAACCCAGTGAGCGGGAGCCAGTCCGTCGTTACGCAACCGTAGCTGGCGACCTGTTTGACGCGATAGTCAACCGATGCGTGGCACCGGGTTCCGTCTGCATGAAGGACATGATGGCTGCGGACAGCAAACGCATCGGCAGCGGTAAGACGGAGGCCCAGGCGCAAGCCCAGGCCAAAGCCCAGATGCAGGCCGGCGACCATCCCAAAGATGCCGTAGCTTCCGATGCGCATCACGGCGCTCCGATATCCGAATCATCCCCTGCGCACACTCATATTCATAAAGAATAGCGATGCAAGACCATACCGATTTGACGAAGCTGATCTTCGGACGGCTAAGCTGGGAAGCGATTCCCTATCATGAACCTATTCTCATTGGCACCTTTATCATGGTGGCCCTGGGCGGACTTGCCCTGGTCGCCCTGGTAACGCGATATCAATTGTGGGGCACCCTGTGGCGTGACTGGATCACCAGCATCGACCACAAGAAGATCGGCATCATGTACATGGTGCTGGGTCTGGTCATGCTGCTGCGCGGCTTTGCCGATGCCCTCATGATGCGTGCGCAGCAGGCAATCGCCTTCGGTGATTCAGCCGGCTTCTTGCCGCCGCATCACTATGACCAGATTTTCACCGCGCATGGCGTGATCATGATTTTCTTCGTCGCCATGCCTTTGGTCACCGGCTTCATGAACTACATCGTGCCCTTGCAGATCGGCGCGCGCGACGTGGCCTTCCCATTCCTGAACAATTTCAGCTTCTGGATGACCACGTTCGGTGCCGGCCTGACCATGGCGTCGCTGTTCGTGGGTGAGTTCGCGCGTACCGGCTGGCTCGCCTATCCGCCGCTATCCGGCATCCTGGCGAGCCCGGACGTCGGTGTCGACTATTACATCTGGTCATTGCAGATTGCCGGTGTCGGCACCCTGCTATCAGGGATCAACCTGATCGCCACGATCGTCAAGATGCGTGCACCCGGCATGACCATGATGAAAATGCCTGTTTTCACCTGGACCTCGCTGTGCACGAACGTGCTGATCGTGGCGGCGTTCCCGGTACTGACCGCCGTACTCGGGATGCTGTCAATGGACCGCGTGCTCGGCACCAATTTCTTCACCAATGATCTGGGCGGCAACGCGATGATGTATGTCAACCTGATCTGGATCTGGGGCCACCCCGAGGTATATATCCTGGTGCTGCCGGTATTCGGTATTTTTTCGGAAGTGGTGTCGACCTTCTCCGGCAAGCGCCTGTTCGGCTACACATCGATGGTCTATGCCACGGTGGTGATCACCATCCTGTCCTACCTGGTATGGCTGCATCACTTCTTTACCATGGGCTCGGGCGCCAGCGTGAACTCGTTCTTTGGCATCACGACAATGATCATCTCGATCCCGACCGGAGCGAAGATTTTCAACTGGCTGTTCACCATGTACCGTGGCCGCATCCACTTTGAACTGCCAATGATGTGGACAGTCGCATTCATGGTGACGTTCGTGATCGGCGGCATGACGGGTGTGTTGCTCGCGGTCCCACCGGCTGACTTTGTGCTGCACAACAGCCTGTTCCTGATCGCGCACTTTCATAACGTGATCATTGGCGGCGTTCTGTTCGGCCTGTTCGCCGGTATCAACTACTGGTTCCCTAAAGCGTTCGGGTACAAGCTGGACGCGTTCTGGGGCAAGGTATCGTTCTGGTTCTGGGTCATCGGTTTTTATCTCGCCTTCATGCCCCTCTATGTACTCGGCCTGATGGGCGTAACACGGCGCATGAGTCACTTCGAAGATCCGTCGCTGCAAATCTGGTTCCAGATCGCGGCACTCGGCGCAGTCTTCATTGCCGTCGGTATTGGCGCGATGCTGGTCCAGTTCTATGTCAGCTTCAAGCACCGTCATGCATTGCGTGATGTGACCGGCGATCCGTGGAATGGCCGTACGCTGGAATGGGCGACATCATCGCCGCCACCGGACTATAACTTTGCGTTCACGCCGCGCGTGTATGACAACGACACTTGGGCCGACATGAAGAAGCAGAAGTACACGCGTCCACGCCACGGTTTTGCCGCCATCCACATGCCGAAGAACACGGCAGCCGGATTTGTCATCGCAGCGCTGAGCGCAGTCGTCGGCTTTGCAATCATCTGGCAGATGTGGCTGATCGCCGGCCTGGCCTTCGTTGCAATGATGGCGGCAATCATCATCCACACATTTAATTACAAACGCGACTATTACATCCCGGCGGAGGAAGTTGTCCGTACCGAGAACGCTCGCACACGCTTGTTGGAAAGCCATGTCTGAGATAACCGCAACACCTGTCGACGTCCTGCACGCTGATGCGGACGACCGCTTCCATGTAAAGGAACACCATCCCGAAAACGGCACCCTGCTCGGCTTCTGGATTTACCTGATGAGCGACTGCCTGATTTTTGCCTGCCTGTTCGCTACTTACGCGGTGCTGGGGCGCAATTATGCAGGCGGCCCAACCGGTGCCGAGTTGTTCGATCTGCCGCTGGTGGCTGCCAATACGGCACTCCTGCTGCTATCGTCCATCACCTACGGCTTCGCCATGCTGGAATCGCAGCGCAAGCGTTTGCGTTCCACCCTGATCTGGCTGGGCGTCACCGGAGTACTCGGTGCAGGCTTCATTTCGCTCGAACTATACGAGTTTGCGCATCTGCTGCACCAAGGCGCAGGCCCGCAACGCAGCGGCTTTCTGACGGCGTTCTTTTCACTCGTCGCGACGCACGGCCTGCATGTTACCTTCGGCCTGATCTGGCTGGTGACGCTCATGTTCCAGCTTGGCAAACATGGGCTCATTCCGGAGAACAATCGTCGCCTGATGTGCCTGTCGATGTTCTGGCATTTCCTCGACGTGATCTGGATTGGCGTATTTACCTTTGTTTATCTGATGGGAGTCCTGCCATGAGCGAACATCATCACAACCAGAGCATCGATTCCGACCATGCTCATCACGCTCCGGACCATCATGGCCACGAAGACCATGCCGATCATGGCAGCATCAAGACATATGTGATTGGCTTTTTGCTATCAGTGGTCCTGACCGCCATTCCCTTCTGGCTGGTCATGGGCGAGGTGTTTGAAAAATCGAGCACCACCGCGCTGGTCATCCTCGGCTTTGCTGCGGTTCAAATTGTTGTACACATGGTTTACTTCCTGCATATGAACACCAGATCGGAAGGAGGTTGGAATATGCTTGCCCTGGTATTCACGCTCGTGCTGGTGATCATTTTGCTGAGCGGGTCGCTGTGGGTTATGTACCATCTGAATCACAACATGATGCCGGGCATGATGCCCGATGCATCACACCAGATGCACAAGATGCCATGACCAGTCAGACGGAACGGGAAAGCAACGCAGCGACCACGCATGAAGCCGGTCAGCGTCCGCGCCCGTTCAGCGTCCTGATTACATTGGTCCTGTGCGCCGCGCTCGCTGCGGCTGGTTTTATTGCACTTGGCACATGGCAAGTAAAGCGGCTACATTGGAAGCACGCGTTGATTGAACGTGTCGAGCAGCGGATTCATGCTACCCCTGTCTCTGCTCCCGACCGCCGGCGCTGGCCGGCGATTGCTGCCGAAACCGACGAATACCGCCGTGTCATGGTGAGCGGCACTCTCCTCTATTCCAGCTCCGCACTGGTACAGGCATCGACAGAATTGGGTTCCGGGTTCTGGATGCTAACTCCGTTGAGCAACAGTGACGGCACCCTCGTTCTGGTCAACCTTGGATTTCTGCCTGCTAATGCGGCGCAAGCAACCCGCCAGTATCTGCGTTCCAGAAAACCCAATGACTGTGAAGCCGGCCGTCGTAGCGACTGCAGGCCGACGGTCATTACCGGTCTGCTGCGAATCAGCGAACCACATGGGGGATTTCTAAGAAGTAACGGCCCGGCCGGAGATCGTTGGTACTCGCGCGACGTCGCGGTAATTGCCGCCGCGCGTGAACTGAACGATGTAGCCCCCTATTTCATTGATCTGCAAGTAGCCGAACCCCATATCGCCAATACATTGGACGGCTTGCCCGTTGCGCCAGTGGGTGGCCTCACGGTGGTGGCTTTCCATGACAATCATCTGGTCTACGCCCTGACTTGGTATGCTCTGGCCTTGATGATGATAGGCTCCGCCTTATGGCTTGTGTACGATGAAAGAAAGCAGCATCGGCGCACCGGAGCCCACGCCTCCTATAGAGACCGGAATAATCAACATGGCAGCCCGAATTGAGTCGCTTGCACGCACCAAGGGTGCGGATGGAATGAAAACAAAAAACGCAGAAGCAGTCACCACTACGGCGACAACAGCGGAAAGTGCCGCCGGTCACAAAAACATGTTGCAGCTGATCCAGTTGCGCTGGCTTGCCGTGATCGGACAGATTACGACGATTTCCGTTGTGACGCTGGGCTTTGGCATCCATCTGCCCTTGCCGCAGATGCTTGCCGTGCTGGCGTGCCTGATTGCTTTCAATATCGCAAGCCAGTTGCGCTGGCATGAGCGCCAGGTTGTCAGTAACCGCGAGCTCTTTTTTGCCATGCTCGTCGATGTTGCCAGCCTGACTGCGCAGCTGTACTTCAGCGGCGGGACCACCAATCCCTTCGCCTTCCTCTATTTGCTCCAGGTCATTCTCAGCGCTGTCCTGCTTGAAGCCTGGTCGACATGGACCATCGTCGCGGTGACGGGAAGTTGCCTGGCCGGTCTCGCGCTATTGTCGAAACCTCTTGCGATTCCGCTCGACCACGAGCGTGGCCTCCTGAGCTTGTACTTGCAGGGAACGCTGATCTGCTTTGTGCTCAATGCATCTCTGCTGGTGTTCTTTATTACACGTATCAACCGCAACGTGCGGGCAGCGGATGCACAGCTGGCTCACTTGCGGCAACGCGCCGCCGAAGAAGAACATATTGTCAGAATGGGCTTGCTGGCGTCGGGCGCGGCACACGAACTCGGCACGCCGATGGCGACCATGTCGGTGATCCTCGGCGACTGGAAGCACATGCCCGAGTTTGTCAACCATCCTGAGTTGCTGGAAGAAATCCATGAGATGGAAACCCAGCTGAAGCGCTGCAAGAAAATCGTGAGCAGCATCCTGTTATCCGCCGGAGAAACCCGCAGCGAATCATCGTCAAAGACGACCATTAACAATTTTCTCAATGACCTGATCAGGGAGTGGGAGACGAGCAGACCTACCACATCCTTTGAGTACCGTAACGCTATCGAGCAGGATATTCCCGTCGTCTTCGACACCGCGCTCAAACAGATGATTTTCAACGTACTCGATAATGCGTTGGAGGCGTCGCCACACTGGCTGCGTTTCGATGTGGCGCGAGAGGCGGATGCGTTGCGGCTGACAGTCACCGACAGCGGTCCGGGTTTCATGCCCGCGATGCTTGCGCAGCTTGGCAAGCCGTATCAGTCGAGCAAAGGGAGGCCGGGAGGCGGGCTAGGCTTGTTCCTGGTCGTAAACGTTGCGCGTACCTTGGGTGGCACTGTGACGGCGCACAATCGCCCCGAGGGTGGCGCCGTGGTGCAACTGAACCTGCCGCTGGCAGCCATCACCTTGTAAAAGGACTATGCCGATGTCATCCGACCGCCTGTTGCTCATCATCGAAGATGACGCCGCCTTTGCGCGGACGCTCGGACGGTCATTTGAACGCCGTAACTACCAAGTGCTGCTCGCCGCCAATCTGGAAGAGGTGGCGGCGATCCTGGAAAAACATTCGCCAACCCATGCCGTTGTCGATCTCAAACTGCAGGACAACACATCCGGACTGACCTTTGTGCAAATGCTGCATAAGCATGATCCGGACATGTTGATCGTCGTGCTGACCGGATTTGCCAGCATCAATACCGCAGTTGAAGCGATCAAGCTTGGCGCATGCCAGTACCTCGCCAAACCGTCGAATACCGATGATATTGAAGCGGCGTTCGGACATGTCGCCGGTGCCGATCCTGTCGAACTGACGAACCGCTCCACCTCCATCAAGACGCTTGAATGGGAACGTATTCACGAAGTGCTTGCGGAAACTGGTTTTAATATTTCCGAAACAGCTCGGCGGTTAGGAATGCATAGACGAACCCTTGCACGCAAACTCGACAAGCAGCGAGTCAAGTAATGCTTACCCAAAAATAAAAGAAGCCCGCGAGCCGGTGACGGCCGCGGGCAAATAGCTCTGCTCAATCAAAGGGAGATATTCAGCTGCAGTTCCAGAGTAATCCGTACGGATGAGACCGATTTGCCAATGATCAACCTGCATTCCTTTTTCCGAGACCATTCTTTTCTTCTGTTTAGTCCCTCTGCGCTGTCGCTCCCATCTTAATCGCAAGTAATCCATATTGTTCCTTGCTAGCTGCTAGTTACCATACAGGCAAGAATGAGTGATCAGTATTTGATTCAGACGGAGGCGATCATCCGATCCCATTCCTTTACCAGACTCCTGGAAGCCTGCATAAAGCAACATTTGCGGCCAGTCAATCGAGGGAAGTTTTTATAGGCTAAGATCGGATAAGTCTTGCCGCAATGACGATCTTCAGCACCATTCATTGTCACTTGGAAAACAGGCTTGGCAAGTTTAGCTCTGCTGGCCACATTGATAGGCGTTCAGCCAAGCCAGTTAATGAACGACGCCACGAAAAGGCGACACCGCAATAGCCTTGAATTGCCAGTAGCAGGAAGCTTCGATGCATCAAATTGAATACAAATGGATCGCCCTTGCCGGGGCATTTATTACCTGCGTCGGCTCAGCCGTAGTTGGCATGGTCGCCTGGGGCATTGCGGCAACCATGATTGCAGTCGGCTGCGTCCTATTCCTTGCTGGCGTTATAGGTTGGTTTTTTAATGCGAACTAAAGTCTAGGCGCTCCTTACGCAAGCTTTTTACGCACATCGGGCGGCATTGCGGACATCGCGTCGTCGAACAATGTGGACACGGCCGCATGAATATCCGGGCGCTTATAGCTTTCCTCGACCCAGTTCTGGACGTCACGGCGGATTGCGTGAAAAAGATGCGCGCCAAACGTCGGGAATCGGACAGGAAGATCGCGCAGGAAACTGACTGCAGCTTCCGTGCGTTGTGTCTGGTGCCGGACGTGGTTTTCTTCGAAGAGTTTTGCATCATCCTCATTCAGGATCTTGACCGGACCGGTTTTAACACGCTCGATTTCGGTGGCGATCAACTGCGCGCATTTGGTGGCAATGGCCAGACTCATCCGTTCTTTGAATCCCTCGCCTGCTTCGGGGTCCGATTCAAGCAGCGTTAACGCATCGCCATCCGTCGCCGCTTCCAGCGCCTTCTGCAGTTCATTGGCGCGCGCCACGGCCTGTGGCTCCAGCGCTACGGTAAAGACCGTCGCCGCATTCCGTGCACCATACGCCTGCAGAGCCGCAGCAGCGGCACGTTGCTCGGGCGCCAATGTATCCTGCCGATTCTTCGCAAGCGCGCGTATTGCAGAATCGGGAGCGGACGTATTGGAAACAACGGCGGCGACCATGCTAACAATCTCATCGGCAAGCGCTGACTGGGCTGCCGGCTCCAATACCTTTTCAAAGCTCGTGTTCATAATGTCCTTTGGTTGTCTTCCGTCATTCATTGCTGACGGGATTGGGGCGATCGTAACGCCAACAGAAGTAGTGATACTGACAGGCGTTGTAGTGTTAAAGATCCACGTGGCCTGAAACAGAGGATGGTGCTTCCCGCATCTCGATCCATCACAAGTGCTTCATTCTTATCGTCAACCTTTTGCCAGCGCCATGCTATGAATAGGCATTCTTTTTGCATACCTGGACAAGATACAAGCCAATGCAAGGAGAATTCATGCATGCAGAGATCACCGCCTACCGTGGACGGCTCATCATTACATTGCTGACCGATCATTCGGTCCCAGGCGAAGTCCTTAGCTCTCAAGACAACCCCCGTTTTCCAGGTCATGTGATATACGACACTGGCAGACATCTGGGCGTTTCCAAAGAGGCGCTACGCTTGCTGCGTACGCTGCCTACCAGTAACGAAGAAGCCAGCGATGTGAACTGGTTCGAGATCGACGAAGACAAGCCAATGTTTTTCTGGCGTGGCGGCCGCTATGCAATATTCTCTCCCGAGTACTGCATCGCGGCGATGGAATTCAAGATCAGGAAGCATATCCTTATACCGAACCGGGTACCTGACGGCGCACGGGAACAACTCAACGTCTTGCCGCACGCCCACAAGCCAAAGGTAGGACTGCTTTCAGGCATCCCGCTATAGGAAGCAGCGTAATATAGAAATTGGCAATATCACTCAAGGGAGGTCAGGCGCATCATAAAAGTGAGCAGTATTGTTGATTATTAACTTCGTGTTTTCTGAAGGAAAGCCATTGCACGATGTACTGAGCGCGATTGAGAACCGGCAACCGATGTATAGCGAGAGCTTATTTCTGGCGCAATGGATTCGCTCACATCGGTTGAATTTGCTTGCCAGTGCTCGATCGGACAGGAATACAAGATAAAGAGGAGCGGAAAGCTCTAACTTAGTACGGCACGTATATCATGGAGAGTCGCCATGGCTAAGTGATATTGCCGGAAAAGTCAGCTGACACTGCAACTTATTAACTGTCAGTCAAATCCTAACATCTAGGAAGTCACTCTCAGTAAAGCGTCAGCCTTACTCGTGTTGTGCAGCATGCGTGGCAAAAGAAAATGATATCCCGCATCAATGAGCCAGTTCCCGCACCTCAATTTTCCAACCTGCTACGGCTGGCGGCAGACCTTTGTGGCGTGCCAATGGCGCTGGTGACCTCCTATACGGATGGAAAGATTACCGTTGAGTGTCAACACGGCATCAATAGCGTGGCCGATAGCGGCTTCTGCGCACAGGCCCTGCTCCAGGATGATCTGCTCGAAGTGCGGGATGCGTCGCAAGATCTGCGTTTTCGTGATTTGCCACAAGTGCGCGGCGCGCCATTCATCCGCTTTTATCTCGGAGCACCGCTAATATCGCCGACTGGCCATCGGTTCGGCACGTTGGGCCTGCTAGATGTTCGCCCAAGAACGATAGATTCGGCGCAACGGGAGCACCTGCGCACTCTCGCGCATCAAGTCATGATCCATATGGAATTGCGGCGTCAGCACAAGTCACTGGAAGAGCTGGCCAGAGAACTCGATCTTGCCAATCGACGGTTGGCGGAACAGGCAGAGCATTTGAATCAAGCGCAGCATATTGCGCATGTGGGAAGCTGGAAATATTTAATCCACGACGACCATCTTGTTCTTTCCGACGAAATCCTTCGCATGTACGGACTCGCCCCCGGTGAATTTTCCGAGACGATGCGGGCGTTCATCGACCTCGTGCACCCGGAGGACCGGCTCGCAGTCGAGTCGGCGAAGGATGCCGTATTGCGCTTTGGGCATGCAACTGTGCAGTGCCGTATCGTCCGCACCGACGGTGAGGTGCGCTATTTCGAGATTATCGGCCAGATGTTCATGCACGACGGTGGACCAGCCTACATGGCCGGCACGACACAAGACATCACCGATAAAAAGGCAGTCGAAGACAAAATCCGGCAGCTTGCCTATTACGATCAACTGACCGGCCTGCCGAACCGCCGATTCGTACTCGACCGCATTGATCGACTGACTGCAATCCGCCGTCGCGTTGCTCATGATGGCGCGGTGCTATTCATTGATCTGGACAACTTTAAGACTCTCAATGATACGCATGGGCACGACAAGGGAGACATGCTGCTTAAGCAGGTCGCGCAACGGCTGCTGTCATCAGTGCGCCAGTATGACTGTGTCGGACGCTTCGGCGGCGATGAATTCGTAGTGCTGCTGGAATTGATTGGCGATGATGCGCTCGACGGCGCTACGCACGCACTGCAGGTCGCCAAGAAAGTGCTGAATGCGCTCAATACCCCCTTCCAACTCGATACCTTACCGTACACGACAACGCCGAGCATTGGCATTGCGCTGATCGATGGTGAAATGTTGTCCACCGGCGAACTGCTCAAGCGTGCAGATATGGCCATGTATCAGGCCAAGGCCGAAGGCCGCAATGCGATCTGCTTCTTCAATCCGAATATGCAAAACGCAGTCAATGCCCGCGCGGCCCTTGAAGCCGATTTGCGCCAGGCTCTGGCTGAGCATGCGTTTTATCTCGAGTACCAGCCACAGGTAGACGAAACGGGACACATTAACGGTGTTGAAGCCTTGTTGCGCTGGCAGCATCCACAGCGAGGGCGCGTCCCACCGTCGGAGTTCGTCCCGTTCGCAGAAGAATTCGGCATGATCATGGAGATAGGTGGCTGGCTTGTCAGGGAAGCGTGCCGACAACTTGTGCAGTGGGCTCACGCCACCGCGACGCAGGACCTGGTGTTGTCAATCAATGTCAGTGCGCGCCAGTTTCACCATCCTGCCTTTGTCAGCCAGATCACAGAAACACTGGCTGACACAGGGGCCAATCCGTCCAGGCTGAAGATCGAAATTACCGAGAGTATGCTGATTCGCAATTTCGATGACACCCGCAAAAAAATGATGGTACTTAAGGAACTGGGTATCCGATTTGCGCTGGATGATTTTGGCACAGGCTATTCATCATTGGCTTACCTGCAGCAACTACCGCTCGACCAACTTAAGATTGACCAGACTTTCGTGCATCATGTTATGACAAACAAAAACGATGCTGCCATTACCCGTTCCATCATTTCACTGGCGCATAACTTGGGACTATCGGTAATCGCCGAAGGTGTAGAGACGGAAGAGCAGCATCAATTCCTGGCTAGAGAGGGGTGCGGCCATTACCAGGGTTTTCTATATCATGAGCCGTTGACAGCACGTATGGTCGAGGTCCGGATGGACGACACCCCTCACCATTAATCCCCGGTGAATCGATGACGCCTTCTTCCTGCAGTTACCGGTCAGAAGGGCACCGTCGGGCTATTCAGGATCAGGCAGCTTCTTTAGTGGCAACTGCTCGCTGGTTAGACAGATAGACGTTATCCGGTTCGATTGCCCGGCCTTCTTTTACCGCGGCAATCCAGTTCTTGGTAGACGTGACGGCAGCAAAGTTGGAATGGAACACGGTGCAAAATACGCGGTGAATTTCTTCGGCGCTGGCTTTGCCCGCGGCGTTCTCATAAGGGAGCGAGCCGGTCGCATCTTCCAGGACTTCAACCTTTAATCCGGCGTGGGAAGCATGAAAAATTGTCGCAGCATCACAGTTATGCGTCATGTAGCCAACAACTGTAAGCGTATCGATGGCATTGGCTGAAAGCCACTCTGCCAGATCCGTTCCGGCAAAGGCACTTGCCATCGTCTTGTTGATGTGATGGTCGGCTGGCCGGTTTGCAACTTCTGCATGGAGTTGCCAGCCATGCGACCCTTTGGCAAATATCGGCGCGCCCTCCGGCACATCGTGTTGAACCACGATGACAGGCACACCCGCGGCGCGCGCGGCATCCATGGCAAGTCCGATATTGTTAAGGGAAGTCGCCGTCGGTGGATACTCGATCTTAAGGCTGCCAGCGAAGTATTCGTTTTGCACATCGATAACGAGCAGTGCGCGCCGGGGGGATGTAGACATAGTGTTCTCCTGATAGAAATATTGAAATCGAATCGGGATGTATGCTTTCCGATAGGTGGCATTCTCGGTTTATTGGTCATAAAACGATAGCGGCCCAAAGGCCATTATCCGATATAATTGGGCCATGACTCGCTCAAACTTAACGTCCCGACCGATCAAGGTTAGCGTCATCGCCTTTGATGGCATTACACCATTCCATCTCTCTGTGCCATCGTTGGTGTTTGGCAATGTTCATTCCAATGCGACGCCGGCATTCAATGTCATTGTGTGTGCCATGGCCAAGGGGCCGATACGGACGTCTGCGGGCTTTAGCATTGCGATTGAAAACGACCTCTCGGTATTGGAGACGAGTGACGTCGTCATCATGCCATCCTGGCACGATGACTGCCGCGAAACGCCGCTTGCACTGCTCGACGCTCTGCGTCGTGCACACAAGCGAGGATCCCGCATGGTCGGCCTGTGCCTGGGCTCATTCCCTTTGGCGGAAGCTGGCCTTCTGGATGGGAAAACCGCAACGACCCACTGGGCAGCGGCTGACGTACTCGCAGAGCGCTTTCCAAAAGTGAAAGTGGATCGCGACGTTCTGTATGTCGCGCAAGAGGACGTCCTCACCTCCGCGGGAGTTGCTGCTGGTCTGGATTGCTGTCTGCATCTGCTACGCGAAACATGTGGCGCCGAGATGGCTAACAGAGTGGCCAGGAAACTTGTCATTGCACCGCATCGCCAGGGAGGACAGGCGCAGTTCATCGAAAGACCCGTCCCGGTTACAAACAGTGATAATCGCTTTTCCCAGGTTCTCGAGTGGGTCACTCAGCATCTGGAGAAAGAACACAGCATTGATTCGCTCGCCGAACGGGCTGCCATGAGCCGACGAAACTTCACCCGGCACTTCAGACAGGCGACTGGAGCCTCGTTTAAACAGTGGCTATTGAACCAACGGTTAGCGCATGCGCAGCGGATGCTTGAAAGTGGCGATGCATCTATTGAAGTTGTAGCTCAGAAGGCAGGTTTTGGTACGTCCCTCTCTTTGCGACAGCATTTCAAGACTGTGTTTCGGACTTCCCCGTCGGCTTACCGCGCCTTGTATCGGTCGCCTACCGCAACGGAAATAAGCTTGGAATAAATGTACCTGCCATTCTTAACTATGCGGAAATTGAACTGCTTCCACATACATAGAATAATCGAGGAAGCGTTTCCGCTTCCTTGATCATCACTTCAAGTGATTAGTGCTGATAGTTGCCAATGAGTGCCAGCAAGAATTTTCCTTGGCACACCGTGCTGACGTCGCCTTCTTCGATATTGGCATGCCCGGCATGACGGGATATGTCAGGATCGTCGCGGTGACCGGCTGGGGGACCGACGAAGATCGCGGTCGATCGAAAGACGCTGGTTTTGACAGCCACTTCACAAAGCCGCTTTCGTCTGCAGCCATTACCAAATTTATCGACGAATTATGAAATCCGGCAGCACCATATGCCTGAGTAAATTTTCTTGATCTATCCACGCAGGCAGAAAAAGAAATAATTCAAGGTGATTGGCGGCAGCGACAAAATTCTGTAAAAATGGCCGCCATGACCAAAAAGCCCGATTTCGCCGCGTTATTTGAGGCGTCGCCATATCCATATTTGCTCATCGCTCCTGACCTGACGTTGATCGGTGCGAATCCAGCTTATCTAAAGGCAACCGGTGCCAGCGCCGACGCCATTCTGGGCAAACATATTTTCGAGGCTTTTCCGGTAAACCCTATTGATCCCGGCTCGACGAATATGAATGAAGTACGCAGGTCGATAGAACTTGCCATTTCAACGCGCAAAGCGCATACCAGCCCGCTGCTGCGCTACGCTGTTCCCGAGCAGTCGCGGGAGGGCACCGTCTTCGAAGAACGTTTCTGGAGTGCGGTCCATACACCGGTATTCGATCAGCAAGGCAACGTTGCATTCGTTTCACAAAATGCTATCGATGTGACCGATCTCTATCGCTTTGACGCCGCAACGGATCAATTTTTTCTGAAACATAGCATTGATGCAGTACCCGATATTACCGAACGGACCCGCCCGCAGCTGCATGAAGCGTTGACGCGCATCCTGAATGCAGAACGCACGCTGCTTCAGACTCTGTTCGACCAGGCGCCTGGCTTCATTGCCGTCCTCACCGGTGAAGCACATGTGTTCGAAATGGCTAACAATGCCTTTTACCAGTTGGTTGGGCAACGTGACTTGATCGGAAAAGCACTCTGCAATGCATTACCGGAGGTTGCCAATCAAGGCTTCGGGCAGACTCTGGCAGACGTTTACGCGTCCGGCAGGCCGATCGTGCTACGCAATCGAAAACTGTTGGTGCGGCATGAGGAAAATGCGTCACTGTCTGAACGATGGGTAGATATGGTTTTCCAGCCCATTGTGAATAACGAAGGAGTAGTCTTGGGCATTTTCGCGCAAGGCCATGATGTAACCGGCGCTTATTTCTCCAGTCTCGCGCTCGAAGAGAAGGTGAGGCAGCTGGAACACGCCAAGGCGCGCCAGACGATGCTGTTAAGGCTTGGCGATCAGCTGCGCAGCCTTTCCGACGATTCGGACGCGATGATGACCGCCGCAAGCCAGGAGCTGGCCACATTCCTGGATGTGCCGCGTGCCGGATACGTTGCGTTCGATGAAGACTCCAGGAAAGCACTGGTCGTCAATACCTATGCTGATCTAAGCCGCGTACCGCCATTGCCTCTGGTTGTCGAACAGCCGGACGAGTATGGCCAGTCGGTGATGAATGATCTGAGAGCGGGTCATCACATTATGGTCGATGATCTCGAAGCGGATCCACGCACGGCCGGAGCTGTCGCGCAAGCGCATGCAAAGATTGGCGCCAGGGCAACGCTGGCGGTCCCGATTCAGCGTCATGGCCGGTGCGTTGCATTTATGTTTGCGCATGATGATAAAGCCAGGCATTGGTCTGAGGATGATGCTGAGCTCATGCATCAGACTGCTGACCGGACCTGGGAAGCAATCGAGCGTGCACAGGCCCTGCTTGCCTTGCGTGACACTGACCGGCGCAAGGACGAGTTCCTGGCCATGCTCGCGCATGAACTGAGAAACCCGCTTGCACCGATTGACGCTGCTGCGCAACTGCTGCAGATGGTCAAGCTCGATGAGGAGCGTTTGCGGCAAACGAGTGAGGTGATCGGCCGTCAGGTGCAACATATGACAGGCCTGATTAATGATTTGCTGGATGTGTCTCGGGTGACGCGCGGCTTGGTCAAACTCGACACCGAGACGGTGGACATGCAGGAAGTCGTATCCGATGCCGTCGAGCAGGTCAATCCGTTGCTACGGGCGCGAGAACATCAGCTGGTACTGCATATGGCGCCGCAGGCACTGACAGTAAAAGGTGACCGCAAGCGGCTGGTGCAGGTGATCGTGAACATCCTGAACAATGCTGCCAAGTACACCAGTGAAGGCGGCCGTATTGCCCTAAAAACCGAGGTGACAGACGATCGTGTGATCGTGGAGATGAGCGATAACGGCATTGGCATGACGGCGGACATGGCCAAGCGTGTATTTGAACTCTTCGCCCAAGCCGAGCGAACGTCTGATCGCTCCTCCGGAGGATTAGGGCTTGGTCTTGCACTGGTCAGAAGTTTGCTTGAGCTGCATGGTGGTACGGTGACTTGTTCGAGTGACGGACTTGGGAAAGGCAGCACCTTTCGCGTGTGCCTGCCGCGCGTGAAGGAGACTGGTCAACCTGGCGGTGGCCAGGTTCCCGCAGAAGCTCTGCAAGCACCTTCCGGGGCATTACGTATATTGGTAGTCGACGACAATACAGATGCCGCCGAGATGCTGGCAATGCTACTGCGAGCATTAGGTTACGAAGTGCTCGTAGAGCATGACCCGTATCAGGCATTGCAACGGGCAAAGGAAGACAAGCCACACGTATGTCTGCTTGATATCGGTTTGCCGGGGATAGATGGCAATGAACTGGCTAAACGCTTGCGTGGAATGCCGGAAACCGAAACTGCTTTGCTGGTTGCTATAACTGGGTACGGCAATCCGCATGACCATGAAATTGCACTCGCCGCCGGTTTCGATCACCTTCTGGTAAAGCCTGTCGAAATCACAAAGCTTGCTGCAATCCTTGCTGGTATGGGTGTGAATGAACGACTGCGACGGGAATCGTAAAAGCACTTGACGGTAAAGCACTTGACCGCCCTCTTGCTATCCGACTGGTTTTCCCAAAACTCGGGCAAACTGGTTTCGTACGATGGCATAACACTCACAAGCCAGCTTCTCTAAACCGGCACGGTCCCGAATCTTGATAATGCCACGATGATAGTCAAGCAAACCCGCCTGCTGGAATCGCCGGGCGACCAACGTAACGCTTGGACGATGGACGCCAAGCATGTCGGCCAGATACTCCTGAGTCAACTGCAATTCATCCCCCTGTACCCTGTCATGACTAAGCAGGATCCATCTAGCGAAACGCTCCTCGGTGCAATGTAAACGGTTGCATGCCACGGACTGCGACACCTGGCTTAGATAAGCCTGGAGAAAACGATAGACCAGCCGACGCAGTTCACTTTTCTCCTCGATAGCCTGTTTGAACTTCTCCGTTGGCATCCGAAGGCTTTCTCCCGGGATCTGGCATACCGTGGTTTCCGTTGCGATTGCGCTTCCGGTGAGCACATCGACTGGCGATATGCCTTCATTTCCAATAGTACCCACTTCTACGGCGGCGCCGTTTTGCATGACCGCGAGCACGGAATGACATCCGGAGAGGGGGAAATAGACATATCGAATGTCACCATCGCGCTCAAACAAAACCATACGCATTGGCGTTGGCACACGCTCAAGCCCGGGCTTGAGAGCCTGATATTCTGCTTCCGGCAGGTTCGACAAAATGTGGTTGCTGCATTCCGACGCGTTCGCGGGAACTCTTGTCATTCCTTTTCCTTGCCTGATCAAGTTGGCGGTAAAGACATAAGTCGTTGTCTGTACAGTTTTGTACCGACGCCAATTACCAAACTGCTTACATTTCCGTTTTTGAAATCTTGAAACGACATACGCTGTGAGGGCTAGACATAGCGCAAGCAAGCATCGGAAAGGTATAAATGCGGTTGGCAGAGTTTATTTTGATCAATATGGAGCCTATCCTGCAAAGATGGGAAGACTTCGCCCGCAATCTGCAGTCTTCCTATCGCTTAATGGATGTCCTCGAACTGCGAGATCATGCGAAAGAGATCCTGGAAGAAATAGCGGCCGAGCTCGCTTATCCTGATCATGAACGTAAACTGGACCTGCAGGGAAATACCCCTGCCGAGGTCCATGCAGATACACGCGCGGTATCAGGGTTTACGGTCGACCAGTTATTGTCAGAATTCCGTGCATTGAGGGCTAGCGTCCTTAACCTCTGGTCCCAACGTAAAAAAACCGCCACATGGTTTGAAGTCGAGGATATGTCCCGGTTTAATGCAGCCATCGACCGAGCGCTGGCGGAATCCGTCGCAAGGTACACGGAAGCGCAGCGCCAATCGCAAGACATCTTCCTGGGTATCATCGGCCACGATTTGCGAACGCCGCTCTCCGCCATCAACATCGGCGCGACCTACCTGATGCGTTCGGAAGATGCTGATGCCAAGCTGATTCAGCTTGGATCGCGCATGTTCACCAGCGCGGTGCGCATGCAGGAAATCATCGATAATTTGCTCGATTTTGTACGAAGCCGTAGCGGTGGCGGGATTCCCATCCTCCTGGATGCTGTGGACCTTCGTGTGGTTTCCGAGCATATTGTCGACGAGTTTCAGGTATCGAGCCCCGGAGCAGTCATTCGCGCCGAAGTGACTGGCGATGTAAGGGGGCGCTGGGACGGCGCAAGGATCGGGCAGGTCTACCAGAACCTGATCGGCAACGCGATTCAGTATGGAGCAAATACGCCGGTCTCCGTGGTCACCTGCGGAAATGACGGTGAAGTAGTTATAACAGTACATAACGACGGCCCGCCAATTCCGCCGGCCATGCAAAAAAATATTTTCGATCCAACACGGCGCGGCTTGAGCATTTCAACCTATTCCTCAAACCGTAAGAATATGGGTCTTGGTCTATACATTGTCAGGGAAGTCGTCAAATCGCATAGTGGAACCATCGAAGTGAGCTCGAATGAAAAAACAGGTACCACTTTTACGGTCCGTCTTCCAAGGTTAGCCGAGTGACGCTGAGCTCTAAGTCAGTGCCTCCACGCAAATAAGCGTCTTTAGGCGAACCTGTCTCTTCTCGCTGCAAAGACCAACTTTGCATTCTTGGGCAGTACTGATCGGCCCTTACGGCCCTTAGTCACAGCGCCCAAATAGCTCTAAAAATTTCCTGGCGAGTGCGTCAGAGCAAAACGCTCCCGGTTCGAAGCGAGCCTCGCCATGGAACATTTTGTTTAATCGGTAAATCTTCCTGTGAAGAAGAGCTCTGGGAAGTCACCTCCCCAAACAGAAACCCTAGCTGAGATTCGCTTGCCTTTGTTTCTTGTAAAGAAGCTATCTCAAGCAACTTTCATCACATGAAATGGTCAGTGTGACTACAAACAATAGGCGTAGAAGCAATGTCGAAAGATCATCCCCATTTGGGAGCCGAAGCTCAGTCGGTGTTGTTTGAACTGGAACAATACAAGATACTTGCCGAATTAGATGACGCAATCCGTCCTTTGGTCGACTCCGAAGAGATTACCCATACCGCTGCAACCATTCTTGGTCGCCATCTCGGTGTCAACAGGTGCGCCTATGCCTACGTCGATCCCGATCTAAGCAGTTTCACTGTGACGGGAAATTTCACCGATGGGGTTGCCAACATCGCGGGGGAATATGAAAGCGCTGCTTTCGGCACCGAATTTGTACGGCAAAGCCAACTGGGCGTCCCGTATATCGTAGAGGACGCGGAAACCGATGACCGGGTCGGAGATGTTCGGCAAGCTTATCGGCAAACCCAGATACGCGCCGTTATCAGTGTTCCCATTCTTAAGGCCGGCAAGTTTGTTGCCGGTATGGCCGTGCACCAGGCAGTTCCTAGGCGCTGGCGAGAACACGAAATAAAACTCGTGAGATCCGTCGCCGAGCGCTGCTGGGAGTCAATCGAGCGAAGTCGTATCGCCGAGGAACTGCGTAAGGCTGAAGAGCGTATTCGTCGCAGTCATGACTATTTGCGCTTGCTGATTAACTGTACCGAGGAAGGCTTCTATTCTGTCGATCGTGAAGGAGTGACGATCATGTGCAACGCCGCTTTCTTGCGGATGCTTGGCTTTCAGCGCGAGGAAGACGCAATAGGAAAGAAGCTGCATGACATTATTCATCACTCCCATCCGGATGGCTCCCATTACCAAGTGGCCGACTGTCCGATATATCTGGCCGCAAAGGATGGCAAGCCGGCATACGTTCAGGATGAAATGTTCTTTCGACAAGATGGCTCCCGCTTTCCTGTCGAGTACCGGGTACAACCGGTGTGGCGAAATGAGAAGCTCGAAGGAGCGGTTTGCACCTTTATTGATTTAACGGCACGAAAGAATACCGAGAAGGCACTGCAGAAAAGCCAGGCGCACTTGCAATCATTGTTCGAGCAGACTGCCGCTGGTCATTGCGAGACGGACCTCACTGGGTTGATCCTGCGAGTCAATGATCGTTTTTGCCAAATCGTTGGACGGACCCGGGAAAACTTGCTGAATTTACGCATGCAGGACATTACGCATCCAGACGATCTTTCTCAAAATATGTCGTTGTTCAAAAAGGCCATTACCTGCGGAGAGCCTTTTGAAATTGAAAAGCGGTATGTGCGTCCGGATGGCACCAGCGTATGGGTTAACAACTCCGTAAGCCTGATCCGGACGGCGGGCGAAGAACCAAGCTCGACAATCCTCGCGGTCACACTTGATATCAGCGCGCGCAAACGCGCCGAAGAAGCGCTGCGCGACGCAGACCGCCGCAAGGACGAATTCCTGGCCATGCTAGCGCATGAGCTGCGCAATCCAATGGCGCCGATTCTTGCGGCAGCTGATTTAATGGAAGTCGCTCAACTGGATGAAGAGCAAGTGAAGCAAACCAGCAAGATCATCTCTCGTCAAGTCCGACATATGACCGGACTGGTCGATGACTTGCTGGATGTCTCACGCGTCACACGTGGTCTGGTCAAGCTGGTGAAGGTCGATCTGAACGTTAAGCATGTCATCGCCGGTGCGATCGAACAGGTCCGCCCGCTCCTTGAAGGTAAGCGCCATCGTCTTACCCTGGACCTGGATCCGGAACCGGCGCACGTAATGGGCGACCGGAAGCGGCTGGTACAGATTCTGACAAACCTCCTCAATAACGCAGCCAAGTTCACGCCGGAAGGTGGCAGCCTCCATGTGACCATGCAAGCCCCGGACGGGCGTGTGATCCTGCGCGTGTCGGACAACGGAATCGGGATCAGCCCGGACCTTCATCCCCGCATTTTCGACTTGTTCACGCAAGGTGAGCGTAGTTCAGATCGCACCCAAGGTGGCTTGGGGATCGGCCTGTCATTGGAAAAGAGTCTGGTGGAAATGCATGCCGGGACAGTCACATTTCACAGTGAGGGTATCGGTAGAGGCAGTGAATTTATCGTTTCCCTGCCACGCCTCATGCAACAGGAGGAACTCACCCCAAAGCAGCAGGAGATGGGACGCATTATCGCGACAGGCAGGAAGAGGCGCATTCTGGTAGTCGACGACAATATTGATGCAGCACAGATGCTGGCAATGTATCTGCAAGTCGCGGGCCATGAGGTATTTATTGAGCACAGCTCCCAACGCGGATGGGAGCGTGCCAAGATGGAATCGCCAGAGGTGTGCATATTGGATATCGGCTTGCCGGAGATGGACGGCAATGAGTTGGCCCGTCGTCTACGGGCGGAACCGGCAACGGCCAAGGCTGTATTAATTGCAGTTACAGGTTATGCGCAGGAACAGGACATTGAGCGGGCCTTGGCGTCAGGGTTTGACCATCATTTCGCTAAGCCGGTCGATGCGGGCAAACTGCTCGTGTGGATATCCTGATGGCGGAAGGGAGTGGGAGTCGAACCCACCAGACACGCCATGCGCATCTCGCCGAATTTGAAGTCCGGGCGCTCCACCGGGATACGATTCCCTTCCGTTTTATTTTGCGATGCCCAATATTACCTCTTCACGCACTATCCTGCGCTACCGAGAAATCACTTTGCGTCTGCCACCAGCAAAACGCGTGATATGCAGTTCATCCATGAACTCAAGCACTTCAATAGTGAGGTTACGTCCAATCCCAGAGCGGTCACGAAACGATGCTGCTTCGAACGATCCGCTTTCCGATTCCGCAGCCAATTGTGTAGCAATACCTGCCAGGCGTTCCAGCGTTTCAGGTAGAAAGTATCGGTTCTTCGCAACGCGCACCAGATGCCCTAGACGGCTTGCGCGTTCGAGGAAATCGACAAGCATGTTTTGACTCATGTCGAGTTGTCGCGCAAGATCGCCGACGATGGGAGGGCGCAAGCCTGTGCTGATTAACACGGCACTTACCTGGTCAAGCAGCGCGGCATCCTCAGCGGACAGTACGGCTTGATGAGTTTTAAGACGAAGGCTTACGCCCTGCTTAACGACAATGCCATCATCGCATAAGGACTTGCAAGCTGCGCGCCAGGCAGATGGCAACCTGTGCAATTGCAGGCGTGCTGCCAGCGCGGCTTCAGTCGGTCCAAACGAAGAGGGATCATCGCGATGCCATTCGCTCAAAGCCAGCGTGACGCGATCACGCATCAATGCCCACCGATCCGCAGCGATCCCGATCAGTTCGCTGGCATCCTGAAAACGGATCATGGCATGTGCTTCAAACAGAGCCACCTGCTCATCCGGAGTCAGGTTCCATGCTTGTGCAAACGCCTGCAACGGCACACCATCCGGACTGATCGCAAGCAAGGCATTGAGTGCGTTTTCTGGCGTTGTGCTTTCCATTGCCGTCAACCGCGCCAGGCGTTCGGGTTTCGCACGGCCTCGACGTGCGCCGAATGGATCAACAATCCAACCCCCGCCAATGGTTTGCCGCGCCGATTGGTCTCGCAAGACAAACCGGTCGCCGTGCAATGCGGGAATCGCACGGTCAAGCACGAGCTGTGCAAGTCCCGACTGTCCCGGCTTGATCTCACGCGAGTCCAGCGGCGCGACCCGGGCATTCACTACCATGGCACCGATATGCAAGTGCACAGGCGTCCAATGTGCGAGCGACGATTTCTGCGACGCGTGAACGATAAGGTGAACGTCAATACGTTCGGTCGGTGCATGGGCGGATGGCGCAACAATCCAGTCTCCACGCTCTATTGCAACGCGTTTGAGTCCCCCTCCCGCAAGATTGAGCGAGCAGCGCCGTCCGGCAAGCGCACTATCCGCCGGTCGGTTGTGCTGATGGATACCGCGAATGCGTAGCGTCTCGCCCTGCGGTGAAACGATAACTTCGTCTCCGACATGCGCCGCTCCCGAAGTGACCGCACCAGTGACAATCAAGCCGGCCCCAGGTAGCGTAAAACACCGGTCAACCGCCATCCGAAAATTTCCTGATATCGCCATTCGAGGCATCGCCCTGGCGCTGGAAACCAGATGGTTCCGCAACGCCTGCACCCCGTCGCCCGTCGTCGCAGCCAGCGGGAAGACAGATGCGTCTTGCAGCGGTGTGCCTGATAGCAGGGTTGCGAGTTGCGCTGTGACTGCATTAACTCTTTCCGCAGGCACGCGATCAATCTTCGTCAGTGCCACCGCCCCACGCCGAATACCAAGAAGTTGCAGAATCGCCAGGTGTTCGTCAGTCTGCGGCATCGGACCATCATCGGCGGCGACAACCAGAAGTGCAAAGTCAATCGCAGCGACGCCGGCAAGCATGTTGCGAACAAAGCGCTCATGTCCGGGCACGTCGACAAACGCCAGCGGTTCGTCACAACCGAAGTCCGCATAGGCATACCCCGGTTCAATGGTCATCCCGCGCTGTTTCTCTTCCTTGAGACGGTCGGTATCAATCCCTGTCAATGCCTTGACCAGCGTTGTCTTGCCATGGTCGACGTGACCTGCGGTGGCGATAATCACGTTGCCGATGCGCCGTCAAAGAGCGCCATGAAATCCAGTTCGGTTTCAAGGCAGCGCAAGTCCAGCAGGAAGGCGCCGTTCGCGATGCGACCGATGACCGGCACTGGCAGCGAACGAAAGCCACTAGCGATCTCCTCCAGCAGCCGGCCTGCGCGTCGCCTTTCACCGGAAGGTTTAATGCGCAATCCAAAACTTGGCAACAGATTCATGGGTAATGAGCCACTGCCTATCTGACTGTCGAGCGGCACCACCTCCACGTCACCATACGCACTGGCCCATCGAGCAACAGCAGGCTGTACCCGGCGAGCGAGCGCTTCAATATCATGTGCAGGCCGTGCAAGAAGACGTAGAGTCGGCAGCCGCTGCACCAGACGGTCGGGATCGGCATACAGCCGCAGAACCGCCTCCAGCGCGGCAATCGTCATCTTGTCGCAGCGCATGGCTCGCTTCATTGGATTCTTCTTGATGCGTGCAATCAGATCGGCTCGCCCAACGATGATGCCGGCCTGTGGTCCGCCAAGCAACTTGTCGCCGCTGAAGGTCACCAGATGAGCGCCCTTCGTCAGTGTTTCGGCCGGGGTCGGTTCGTGTGGCAAGCCAAACCGCGTCATGTCCACCAGGGTGCCGCTGCCCAGATCGACGACAAACGGCAGCGCCTTGGCAGTAGCCACACCCGCGATCAATGCCTCATCCACCGCGGCCGTAAAACCTTCAATCCGGTAATTGCTGGTGTGCGCCTTCATCAGCAACGCGGTTTTGTTGCTGACTGCTTCCACGTAGTCACGCAGGTGGGTCCGGTTGGTCGTCCCTACTTCATGCAGTTTGCATCCTGCGCGCGTCATGATGTCTGGCAAGCGGAATGCGCCGCCGATTTCGACCAGCTCGCCCCGGGATACGATGACTTCCTTGCGCAAAGCCAGCGTATTCAGTAACAGCAATACCGCCGCTGCGTTGTTGTTGACCACGGTCGCTGCTTCCGCGCCGGTAAGCCGGCACAGCCATGATTCAATATGGTCATCACGGTCGCCGCGCGCTCCGGTGCCGAGGTCGTATTCCAAGTTGGATGCGCCCGATGCCGCCGCGACCATTGCCTCGATCGCTTCCGGCGGAAGTGGCGCGCGGCCGAGATTGGTATGGAGGACGGTCCCGGTCAGGTTGTAGACTTTGCGCAATGACGGCGAGAGGAAAGTTGCCACCCTGTGCGCCACCCCCTCCACGATGGTCTCGTCACTGATGCCGCTGCTGGCATGGGCGTTTGATGCCGTGCCGCCGTTGTCATAACGTTCACGCTGTGCGGCGAGTTCCGCGCGTACACCTTCGACCACCGCTGTACGGCCGTGCGCCGTGATCAGCGCTTCGATGAGCGGCCAGTTAAGGACACGATCCACCGATGGCAGGCGAAACCGGGGGGCAGAGTCGGCGACCGTCACGTGGCGCCTTCCCTGCGCTTGGTATTACTTTCCGGCGATACCGCGCAGTATCTGCTCAAGGGCCTGATCTGCAAGGGTACGCAGTTCGTCGTCGGTACGGTCCTGGATCGGATGGCGAACGAATACCATCGCCGGGTCGAACCCGAGCACCTTGGACTGCAATGCAGCCGCTTGTTGAAACTCCGTGGATGCAATCGCTACTCCAGGAATGCCTCGACCTTCGAGGTCTGCAATGTCA
Organism: Herbaspirillum sp. GCM10030257; assembly: GCF_042666555.1. Taxonomy (NCBI): domain Bacteria; kingdom Pseudomonadati; phylum Pseudomonadota; class Betaproteobacteria; order Burkholderiales; family Oxalobacteraceae; genus Herbaspirillum; species Herbaspirillum sp. GCM10030257. The sequence continues at coordinate 50,969 of NZ_JBHTDH010000007.1, forward strand.
TGCATACAGCACGACGTGCAAGACCCTCAGTCGGCCAGGCCTTCAATAAGAACGTTGCATTCCGCGGCGATCTGCTGCTTGAGCGCAGTCGGCGCCACACGCGTAAACGTCGGCTTGCGGTACCGCCTGACGGCGATGCCGCGTGCGGCAAGCTGCTCATCGAGACGATCAAGGAACACGTTACCGCGCGCCTTGGAGATGTCGAGAATGCCGACGGTCAGTCCTTCGAGACTGTCCGGCCGCGCAAGTAACGGGCGCACGGCCGGTGCTCGTTCCGCCGTAGGATCGAGCAGGACGGTGGGTTCTTTCATGAAAGAATCTCCTTGGTGACAGGTGTGGAGCCGACCGGGCCGGATGCGGCCCAGCCGGCAATGACAGCCGAGAATAAACCGGCGGTGCCGCCAGCGCGGACGATCAGCAGACCGCCCGGCCGGAATTTCGAAACGATGGTGCCCGCGAGCGCGGCAGGCAAGCCTTCTGCTATGCCGCCCGCACCGGCAATCATGTCATCCGCAGGCAAGCTCAGTAGTTGCTCCAGTTCTTCGCGCAACCGAGCTTTCGACCAGCCGGCTTCAATGAATACGCGGCAATGCTCGGGCGAGACGACGAGCACCGCGTCACCGGCCATGGCAAGTTTTGGGTGATCGACCGCACGCAGGGAAAGCGCGAAGCTGCGGGCCAGCGATTCAGGCGTTCGCGATTTCTGGTCGACGATACCTTGCACGCCTTCGCCGGCGAAGAGCGTGACGGTGGATGCACCGGCTGGAAAGCCGCGTTCGACTGACAAGGTTTCCCATGCGGGGTCTTCGGCTTCTGCAAAGCAGAATGTGTATTTGCCGGGCGTGCCAAGTGTCGCGCGGTCGAGTTCGCCGGGACGCCCGCCACCGACGTTACGTATCACCAGTTGCAACGCGCGACCGATTGTGGCATTGGCGCGGTTGCCCTGACCGAGGGCATTGACGCCGGAATTCATGCCGATTGCTTTTGCGACAGGACCATTCACGATGATCATCGGCCCCGCGAACATCGTGGTGCACAGGATGCCATGCATGGCGAATTCGTCGACGAGCACCGCTTCCACCGCCGCCAGTATGACTGGCAGGTATTCCGGCTTGCATCCGGCCATCACTGCGTTGATCGCCACCTTTTCAACGGTACATTCCGCCAGATCAGGCGGAATCATTCCAATAACTTCATCCGGCTTGCGCGTGGTGCCTGCCAGCATGCGCAGAACGCGTTCGCGCGTCGGTGGAACGACTGGCAAGCCATCGGTCCATCCGCGCTCATAGCAGGTTTCGATCAGGTCTTCCGAAGCTGCGATCTCAACCCGTCGGGAGGTAAAGCCGGGATTGCCGTAACGCACAACAAGCGATTCCGCGATACCCGGTTCCAGCGTCTTTGAGCCACAACCGGGGCGCAATACCGGCAAGCCCTCGCCGAGAGTGGCATTACCGGTAAGACGCTGCCAATCATCGCGATGCCAGCCATACGTACGGTCCACCTCGACACCGTTCTCGATACGGATCAGGGTCGGTACGACTTCTACATTCAAACGGAAAGAGTGTTCAAGCGTCTCGTCGTAAACCACATTGGCGACTCCATGCGCAAAATCTTCTGTGTCCTGCACGTAAACAGTCAGCGGGAGCACTGAATCGGCAAGCAGTGGCAACAACGGCTCCACCAGCGCGCATGTCGGGCATTCGCGCTTGGCAACGACAATCAGTCCCTCTGGCATGGTAGTCATCAGTCGCTTTTCTATCTTTATATTATCTCGTGCAGGTCTGGAAAGCGGAAAATGCCAAATATACTATCGCAGATGCTGAAAATCTGTTTTGTTGCGTTGCGGATCTGTGAAAAAGCGTTTTAAATATGGCGCAGTGCGGCTGTTCTGGAACGCGGCCACCTGCGCAGGTGTGCCTGATACCACCACCTTTCCGCCCTCATCACCGGCGCCCGGACCGATATCGATCACCCAGTCACTAGCTGCCAACACGCGCATATCATGCTCGACGACGATGACTGTGTTACCTGCATCGACAAGCCTGTCGAGTTGGACTACCAGTTTCTCCACATCGGCGGGATGCAGACCCGTCGTCGGTTCATCAAGGATATACAGTGCGTTGCCGCGTGTCGCACGCTGAAGTTCAGTGGCGAGTTTAATGCGTTGCGCTTCACCGCCCGACAGTTCGGTAGCCGGTTGACCAAGCCGGAGATATCCCAGTCCGACTTCACGCAGCACATCGAGAGAACGATGTATGCCGGGCTCGTCGGCAAAAAATTCCCATGCCGCATCGACAGTCATGTTGAGCACGTCCGCGATGTTCTTTTCCCGGTATTTGATTTCCAGCGTCTTGGCATTGAAGCGTGTTCCATGGCAGGTAGGGCAAGGCGCGTAGACGCTTGGCAGAAAAAGCAGCTCAACCATGACAAAGCCTTCGCCTTCACAGTTTTCGCACCGCCCTTTGGCAACGTTAAATGAGAAGCGCCCAGCGTCGTAGTGACGCGCACGCGCTACGCGCGTGGCAGCAAACAACTTGCGCACGTGGTCGAACAAACCGGTATAGGTGGCGAGATTGGAGCGCGGTGTACGCCCGATCGGCTTCTGATCGACCCTTACCAGGCGTTTGATTTTCTCCATGCCTTCGATGATGCGTCCGGAAATCGCGGATGGAGCGGTCTGCTCCAGTCCGTCCGCTTCTTCCAGGTCTGCCGGCAGGTGATTACCGAGCGCAGTTGAGACCAGATCAACGAGTACCTGGCTTACCAGGCTGGATTTTCCGGAACCAGACACGCCACTTACGGCGGTCAGTACACCTAAAGGAAACTCCGCATGCAGATTGCGCAGGTTGTTTAGGTTGACTCCGCTCAAGCGCAGCCATCCCTGTGGTTCACGTGGCTCGCGTGCAATTGCCCTTTCCTGTGCAAAGAGAAAGCGAGCTGTGTGTGATGCCTCTACTTTTGCCAGGCCTTGAGGCGGACCGCTATAGAGAATTTCGCCGCCGTTCTCTCCTGCGCCGGGGCCGACATCTACAATCCAGTCGGCGTGACGTATGACGCCGAGCGCATGTTCGACGACAAACAGGGAATTGCCACTCCCCTTTAATCTGTCCAGTGCTTCAAGCAGGGCTTCGGTATCGGCAGGATGGAGTCCCGCGGAGGGTTCATCCAACACATAGACCACGCCAAAGAGGTTGGAACGAACCTGGGTCGCGAGCCGAAGCCGCTGCAATTCCCCTGGGGAAAGTGTCGGCGTGCTTCGCTCCAGTGTCAGGTAACCGAGACCGAGCGCAAGCAATATCGACAGCCTTGCAAGCAAGTCCTCGGCAATGCGTTGGACTGCGATCGCTTTTTCCGGATGCGCCTTGGCCATCTTTGCCCACCCTGGCGTACTCGCTTTTGCATAAGGGCCAAGCAGCGCGGCAAGCTGCTTCAGCGGCAGGCGGGATAATTCGGTAATATCGTGACCCGCGAACATCACGGACAGTGATTCTCGACGCAGCCTTTTCCCCGCGCAGAGCGGGCATTCCATGCTCACCATGTATTGCGACACGCGCTTCTTCATGGATGCGCTTTCTGTGTTCGCAAATGTCTCAAGCACATAGCGTCTCGCACTGGTAAACGTACCCTGATAGCTCGGCGTGTCCTTACGCTTGATTGCGCGTCGCACCTCTTCAGCAGTGAAGCCGGCATAGACCGGCACTACCGGCTGTTCATCGGTAAACAGGATCCAGTTACGCTCCTTCTTCGAAAGTTCGCGCCATGGCTTGTCGATATCGAAGCCCAGGGTCGTGAGAATATCGCGCAGGTTCTGGCCATGCCATGCCGTAGGCCAGGCCGCTACCGCCCTTTCGCGTATGGTCAACGTATTGTCAGGGACCATCGATTGTTCGGTCGCTTCATACACGCGTCCCAGGCCATGGCAGGTGGGACACGCTCCTTCTGGCGTGTTGGCCGAAAACGACTCGGCATAGAGCAGCGACTGCCCTTCAGGATAGGCGCCAGCACGGGAATACAGCATGCGGATCGAGTTGGATAACGTGGTCACGCTGCCAACGGAAGATCGCGTAGTCGGAGCACCCCGATGCTGCTGCAGTGCCACTGCCGGCGGCAGGCCATCGATCTCGTCGACCTCCGGCACCGGCATCTGGTGAAACAATCGGCGCGCATACGGTGAAACGGATTCCAGATATCGCCGTTGCGCCTCCGCATAAAGCGTACCGAAAGCCAGTGACGATTTGCCCGATCCGGAAATCCCGGTAAAGACGACCAAGGCATTTCTCGGGATATCAAGATCAACGTTTTTCAGGTTATGTTCGCGTGCTCCGCGTACACGGACAGAACCGGTTGCGTCGACTTCATGAGGCGCGGGTGCCTTGTTTTTATTGTTCTGATACATGTGACTTCCCTCTGCCTCCTTTAAATGGTCGCGTCAGCTATTGCCAAAGCGTGATCACCCGGCTAAGCCCTGACATTGATAGTTCAGCCAGGATGACACCACGCTATGGATGCATATGGGACATGTCAATTTACCAATCGTTCGCTTGAACAACGCTTCTCAGATTCTCAGGATCGGAGGCTTGATTGACATCCAAGCGGTTCACAGATGACGTCGTTACCATCACTATGATCGGAAGTGAAACAAATTGCTCTTTGCCTTGCCAGCCATTATTTATTATCTACGCGTACCTTATAAGCCCGAGCCAGGAAGCGTACTCATATTGTTGCTGGCCCTTGCTGGTATCGAACTCATTGTATTCACGTTCCTGAACGCACTTGTTTCGCTTGAGGCGGGCGCATGGGTCGCAGGCATTATCTGGGTAGGAGCGTGCATTTGTGGCTGGGTAACGCCTTCCTTGGCACGTGCAAAAGCAGGTCGAGAGTATCTCGATTAATTCAGTTTTCTTCTTCCAGCCTTATCCTCAGCATGATGAGTTCAAGATCTTCCAATGTCGGCACGGTATAAATTGCATCGCGGTACTTTTCCTCAACGACGCATCGCACGACAAGGACGAGCACCGCAAGCAACCCGAGTGACGTAAAGAGCAATAGCCCTGCCAAAACACTATCCACAGTGCTTCCCTGAGTTAATTTTGATAATTCACTGTAGAAACGATGCTAACCATTACAAGCCGGTTCGCCAGTACATTTGCGTACTTTCAATAAATATTGAGATCTAGTAACTTCCTGTCTGGTTGTTTAAGCCTTTGCCTGGACGCATTCAGCCATGCTGAACGCGCGATTTCCTTAATAAATAAAGAGAGTGCCAAGTTCTCATATAGTCAGCACTGGCGTCGGCCCCCGTCAGGTACGCGACAAGCTTGGCCATGAATCGCTCCGTACTACCAGCGCCTATCTGCATCCTACGCACGACGTACGCCAGCGTGAGGCCGAGGCGCGACACAAGATCAGGTAATGAGAGAACGTGGCAGACCGCAGCGTTAACGCCAGGTCGGCGTGTGCGTGGGCGCGGCGAGAATACAAGTGTTTGTTTTCAGTGATTGTTGTCCTGAACTGTGTCCGACCGCAGCCGACACTTGGAGACTGGCGCTCTCCCTACAAGATCGAAAAGTCACACGCTGGCTCGGATAAATCTTTTATTTTCAATGTGTTGCGCGAATAAAGGCAAATCGTCTTCCGACTGGCATAGCTCGTGCTGAATGTCTCGCGAGTCCGAGACACTGCTCATAGACCATCGGGCTCTATCTAGCCATGTATCGTGCCAGCCATCGACCGATGGCTAGCCTGTTAACCTTTAATCTGGAGAATGAATATGAACTTCCGCAAACTGTTTGCTTCCGTCGCCATCCTAAGCGCCAGCGCCTCTGCTCTTGCACAACAAAGTAATTACCCCTTTGTTGAGTTCAGCAGCTTCCAATCGTCCAAGACGCGTGCAGAAGTCATGGAGGAATTAAAAGCCAGCAAGGCAAGCGGCAACGATGTCGTCGGCGGCAGTGAGTACGTCGCGCCTGACCTCCATTTCAAGTCGACCAAGAGCCGTGACGAAGTGATTGCGGAACTGCAGGAAGCCAAAGCTGCCGGCACCTACGCACAACAAGACTTCGACACGCAGTATCCAGGACGTCCAAGCTACGCCGGCGCCAGCGTCAGCGCCAGCAGTCGGCTTGCAAGCTCAGGTCAATAAGCAAGCAGCGCATAGCGGCATGCCTGGTAAAGCGCCGCTTCCACGGGACGCTTTACCGCTCTGTGCATTCTCATTCATGTCACGCGCTTCCCGTCACGCCACCCACCACTGGAAGGACTACCCCGGTGATTTAGCCAGCGCAGACGGGCGATTCTGGAGGTGCGTGGCCGGAAAAGGCTCCGTCTACGCACTGGCATGTTCACACATTCTGACGCGGCAGACTGACCGAGAACGTACTGCCCAATCCTTTGCCAGCGCTTTTTGCTGTAACCGTACCGCCATGTAACTCGACAATGCTTTTAACGAGGGTAAGGCCAATGCCCAGGCCGCCATTTCTACCCTCTGTGGAACGTTCGGCTTGCACATACAGATCGAACAGCTTTGGCAACAGATCGGGGTCGATACCGTCCCCATCGTCCGTAATCTGGAAAGTCACCGTCTTGTCAGTCATCAGAAGCGTCACCGAAATCTGTCCGCCGTCCGGGGTATAGCGCACCGCGTTGCCGATCAGGTTGGTACCGACTTGAACCAGTCTCGTCGCATCCCCGGATACCAGGCACGCCTCATCAGGGAATGACAGCAGAAACTCATGTGATTTGGCGTTGATCACCGGTCCCAACTGTTCTACTGCGGTTTGCGTGATGGTTCGCATGTCGACTATCTTCTTATCGATGGCGACCAGTCCGCGTGTGACCCTCGATACATCAAGCAAATCTTCTACAAGGCGACTCATGTGCCCTACCTGACGCGAAACAACTTGCCCAAGCTGAACAACGCGTTCTGTAGGCAGGGGCGCGGATTCCAGTACTTCAGCTGCCAGGCTAGCCGCTGCTAGCGGGTTCCTCAATTCGTGCGCAAGAATAGCGAGGAACTCGTCCTTGCGCACATCCGCTTGCTGTAGTTGTACTGCTTTTTCTTCGAGGTCGGCATTGAGTCCAGCGACCGCCTGGTTCGTGACACGCAGTTGGTGTGTCAGTACCAATAGCTCCTCCTGATTTGCCTTTAATGCGGACAGAGCCTGAAGCAACTCCATATTCTGGTGCTGCACTTCTGCCAGTGCTACATTGTCTTGCAATACACCCAGTTGCGCGCCGAACGTACCGATCATTGCTGGCGTAAGAATCGGGACGCCTGGAGGCAGCGCTCGCTTGAGTACCAAAGTGGTTCCCTGGTTCTTAGCCGTCGTAATCTCCACATGGTCCATCAAGCGCCGGGCACCTAGAATCCCAAGTCCCATTCCTGTCCTGGACTTGTATCGTCCCTCAAGGATGGCGTCCAGATTCTCTATCCCCGGTCCCTTGTCCTCGACGCGTATCACAAGGTCCTGCGCAGTGGCCACTTTGGAGACGGCAAACTCTATCTTTCCTGGAGCAGCGTAGTTATAGATGTTACGCGCCAGCTCGGAGACCACCGTTGAGATGCGCACTTGATCGTGTGGACTGAATCCACAAAGCGCAGTAACCTGCCGTGCGCGCTGGCGCGACACGAGAACGTCGAGTTCGGTTTTGACTGCGATAGTTATAATGCGTAAGTCCACGTCAGCTTATCCCTTTTTTAGCGGCACAGCTTGGTTTCCAAGGCAAGCCGGTACGTCGATCTCCAGGTAACAATTAACTCACTGCTCGCTATGAGCACGAGCGAATTTAACTAATTGCTGAAATGAAAATGCATCCGTCAGTATCCAATCAGGAACCAAAGAAGTGATTGAAGCACGGAAGCTAACGTTGAAGTCATCTCTCGAGCTTCGCAACATCCAGTGATGAACTACCGCGCCCTTGCCTTACGCACGACCAATACGGTGACATCGTCGCGCCGACGCACGAAGTCACGATAGAGAATTGCGGCAATCACCGCAGGATGACGGGTATACAAGCCGGGATAATTGGCAACATTCCAGCGCGTGCCAAGGCCGTCAGAATGCATGATGAGAATCGATTCCGGCATCCAGGGGAAAGTGAATTCCTGTAGCTTGCGTATATTGTTGCCGACGATTCCATTGTGCGACACCATATGCCTGCTAACGTCGCCATCCATGATGCATGCTTCTATGTTCCCAACTCCACAGTATCGCAGGTGTTCACCTGCATTGGAAATCTGGGCAATAGCTACCGCCGCGCCGCGCGTTCCAGCCAAGGCGTCATGTGCCTGGCTAAGGATAGATGCAGGATATGCATCAGCGGACTGCAGAAGGACGTCGACTGCGGCGCGCGACGCCCGTGCAGCCTCCGAGCCATGCCCTAGGCCATCAGCGACCATGACGGTAAGTGAATTGGTCATGCTCACAGAGGCCCAATCGTCCCCGGATTCTTCTTCGCTTGCTATAGGGAGGCAAACAACACCAATATCCCATTCCGATTGCAACTTCGTGCTTGTAACCGCCCAGAGCTGCATCCACAGTACGGTGCCCGATCCGGGTACGCTATAGAGGTCAAATTCATCAGCTAACCGGCTAATGGCACCCAGCCCAACGCCATATGTTCCTGTAGTTGATACACCGTCCTGCATGCTTGACTTCAAATTTTCAATGCCCGGCCCCGAATCAACTGCAATCACTTCTATCCCGTAATCGGCGTTCTCCGATATCGTTCTCAGCATGATTTCGCCACGCACAGCGTGCTTGACGACGTTCGTGGCGGCTTCCGTAATGATAAGTGCAAGCTTACCTGCTCTGGTTTCGTCAAACCCCAACTGGCGCGCAAGATCCACCCCTGCTCGTCTTGCCGCAGCGATTTCTCCTAGCTCGCCCACCTGAAATACAGCCTGTCGGCGTGAAATTTTCAGAAAGCCTTCCACTTGACGATTTTGACCTTGGTACCTTTGCCTGGCGCAGTATCAAGCTCAAATTCGTCGGAGAGCCGTTTGGCACCGCTGAGCCCTAATCCCAGGCCTCCGCCGGTGGTATATCCGTCTGTAAGGGCGAGACCGATGTTGGGAATGCCCGGCCCTTCATCATGGAAACGCATACAAACGCCGCGACGATCGCCGTGGAACACTTTTGATAAATGCGCTTCGCCGCCACCGCCATAACGCAATGTGTTGCGCGCCAGTTCGCTTGCTGCTGTAATCATCTTCGTCTGGTCGAGCGTACCAAAGCCGACAGAGACAAGATATTCGCGTGCCGCCTTACGAAGCCGTACGACGTCTTCATCGGTCCGTAGCGGCATCGCGATAACATCCGTGCCGGACGAGTTGCTCGACGTGAGAGCATGTTGCTGCATGTGGAGTATTCCTATAACCGTCGAACGTGAATCGAAGAGAACCGAGAACGGTTTCAGTTCAATGGGCGTTGCAACAAAAGCATGCCTTGCTCGACATTTAGTGCGGTCTGGACGCCAACGAGCGTCATGCCCAATTCTACGAGCGTAATAGCCACTGCAGGTTGCATACCGACGAGCACAGTCCGTGCATCAAGAATCCGCGCCATTGACGCTGTATTACTGATCATGCGGCCGATAAACGAGTCGACGATGTCCAGCGCTGATATGTCAATTAACACTCCTTGCGCACCATCCTTCACTATCCTCGTGGTGAGGTCGTCCTGCAAGGTAAGTGCCAGCTGGTCGTGCATGTCCACCTGAATTGTGACAAGCAACAGCTTGCCTAGTTTAAGAATAGGGATACGTTCCATGCAAGATTCACTTTCCGTGATGCGCATGGCTTATTGACGACCCGGTGCGCTGCAATGCGACAATAAATGCATCGGCAAGGGTCGCCTTTGTTGTGACATCTTCAAGATTCACTCCCAGATGCACGATGGTCTGGGCGATTTGCGGGCGAATTCCACTGATGATACAGTCAGCGCCCATCAAGCGAGCCGCAGCAACGGTTTTGAGAAGGTGTTGCGCAACCAGTGTATCCACCGTTGGTACGCCGGTAATATCAATGATTGCGATTGCCGCGCCCGTATCCACGATCTTCTGAAGCAGGTTCTCCATCACGACTTGCGTACGTGCGCTGTCGAGTGTGCCGATCAAGGGCAGCGCCAAGACGTTTTGCCAAAGCTGGACCACAGGCGTGGATAATTCAAGCAACTCTTGTTGTTGACGCTGGATTACAAGTTCACGGGTCTTCTGATAAACCTCAATTGTGAACAGACCGAGTTTGTCAAACAGAGCACTTGTCGCTACTGTCTGCTCCGCCAATTTATGCGCGTCATTCCCCAAGGCGACACGCAGATGTCCGAATAGTGGTTCCTTGAGCGAAAACATGAACATTGCCGTCTCGATGGAACTGAACCCCTGACGTACGCGTGCCTGACAGATCTCTGTCAGCAGATGACGCGCCTCAGCCCAGTTTGCCGCTTCGATATCTTGAATCTGCCCGTTCTTTGTGGTTTCAGCAAGAAGCGGAAGAAAACGGCTTGCTTGCTGACGAATCGCTTCCTCTGCCGATCTGTCACGACGTACCAGATGCGATAGCATTCCGGCAATCCACCTTTCGAGCAGGGAATCGTGATGGTCAATGATGATACTGGCCAACTGGCCGCTCGTTTCGGTGCTCATGTGCTGGTTCCTGTGTTGCATGCGGTCCTGCGTCGCAGGGCATGGCAATGATGTGAATGGGGGTGAGGAAGAGGTGGCCGACCCCCTGGGATCAATTTCACGATTCAGGAGATGGGGACATGAGGTGCCTAGCATTGTAACAGAGGCCGTAGGCTACGCCTTTTTAATTCATTTCGTCGCTACCTGTTACGACAGATCAGTTCAGGAATAATCTGGCTTCGCGGATTCTGGCCTCGCGGATCTCACATGAACCCTATAACAATCGTTGGTGTATCGGCAAGGTCAATACCCTTGAAATCGTCCAACTCATGTAGCGCAAAGAAATGCGTTTCGCACGCCGTCATCCACGCAGCAGCACGAGGATCTTAGTCCGCTTTGCCACCTTCTTGTCATTGACCTGAAGCAGAATGCGACACTAACAGTCTGTCTATACGCTGACGGTCCATGTCGACCACCTCGAAGCGTAAGCCCTCCCATTCGAAATGCTCGGAAGCATGCGGAATATGGCCGAGCTGCGTCAGTACAAAGCCGGCGAGCGTGTGATACGTACCGGCAGCTTCTTCAGGAAAGCGTACATCAATGTTTAATAACTCCCTGAAACGGTCGAGCGAGACACCACCGTCGACGAGCCACGATCCGTCTTCGCGCTGTATTGCATCGGCTTCATGGCCGTCATCGTCAACAACGGACACGTCACCGACCAGTGCACCCATCACGTCGCTCAAGGTCACCATGCCGCCGATCTCGCCATATTCGTCGACAACCATCGCCAGCTCGGCACGATTCTTTTTCAAGGTTTCCAGGAGGGCCATTCCGCTGACTGATTCAGGCACGTAGAGGGGAGGTTTTATTGCATGCTCAATATCAACGCTGGAAATCGACTTCCCACGAATTGCCTGTTCAAACAGGTCCCCGGCGTGAACAATTCCGATGATTTTCGAACGGTCGCCCCGGCAAACCGGGAAGCGGCTAAAGGGACTGTCCGCAATCTTTCCGAGGTTTTGTTCGACAGGGTCATCCAAGTCAATGAATTCAAGGTCGGTACGTGGCGTCATGAGTGCGCCAAGACGCTGATCATCCAGGCGAAGAGCGCGCGTGACAATGTCATGTTCTGTCTTTTCGAAGACACCGGCATGCGTTCCTTCCTTGATTAGTCCGGTAATCTCTTCTTCCGTCATCGCTATTTCTTGGTGCTTGTGCAAGCCGAGCAGACGCATGATGGCCTCGGTCGCTACAGATAGTATCCTCACAAAGGGCGATACTATTCGCGATAACAATTGCATCGGCGTCGCAATCATTGTCGCGACGGTTTCCGGATATTGCATCGCGATTCGCTTCGGTACCAGTTCACCTAAGACAATCGACGCAAACGTAATTCCAATAACGACAATGCCCAGCGCAATTTCACGGGCATATTCTGCTAGCAGGGCGACGCTGGCGATCTGGGGCGTCAGACGCGCAACAAGGGAAGCCTCGCCGAATGCACCGTTAAAAATACCGATGAGGGTGATACCGACTTGAACGGTAGAGAGAAAACGGCTTGGGTTATCAGCGAGCTGGAGTGCCGCTTTTGCCCCACGGCTTCCGTTTTCGGAGAGCTTTTCGAGCCGCATTCTTTTGGAAGAAACAACAGCCAGCTCAGACATGGCAAAAATGCCATTTAATATAATCAAACCCAGGATAATTAATATATCCACTACGACAGAACAACACGGTTTCCCGTCGGTTCTTGTTATTGAAGGATTGGTATTGTATATCGATTCATGGCAAAAACTGACAGTATGCCGATCGGCAGGCCTGGCTTAATGGTCGATCAGGCTGGGTTATCAAGTTGCCTTATTTGCGAAACTGCAAAATAAGGAACAACGGAATACACCAAACTAACCGTAGATATTGCGGTCCCAAGAGTGGGTAAACGTTTTAAGAAGGATACGGCGTCCATTTTGGGTAGATGCCCATTCTCGCGGTCGAATGTCGAAGGAACGTATCACCAATACCGTACAGTGCCCCGATTAAACAACACTACGTAAGCCGTATCGGTACAGCCCCGTATAATGCACAGAGTACTGGTTAACCGTACTCCGGCACGACGAGTATTATATGCATCCCTTCGAGACTATCTATCACATGCCTCGCAAACGATGGAAGCGCATGTGTGACCCGTGCAGCGATTTCAAAATGAGCTTACTAAAACAGTCAAATCCCAAAAATAATGGAACCTTTAACTACTAAAATCCAGGACGTCGTTGACAAACTGCCGCCCGAAGGCGTGACTCTTCGGGAGATTGTAGGTCTGGTGGGCCAGGATGGCCTCATGATTTTAATTGCATTCCTGTCACTGATTTTTATCATTCCGGTTTCCATTCCAGGCGTAAGTACCGTATTTGGCGCCGCAATCTTAATGATTGCGATAAGTCGGCTTTTTAATCGCGATTTATGGTTACCTGCGTCATTTCAAAACCGTATTATTTCGACTGAAAAGTTGCTACCGGTGTTTCGTAAAGCACTCACATGGCTGCATCGTCTCGAGACGGTGAGTCGACCACACCGAATGAAATACTTGGCTTCAAATGGATTGATGGAATTGCTGAATAATCTTTCTTTGATACTGGGTGCAATACTTCTTATGGCGCCGTTCGGCCTGATTCCATTGAGTAATACGTTACCGGCTCTGGCCCTTCTCTTTTTTGCGGTAGGGATTGTGCAGCGTGATGGGGTGTGTATTCTATTAGGCCATGCCGCTAACGTATGTACCATCATCTATTTTTCTATTCTTATAGGCGGCGGTGGCTTGGCTCTTCGGCAGGCTTGGCTCCATTACTTTGGATAGGAAGCCTTTAGAGGTTTTCCGGTTGCATATCGTCAATAACAACTGGCATCGGAAAAATACAATGAGAGTTTTCCATTCCAACTTCGCGACTATCATTGGAAGGGCGGGATAGCCGCAGTACACGCCTGAAGTGCAGTCGAAACGGACAACCTCTTATAGTCGGACCTGCAAACCGGGCAGTCATGTTAAAGGTCGCCGCAGAGTAAAGCGCTCGGCTCGATTGGGTTCAATTTCGTCCATCAAACCTTACTTGCTGCGACCGCACTGTTTTCGCTAGAGCGGATTTCATATTGATGTGTGGAGAAGCGGCTCGTTTTGGCGTGCAGGGCAAGGCGCGCGAAGCGCTGTGTGGCGGGCCACACAAGCGACAAGCAACGCTGCCCTGCGCGTCAAGGCGGGCCGAGGCGACAGCTCACTAAAATGAAATCCCTCTAGGTGCTTGTCTTGAAAACGCCGACCGCTGCAGCCAACTGGCTCGCCCTTTCCTCCATTGTTGAAGCTGCGGTAGCAGCCTCGCTGACGAGCGCTGCGTTTTCCTGTGTTGCCTTGTCCATCTGGGTAACTGCCTTGTTAACGCCTTCGATTCCTGCACGCTGTTCTTCGCTGGCAGCAAGGATCTCCGACATCATGTCAGTGATCTTTTGCACACTGCTGACCACCTCTTCCATCGTAGCCCCGGCCTGATTTACAAGTTCGCTTCCCACGTCGACCTTGGCAACTGAATCGCCGATGAGGTCCTTGATCTCTTTGGCAGCTGAAGCCGAGCGTTGCGCCAAATTCCTCACTTCGGCTGCCACTACTGCAAACCCGCGACCCTGTTCGCCCGCCCTGGCAGCCTCAACTGCGGCATTCAACGCCAGGATGTTGGTCTGAAAGGCAATCCCATCGATAACACTAATGATGTCGACAATTTTGCGCGAGCTTTCCTTAATGGAGGTCATGGTCTCGACCACCTCACCCACGACTGCGCCGCCACGCAGTGCTACTGAGGACGCCGATTGCACAAGCTGATTGGCCTGCTGCGCGTTTTCCGCATTTTGATGCACCGTGGCCGTCAATTCTTCCATGGCGGACGCCGTTTCTTCCAGTGAGCCTGCCTGGGACTCCGTTCGTGCGGACAGATCGATGTTGTCCGCCGCGAGCTGCTGCGAAGCGCTACCAATGATTTCAGTGGTGCTCCGCACGTTCGCGATAATGCTATTGAGACTTGCATTCATTTTGCCCAGCGCACTGAATAATTCGCCAATCTCGTCCACGTGATTGTCATCAACACGCGACGTTAAGTTGCCACTGGCGACCGTCTTGGCAAGCGTGACGGCATCGTTTAGCGGCCCTGTAATGCTTCGAGTAATGCGCCAGGAAATCACAGCACCCAAGGCAACCGCCATCACGGTCAGGCCAAGCAGAATCGCCATGAGCATCTCGTCGGAGCCTTCGGAATCTATGATCACTCTTCTTTCGGCCGCCTGTTCCATCTTGAGTAATTTATCGATTTCGCCAACCGATTTCAGATTCATTGGATCAATGTATTTGGTGATCACCGACGCCGCGCCTTCAGAATTCATATTCTGTGCTTGAACGATGGCCACCTTGTACTGCGGCGCGATACTTTCTTCAATCTTGTCCAACTCGGCGATGATAGTTTTTTCCGCATCGGACAAAGGCATGCCAAGGAGTCGTTTACGTGCTTCTGCATACAACCGGTTTTGTTCATCCACCTTGGCCTTCTGCAAGTCGACTGTCGATATATCAAGCATGTTGCGCATCGCTACACCACCTTGAAGCAATGCACTTTTCATATCTGAAACCAGCTCGCCTTTAAGGTTGGCAAGCTCCAGGCCGTCTTTTAACGCACGTTTGTTCTGGCTGACGAGAGCCGTGCTGATTGCTACGACCAGAATCAACAGTGCAAGGACCAGAGCAAACCCTCCAGCCAGGCGTGTTCCTATACGCATAGAGCGCAAATTCATTCATTTCCCCTGTTGCTTACAACCACACTCTGCCTGCTTTTATTCTGGCAGCGACCCATGCCGCGTCCCTAGTTTTCTTTGCGATCCGTCAGCGCAGCTATCTTAGCTTGTTGACGTAAGGAAAGGTAGTGTGTGTCAGGCTTCAGCGCTTCGCCTTGTAAGCCAGCGCTCCTTGGGGCCTTGCATTTTTAACTATATAAACTCGCCTGATCTGCTACATCTAAGCTGGTAATGCAAGTCATCGACATGGCTGGAGCGCCGGTGTGTGCCCACCCGGCCGAACCAATGGGCGGGCCAATGGTTACAGCGGTACGCCGCTGCGGTCGGCCAGCCAGGCCGGCGGCTCTTGCAATGCGACCGGACGCAGGAAGCGATGCATCGCCATCAAGCCGACCGAAGTGGTCTGTGGCTGGGTAGAAGATGGGAACGGCCCACCATGATGTTGTGCACGTGCAACTGCAACCCCGGTCGGTACGCCGGAAAACAATACGCGGCCGGCAATCCTGATCGCTGCGCGCACGACGCTTTGCGTATCCGCGTCGTTCTTGTCCGCCCCCCAAACAGTGACGGTCAAGCTGCCGCCCACGGCGGAGAGCACCTGGAGCAATTGCGCGGTCGACTTCACTCGCACGACGACGCAGGACGGACCGAAGATTTCTTCCCGCAGTTCGTGGTCCCGCAGGAAGGCTTCCGTATCCAGCGACACCAGGTTGGGCACCGGATGACGGTCCGCACTCTGTTCGCCCGTAGTCACGCGTTTCGACGCGGCATGCCGGTTCAGACGTGCAACGCCGTCGTCAAAAGCATTCCGGATGCCAGGCGACAGCATGGCGTGGGTGTTCTGGCTATCCATTGCTGCGGCAAGTTGGTTGACGAACGCATCGGTGACTGCATTGTCGTAGGCGATCAGAATGCCCGGGCTGGTGCAGAACTGGCCGCAACCCTGCGCGATCGATGCTGCGAGATTCTTCGCGAGTTCTGCGCCCTGTTTTTCAAGCGCTGCCGGCAAGGCAATGATGGGATTGGTCGAGCCCAGTTCGCCGTAGAAAGGAATCGGCTTGGGACGCGCGTTGATTTCCTTCTGCAGCGCCATGCCGCCGATAAAGGAACCGGTAAATGCAACTGCTGCGATGTCCTGATGGCGCACGAGATATACCCCTACCTCGCGCGATGCGCCGCTTACCATCGACAGCACACCAGCCGGTGCGCCGGCACGCTGCGCCGCGACCTGGGCCAGTTCGAACACGGCATTCGACAGACGTGGATGTGCGGGATGTGCCTTGATTACAACTGGACAGCCTGCGGCAAGAGCTGATGCGGTATCGCCGCCGAGAACCGAAAAGGCGAAAGGAAAATTACTGGCTGAGAACATTGCGACTGGTCCGAGCGGCACATTGACCCGCATCAGGCGCGGGTGCCCGGCCGGCGGTCCGCCGGGCACTGCGGCATCGTCAATCACAACAAACGCCGCGCCGTTGTCGACCGCGTCCGCAAAGCTGCGCAGCTGGAACGCGGTGCGATCAAGTTCACCATTCAGGCGTGCGGTGCCGAGAAAACTTTCCTCATTGGCGATCGCGACCAGGCGCTCACGATCGGCTTCGAGTGCAGATGCGAGTTCGCGCAGCAATGGACTGCGTCCGGCGGCGCGAGTACTCGCCCATTGATCGTTGGCTTCGACGGCGGAACGTACGGCCGCGTCAATCTGCGCAGGTGTCGATTCCTGCAGTGTCAGGGAGGAATTCTGTGTCATGGTCATCCTGCTGATGAATACGTACGAATGGTGCGTCCCGGACGGGCCGGGACGCAATTGAACAACCTTGATGTCGTGTGATACCGGTGCTACGGCACGGCACACCTGCTGCATCCTTCAACGCACCATGCAAGGCTTTTTGTTGTCGAACTTCCAGTTTGGAATCAGGTATTGCATCGCGATTGCATCATCGCGCGCGCCCAGCCCTTTTGCCTTGTAAAGCTGATGTGCCCTCTCAAGCTGGTCCATGTCGAGTTCGATACCCAGACCCGGCTGCTTCGGCACGTCTACCATGCCGCCTACAATTTGCAGCGGCTCGCGCGTCAGATGCTGGCCATCCTGCCAGATCCAGTGCGTATCGATCGCGGTGATCTTGCCTGGTGCTGCCGCTGCCACGTGAGTGAACATTGCCAGCGAAATGTCGAAGTGATTGTTCGAATGCGAACCCCAGGTAAGGCCCCATTCATTGCACATTTGTGCCACCCGTACTGAACCCTGCATGGTCCAGAAATGCGGGTCGGCCAGCGGAATGTCAACCGATTGCAGCTGGATGGAATGTCCCATTTCGCGCCAGTCTGTAGCAACCATATTGGTCGCGGTTGGCAGGCCGGTCGCACGACGGAATTCCGCCATCACTTCGCGTCCGGAAAATCCGTTTTCAGCGCCACAGGGATCTTCCGCATAGGCAAGCACCTTGTGCTTGTCCCGGCAAAGACGAATCGCATCCTTGAGCAGCCAGCCACCATTCGGGTCCAGCGTGACGCGGGCATCCGGGAAACGTTCGGCCAGTGCGGTGACAGCCTCCATCTCGTCTTCGCCGCGCAGGACGCCGCCCTTGAGCTTGAAGTCGTTGAAACCGTAACGGTCGTACGCTGCCACGGCCAGGCGCACGACTGCGTCCGGCGTCATTGCCTTTTCATGGCGCAGGCGAAACCAGTCGTTGTCTGCATTGGGATCGCTGTCGTATTCGAGGTCAGTTACCCTGCGGTCACCGACATAGAACAGATAGCCGAGCATCTCGACCTTGTCGCGCTGCTGACCTTCGCCGAGCAGTGCGGCAACCGGCACACCGAGGTGCTTGCCGAGCAGGTCCAGCAGAGCGGCTTCAAGCGCCGTGACGACATGGATGGTAATGCGCAAGTCGAAGGTTTGCAATCCGCGGCCGCCGGCATCACGCTCGGCGAAAGCCTTGCGCACGGTGTTCAGGATGTTGTGGTAGTTGCCAATCGATTGGCCGACAACATAGGCGGCTGCGTCCTCGAGCGTCTGGCGGATGCGTTCACCGCCAGGCACTTCGCCGACGCCGGTATTACCGGCGCTGTCCGTGAGAATGACGATGTTGCGTGTGAAGTATGGACCGTGGGCGCCACTCAGGTTGAGCAGCATGCTGTCGCGGCCGGCAACCGGTACGACACGCAAGGCGGTGACGACGGGTGCGCCGCGCACGGCTTGCGAGGTGCTTGATGCAGACATGGTGTTATCCAGGGGAAAAAGTAGTGTAGGCCGGGCACGGTATACGGTCCCGGTCGAATCGGATTAGTCGAGCTGGATCTTGCCGACTTCGATCACGCGCTTCCAGCGTGCGAGTTCCTGTTGCTGAAATTTGGCGAACTCTTCAGGAGAATTGGCGACGATTTCAAAGCCCTGCTCGACCAGGCGGTTCTTCACTTCGGGATCGTTCAGCGCTCCGACAATCGCACCGTGCAACTTTGCCTTGACATCCTTCGGCAAGCCCTTCGGTGCAGCTGCAGCCTGCCACGAGTAGACATCGACATCTTTCACTCCGCCCTCTTCCAGCGTTGGCACCTGTGGCAGTACCGGAGCACGCTTGTCGCTCGTGATCGCCAGTGCTTTCAGCTTGCCGGTTTTAATGTGGCTCACCACGACATTAATATTCTGAAACGAAATATCGACGTGTCCGCCGATCAGATCGGTGATTGCCGGTGCGCCGCCCTTGTAAGGAACATGCAGGCCAGCGGTGCCGGTCTGCTGCCAGAACAAGGCCGCGGTCAGGTGGTCCGAGGAACCGGAACCGGAGGACGCAAACGTTACTTTGTTCGGATTCTTCTTCAGGTAAGCAATGAGTTCCTGCAGATTGTTTGCGGGAAAGCTGGGTGTAGCGACCAGGACGTTAGGCGCGCGCACTGCGACAGTCAGCAGATCAAAATCCTTGGCCGGGTCATAGGCCAGTTTCTTTTGAAGGAAGGGATTTACCGCATAGACGCCGATGGAAGCCATAAGGAAGGTATAACCATCCGGTGCGGCGTTCTTGACTAAGCCGGCACCGATGGCGCCAGTAGCCCCTGGCTTGTTTTCAACGACGACCGGTTGACCGAGTGTCTGGCCCATCTTGGGCCCGATCGCGCGGGTGATCGAGTCGGTGGAGCCCCCGGCGGGGAATGGCACGATAGCGGTGATCGGTTTTTCTGGATAACCGGCGGCCGATGTCGCGGCACTGAAAGTAAGGCCGATGAGCAAAACTGAAAGCAGCTTCTTCATGATGTCTCCTGGTGTCTGATCTGCAGTGTTTGACTAAGGGGTTATTGCGGTCCAAGCTTGGTTATCAGCGCACGCAGTTCTTCGACTTCCGCAGGTTTTAGATCAGAAAGGGGTGGACGAACGGGACCTGCGCTGTGGCCGATAATGGTTGCACCGGCCTTGACGATACTCACTGCATAACCCTGGCCGCGATTGCGCAGTTCCAGATAGGGCAGGAAGAATTCACGAATCAGACGGTTGGTGGTCTCGGTATCATCTGCGGCGTGTGCGTTGTAGAACTCGATCGCGGTCTTTGGAATGAAGTTGAAGACAGCGGAAGAATAGACTGGGCAGCCCATCGCCTTGTAGGCGCCGGCAAACACTTCCGCCGTCGGCAGACCGCCGAGGTAGGCGAAACGATCACCGAGTTGCTGGCGGATGGAAACCATCGCTTCGATGTCACCAACGCCATCCTTGAAACCTATCAGGTTCGGGCAACGGTCAGCCAGTTGCTGCAACGACTTCGGGGTCAGACGGCAGGCGCCGCGATTGTAGACAATGACGCCGAACTTGACGCTGCGGCAAACCGCTTCGACATGGGCGACGAGACCTTCCTGGCTGGCTTCCGTCAAATAATGCGGCAGCAGCAGCACGCCTTGTGCGCCAAGTCGCTCGGCTTCTTGTGCGTACTTGATGGCCAGCGAAGTGCCGCCGCCGGCACCAGCGATGATAGGCATGCGGCCACGGCAAGTTTCGATGGCGGTCTTGATGACAGCAGAATACTCGCCGGGCTCGAGCGAGAAAAATTCACCGGTGCCGCCAGCTGCGAACAGTGCGGATGCTCCATAGGGCATAAGCCATTCAAGACGCTCGACATAAGGGCCGGGATTGAACTGGAGGTTTGCATCGAAATCGGTCAGTGGGAAGGACAGGAGGCCGCTTTCGAGGACTCGTTTCAGTTCTTGAGGTTGCATGACTTACCTTTCTAAAGAAAATGATGGCGCGCTCTGTGTCTCGCTTAGCATCGCAAGCCGAATGGTACCGCTACCAATTTACGTTTACGGAAATGGTAGCGGTACCTAATCAGCTTGTCAATGCTCTTTAAGCAAACAAGATATAAATGCCGGACGGTATATATATGCGGCGTTCGACGAAGAAGGGAATGGCGAATTTGCGGAGGTCTTAATCCTGGGAATGCACATGGTAGCGTTATCATTATGATGATTAACCATGTGATTAACCACGTGCAAAGAAATTCTCCTGCACTCCCAGGAAGCTTGTAATCGCGACGAAAGGCGCTACTGAGCCCTTGCCATTCATTGCCGCGCCGAACGAACTGCCGCAGAAAAAAGTTGTGACTGACGGTTTATAGGCATGCGATGGAATAAGCTTGTCCCCTCCGCTGCGGACATTAATACTGCATTAAAAATGCTCGCACACTAGCTTAAAACACGGTTGAAAGCCCGTCTCGCGAGATGCGGGCAAACCGGCAGTCCAAGGCCACAGATCCGTATCAACAGCTGATTTCTGGAACTACGGATCTGGTCGCTACGCGAACTCATTTCGTCATCATGGTCGGGCCAGCCGTTGTCCGCATGGCAGCGAAGTTGCGATGAGATAGGTGCCGGTTTGCTTTAACGCCACTTAGTGGCGCGCAGTTTCACCTGGCTGTTGCCGAACACCTTGGGTTGGTTTGAATGCATTAGCCGCAGCCGCTGTGTCTCCAAAAGCTTCAAATCTGGAAACCTTGCCATCCTTGAAGGTAAAAACATGTACCCATGAATTATCGTACGTCTTTCCGGTTGCGCGAACGGTCGCCCTTGACATACCTACCACAGCCACCTTGTCTCCTTCGGCAATGAAGGTCTGCGACTCGAATTGCGTCATCTCGATGGACTGGCTCATGTTTGTAAGAACTTCATTTACTCCGTCCTTACCGCGAAATCCTCCCGAGAATGGCACGTACTCGGACTCAGCACTTGTCCATAGAACATCGTCGGCACAGAGATCCTGAATACCACGAATATCACCGTTCTTGAAGCACTGATATCCACGTATTACCGCCTGCTTATTCTGTTCGCTACTCATGACTGCCTCCTTCGCCTGAGCTTTGCCCCTTCTCCCAATTGGCCGTCAGTCTCCAACATAGGAGTCTGGTCCCGCTATCGCTTGTGCGGCATCAAGGGATAGATGTTTCGCTTACTGGCAGAAAGCGACATTTGAACATTGGCATCTGATTGCTGAAGGCCTTGGTTACCAATGTCGGTTCATTTCGCATGAATGGAAGCGGTTACCCGAAGTAACACGCTTCCGTCCTGCAGACTGTGTACTTCGTCCACGGCCGAGTTCGAAGAGATTCGCCTCCTGAAATCGAATGTTTCCCTTGCAGTTAGTTCAGATCGGATGATAAAAACCGTACGCCAGCGTGGGAAAGACTAAGAGAATTTCAAAGGTGATTTAAATGACGACGACAAGCCGCGTCGCCGCTGACAGTACGGGCGTACGGCCAGGAGACCTTGGCCGCCCCGCACGGCGCAGCGAGCGAGATTTTGACCGATGCTCTAAATAACCGACATGAATAAAATGCGCTATCTTCTCGCCCTGTATGCAGACCCATTAAAAAGTGTAGTTTTCAATGCGAGCGGGATGAACATTTGCCTTGCGCAGGAAACGCAGCTCAGTGTCAGGATCCTGTAAGTACAGTAGCTGTGCAGCCATCACATCATAGGTCGGGACGTCGCCTGTGGGTTGGACACACAAGCGGTGTCTGACCGTGCCGTTACGATGCAGGACATCAATGTTCGATATCGATCCGACATGAATACGATAGCGGTTACCGGTTCTGCCGCCGACCACATGAAAATGTCTGAACTCGCGAAACTCCTGACGTTGCGTCTGATTCAGTAATTTGAGCAAAAGAGTGAGGGATCGTCTCTTTGCGCGGCGGTCCTTCCGTAAAGCCTCCTGTCGCGCCAGCTCGCTATTGCGCTGCGCGACGTGAACCTGTTCAAAGATAGGTTCACAGAGGGCAGCTAACCACCTGCCATCGAAATGCTCGCTCTCCGCAATACCGTTGTACCCAGGCTCGTTCCTCTCCCTGACACGGATGTCCGCATTTCGGTTATCCGATGAACTGGAACCTGCAATGAATCGCCACAACGCATGCCATGTCCGGTTCAAGGAATGCATATCATCCGCCGACAATCTTTGGAACCATGACGACTTCCTCCATTGTCGAATCGAATTCGTTGAGCAAATGCTTCGGTTCATTTTTGGTCTTCGAGCCGAAACCCGAATAACCTTTAGCGATCAATTTGTCGAACGTTTCCTTTGCGATCGCTACTTCATCGAGCTGGTCTGTATTCCACTTTAGCTGCTTGTGACCTGAGCGGTCCATGACGCTCATTTCACCGACCAGCGATACGGGTGCCTTGTCCATCATTTACTCCTGATTGGGTGTAACGTGAACTCCCTGATCGTATAGGCGTTTTTCCGTGTACCAAAATTTGCATCCGCTAACAGAGCGGATACGCTTGCCGCGGCAGGGACTGACTTGCGCCATAAGTTGCGTTGCACCATAAATCGTCATCAGTACTGCCGCTATCTTGTAGGTTACTCCTGACTTAAGAGCACTAGGTTTGCTGCTTACAACGTTGTGATTTAGGTCAACAAACAGCTACTATCCATGGCCGCATAGTTGTTCCAGAACCAATTTGGCTGGTCAGTGCAATAATGCCACCCTTACTTTTAGTAGAGGCGTCTTATCGTCGGGCGGTAAGGCTGCGACTCCGGGCGTCGGCACAGCCAAGCTTCGCGATACGTAGTGATTTCGGATGCGCCCCCAACAGCGTCGAAGATCACGCAAAGGACGAAGAAAGGGGCAGGGAAATGAAAAGTTGAAAGCTGAAAGCCGAAGTCAACAAAAGTGACCTTCGGAATTAGCCGGTAATGGCCAGGAGCGGACCGCCCGCCGCAAATTTTGGCCGCACCCTGAATGCCGGATTAAGCGTATTTCCAATACTGGCTATATTCGACAGCCCGCTGGATGGCTACCCATATTAATATCTTCGACGATACCAAGGGCATTTATGAACACTTCCGAGCAACGTGGGTTAGATTGCGCTTCATCTCCCTCCCGTTGCCCAGCAAGTATTCTCGATGAGACCAAACAGCATTAGCGGCGTGCCACGTTTTGGATGGCAAGTAATATAGCGACCGCCTTTTCAATCACCTCGGCCTGACTTGCTGCACCCATGCTTTCCTTTAGATCATGGAGGCCTTGACGAGTCACTCTTGACACCGGAATGTTAATGAAGCCGTCGTTGTAGCCAGTTGGTTTAAGGTTTTCAGTGCGCATCGTGCGTTCTCCGATTAAGGTTAGATTGATCTCATTGTAACTGCTGACGTGACTTAGTGAATCGGCGCATGCGCTCGGGGCTGTCCGCATTGGTCAAACCCCATAAGTTACAACGATAGTTCTATCTCACTGCATGCAAGGAATTTCCTTTCAACACTCGCATGACCATGGCTAGTAGCGATGCTACGAATGTCTTATCCTGTTAGCCTACTCCCTAAGTTTACACGCTGCGAATGACTTAATAAGGATTTATGTGCTGTCTTGACCTCAAACCCTTGCGCGAACTAATTATGGTTCGCTTTAAGAAAAACCAAATGGCGTTTGACAGTAAGGGACCAATCACATCCCGGCAGGCAATCAGCCTCCGCGCATCAAATTGAAAGTAGTGATGTAAAGGATCCAGTGCAAGTCGGCTTCGCTAAGTCGCGGTACCTGAGAGTGATTCATACGTCGCAATGGAATGTGGTATGGCTGTGCTGCGCCTTGCATTATTGAATCCAAAGAAAGATCCTGGCAAACACAGGCCAGATGCATTTGGCAATCGTAAGACCGTAAGACTTCTGCGAATTTAATTTGACTTGGGGCATTTATCAAAATGCTGCTCGCCGCGTTGCTTGGGCCGCCGTTTCTCCTTCCCGTACGGTACGCTTTTACTTTCTCCGTCGGCGCGCCTTGCCATCGTCATGTTGATAGATGCTCTTATCCAAAGATAAATCGTCTGTCTCAATTTACCGAGCACCCTTGCAGGTAGCAAGGCGCATGGTGCGGTAGGCAGCGCGTTTGAGCGCACTATCGATGGCGTAACACATGTCTTCCTGAATCTCCTGAATAACCACTTCAGGGCGCCCAGGCATGGTCACCCAGATTTGGCATAGCTTATCTCGTCCGCCGCGCGGTTCATTGAGGTCACGTAGACGTACGACGATGCGCGCAACATGTTTGCGCGCACGGGCGAATATAAAATGTAGGCGCCGTTCGAAGTAGTCGCGTAGTGAAGGAGCGATAAAAAATTCTTGAGCAACCATTTGCACGTCCATGCGTATTCCTTAAATCGTCCAAAGACTGGCAAGAATTGTGAGCGCTTGGACAATATAAGAGAAGCCGAATAATATGGATCATGACTCTGTATAAACGGAAGAATTTCCCATCTTCAATAAAGCTCGGTAATAAAAAGACTGTAATAAAGCGGCACTAAGTTAAGCTAAATTTTGCGATGCAATGCTTTCATTCGGAATAGCAATGATGGCGTATCACTTTCAAGCAGGTGACTGCCGCCAGTGGTGTTTCGGCACCGGAAAGGGGTTCCTGGTTTGATATACATACAGTTTAGTCAGCGTATCGTTCTGTCGTATTCCGTTTCACCTGCAGCGTCGGCAACACGCCCTTCTATCATTTCGCGCCCCTTGAGGAAGCCCATATTCTCCGCAATGGCTCGCGTTGAATAAAAATGTCGGGATCCGACGTTGCTGTTGCAGCCTAATCCGAATCCGGTCCTGTGCCATGAGGCGTCACTTTGACCGTAAAATCCCATTGGGCGCCATGGCCGGGAATATCCGGGTTTTCAACTACGCGATGCTGAGCCCGAACGTGCACGTATGCGGATATCCCGAAGACGCGAGCTAAACAAGCGATTTATCTGACAAATAACAAGGGCGAGCTAACGCCTCTAGGTGGGACAACCCGAACGGATGCACCGATTTACGACGTCCGGGTCATTATGGCCTCTGGTCCCGACATCACCTGTTGGACACGGTAATTATTTAAGGCAGGAAAATAACGGGAAGGTCCGCATTGCTTCAATGCGGACCTTGTTGATCGCCTTACAGGCAAAGAGTGTTGTGATTAGCGATGAGCGCGAGCCTGATTACGCAGCCCCTTGACCTGATCATGGTTCTGCATCACGCCTTGGTATTGGCGCTCAACGACAGAACGCACCTCGATCGGCAAATCCTTCGCCAGCGCATTCTCATAGCTTCGTTTCGCCACATCCTCCCCACGTTCGCATTCATTGAGGATAGACTCGTCGTCCTTGCCCGTGATAGCAGATTTGATGTCCACCCAGCGGCGATGCAATGCACCACTCATGCTGGACGAAGTCTCAGGAGTGCCGCCGTATTCTTCGACGATATCCTGCAATTCAGCTGCGCTCGTAGCGCATCGATGCGCACGGTCGGTGAAATAGGATTTCAGCTCAGCGCTGGAAATACCTTCAGCGCAGGTACGAAAACCCTCTTCGCCATCCTTACAGGTTTCGATCAGATCATTCAATGTAGAAATCACTTCGCTGTTGTCCATGGTGGCTCCTTTTGTTATCGAGTATGAGTGCAAGCAGGATGCATTGCACAGCTATCCACAAGGATGCTTTGGCAAGTAAAAAGTTCGCGGAACATGTTTACGGTGACGAAATGCAACACCTCCGGCTTTCTCCAAGTCACACTTGATGGCAAAAATCTTTGCAAAGTTTAGGCAGCTATGAGTCGGTATCTGCTTTTCATGACCACGGTTTCCACATCTGTGTTCAATGGCTGAAATTAACGGGTAGCTGGAGAGAAAGCGCCGTTTAACGACAATAAGTTCCGACCCTATCTAAAGGCACTACTGGATCAAGAATATAATTCAGGAATTTGCTTTGATCTCCTTGAACAACTTCACATCGCAGTGGTCCGTGCGCACTCTCCTGAGCTGCCTGGTTCTCGCTTGCCTCTTGCCTGGAGTCATCGGTGCGACCTTGCTTCTGATATACCAGTACCAGGAAGTTCGATCTCAGCAGGAAAAAGATACGCTTCACACAGCGCGTGCCTTGGTACAAGCTGTAGACAGCCATCTATTGCGAGGGCAGGCACTGGCCCAAGGGCTCTCCACCGCGGATTCACTTACGAATGGCGAGTTCGCCCGCTTCCATAATCGGGCAGGTGAAGCAATAGCGCGCTTTGATTTCGGTATCAATATTGTACTGAGGGACAAAACGGGACAACTTATTCTGAACACCTCAGTCGCATACGGCGAGCCCTTGCCACGCCAACCGTATCGAGAGCACGTTCAAAAAGTTTTCGAAACTGGAAAACCAGCTGTCTCTAATCTCTTTATGGCACCGCAATTGAAGCGTCCAATCGTCAGCGTTGATGTACCCGTGGTTCTCGACGGTGGAGTCCTCTATTCCTTGGGTGTCGGCCTGGAGCCTCGGCATTTCAACGCCATGTTAAAAAACCAGAATTTGCCTTCGGGTTGGATTGCCGCAATTCTCGACAGCTCAGGCACCATTGTCGGACGTAACCACACGCCGGAACAGTTTGTAGGTAATAAGGCTACCCCTAAGTTACTACAGGCAATAATGAATAATGCCGAGGGTACACTCGAATCGACCACGCAAGAAGGTGCGCTTGTGCTAACCGCCTATAGCCGTTCTCCGTCGACAAACTGGGGAGTAGCAATCGGTATTCCGAATCGAGCTCTCAAAGACACACTGAAGCAGCGCCTGTTCCTTCTGGTGGCAGGTGTGACGACCTTATTTGGAATTGGACTCGTTCTGGCCTGGGTCATGGGCGGACGAATCGCCCGGTCGGTTACAGCTCTTACTGCGCCGGCCATAAGTCTGGGGCGCGGCGATACAGTTCGTATTCCGCAGGTTGATATCAAAGAAGCTTTAGAGGTCGCCTCGGAGATTAGTCGGGCCGCAGATTTGCTGAAAGAGCGATCCACCACTATCCAGGCGAGAGAAGCTGAGTTGGCGGAAGCCCATCGTCTCGCAAAGCTCGGGACCTGGCATTGGAATCTCAAGACTGGTGAAATTGAGGTTTCAAATTCGATACGCGAAATCTATGGACGTGAGGTTCCGCCTTTTCCGGATCAGAGAGGCACCCTGCTCACTGTAGAATCATGGGAACATGTGAATGCTGCTCTTCAGCAGGTAATGCAATCCGGCGCAGGCTATGACCTGGAACTGCAGGTCAATCATGGTAAAGGCCACGTCATCTGGGTGAACGCAAAATGCGAACCTGTTCGCAATGATCAGAATGAGTTAGCGGCTCTGTACGGAACCGTTCAGGACATCACCGAAAATAAGGCACACGAACAAGCGTTGCGCGATAGCGAACATCAGGCACGCGAAGCTGCGCGTCGGGCGGAAGCCGAACGTAGTCGGCTTGATGCCGTATTGGAAGCCACACCGGTCGGTATTGTTGTCGCCAATGCCAGTGGTGTGATTCTGCAGTCCAATGCCGCACACAGAGAGCTATGGGGCGCTAACCAACCCTTGAGTAAAAGCACGGAAGACTACGTTGAATGGAAGGGTTGGTGGGCTGACGGGTCGACAAAGCATGGCCAACGCGTGGCACCGCATGAATGGCCCATTGCGCGCGCCCTGGCTGGAATCGAGGCTCCTCATGACATTATTGAGATCGAGCCATTTAATACGCCGCTCTTTCATCGAATCGTCCTGATGTCGGCCGCGCCGGTCAGAAACACCGAAGGCAAGATCATCGGCGGCGTACTTGCGCAACTGGACATCACCGCACGTGTAAAGGCAGAGGAAGCATTAAGACAAGCGGACCGACGGAAAGATGAATTTCTTGCGATGCTTGCGCATGAGCTGCGCAACCCCCTGGCCCCGATTGCGGCTGCGGCTGATTTGCTGGGCTTGGGTCAACTGGATGCGGGACGTGTAAATGAAATCAGCACGATCATTGCGCGTCAGGCACAGCACATGACTAGTCTGGTTGATGATTTGCTCGATGTATCTCGTGTCACACGCGGCCGGGTCGCGCTAGACATGCAAAACTTGGATGCAAAGCAAATCGTCGCCGATGCCACTGAGCAGGTAAGGCCTTTGTGCGATGCACGGAGACATCGACTGACTGTGCACGTGCCGCATGAACCTGCATTAGTGACTGGCGATCTGAAGCGCCTTGTCCAGGTTATGACAAACTTGCTGAACAACGCCGCGAAGTTCACGCCGGAAGGCGGCGAGATTGATTTGAGTGTAGAGATTGAAGGTGGTGAAGTGATCATGTCCGTAGCGGATAACGGTATCGGCATGGATCCCGGTCTGGTGAGACACGCTTTCGAGCTATTTGCGCAGGGAGAACGTACTCCCGACCGATCACAGGGTGGATTGGGCATCGGTCTGGCGCTCGTAAAAAGCCTGGTTGAATTACACGCGGGAACGATTACTGCATACAGTGAAGGGCTCGGAAAAGGAAGCAGGTTTACTGTTCGCATTCCGCGCATGCAAGAACAAACCGATCTCTCGAAGCGGGGGCAGCCCTCCGAGGAAAAACCTGCTCCGGCAAAAACCTTGAACGTGATGGTCGTTGATGACAATACCGACGCGGCAAAGATGCTTGCCATGTTTATTGAAGCCTTGGGCCACAATGTTTTTGTGGAACACAGCTCAGTCAAGGCACTTGAGCAAGCACGAGTAAAAGTCCCGGATGTATTCCTGCTAGACATCGGACTGCCTGAGATGGACGGCAATGAACTGGCAGGTCATCTTCGCGCTCAACCGGAAACTTCGCGGGCGGTATTGGTAGCGGTGACGGGATATGGGCAGGAGCAAGACAGGGATAACGCGCTTGCCGCCGGGTTTGATCACCATTTTGTCAAGCCAGTGGCTACTGCGAAGCTCGCTGCCTTATTGATACAACTTGCCAATTCATAATGGTCGCAAATATCCCAGGATCGCATGAAGATGTATCTGGTTACCGCACCAACGCCGTGTTCGATTTGCCTGCATGAGGCTGTGGTAAGATCTCGCAACCAAGTTGCATCAACAATCCTCATACTCCTGTTCCGACACATGTATCGCATCCGATTCGCGAACACCGCACTCCCTGTAATTTTGGGGTTGCTGTTGCTGTTTGCGC
Organism: Herbaspirillum sp. GCM10030257; assembly: GCF_042666555.1. Classification (NCBI taxonomy): domain Bacteria; kingdom Pseudomonadati; phylum Pseudomonadota; class Betaproteobacteria; order Burkholderiales; family Oxalobacteraceae; genus Herbaspirillum; species Herbaspirillum sp. GCM10030257. The sequence continues at coordinate 80,859 of NZ_JBHTDH010000007.1, forward strand.
AATGGACAGGTCTGCAGCATCGAATTGCGCATTTCGGTCTTGCAACACCCAGCATACATGCCACTGCCATCCTCGCGGATGACGATGCTGCTGCTCATTTGCACCACTCCTGTGTTTTATTTGATGCCGCTGCACTCGGCATCACCATGCACAGTCCATTTTACTTGCCGCCCTGCTTGCGTACCGAGGCAAACAGCAGCCGGGAGCATCACGAGTCCTCCTGGGATGCCTACTTCGTCAGCCACTTCTCATCACGCGCGCCTCCTTTAACCGAAAAATCCGCTGTTAGTTAGTCCTCTGTCGCGCACCGGTCCTCTCGGGCTAGTGCCGTTCGAAGCGTTTTTCCGTTTGTAGGAATTTTTATGTTCGCCCAGCGAAGTTCACGCGCGACGACCCGAGTGCCGGTCGTTGGAGTCCCGCCTATTGTCACCGCCATTTCAGTTGTCTCTGTACTCCCGGCAAGGAGGAGCCCGCATGCCTAAGCGATATGCATTGTTCGCCCTGCTGTGTATCACGGGGTCTGCCATCGCCGGGGAGGCACATCAACATGGTGTGGCGCAGATGACGGTGGCAATCGAGGGCAACACAGCGACAATCGAATTCACCTCGCCACTGGAAAATTTGATTGGATTCGAGCATGCCCCGCGCAACGACAAGGAGCGCAAAGTGGTCCAGGCATTAAAAGAAAAGTTTCAGAAACCAGAGTCGTTGCTAATCCCGACTGCTGCAGCCAATTGCCGCGCTGATTCGGTGGATCTGGAACTTCCCGGGGATCATGGGAGCGACGGCCATGCTGACCTGCACGCGACCATCATGTACCGTTGCAAGTCGCCGGTCGCATTGAATGCAATCAACTTGCGTCTGTTTGACGCTTTCCCGAGGTTGGATCGGATAAAGGTGCAGTTGGCGATACCGGGCCGGCAGTCTGCCGTCGAATTGAGCCGGAAACGGCCCACTCTCAGTTGGTAAGACAACCTATGGGTGACAAACCAATCGTTGTGGTTGAGCGACTTGTGTTCGGATGGCCGGGCGCCCCCGAGCCTTGCCTGGAAATTGATAACTTGCAACTGCTGCCGGGTGAAACCGTGTTCCTGCATGGGCCGAGTGGTAGCGGGAAGAGCACACTGCTAGGACTGCTTGGCGGCGTGCTTCTGCCGCAGCATGGCAGCGTAAGGCTGCTGGACACTGACTTGACGAGTCTATCCGGCCGCGCGCGGGACCGGTTTCGGGTCGATCATATTGGCTTTATTTTTCAACAGTTCAATCTGATCCCCCATCTGCCGGTGCTCGACAATGTGCTTTTGCCATGTCGTTTCTCGAAGCGGCGTTTTGCGCGAGCGACGCAAGACGGTACTGTGGCAGATGAAGCTGGACGGCTGCTGGACGCTCTTGGTCTGGGCAAGACGGTACTGCAGCGCCCGGTCACCGAACTGAGCGTAGGCCAGCAACAGCGGGTGGCTGCAGCACGCGCACTGCTGGGAAGGCCGGAGATTCTGATTGCCGATGAGCCTACCTCGGCATTGGATGCTGAAAGACAGGCGGACTTCCTCCGCCTTCTGTTGCAGCAGGGACTGAGCGAAGGCGCGACCATACTGTTTGTCAGTCATGATCGCCGGCTGGCCACACAGTTCAGTCGCGAGCTAAGCCTGGCGTCGATCAACCGGCTTGCGGCTACCGGAGGTGCATTGTGAAGCACTTGGCCATGCTCGCCTTGCGTAGCGCCTGGAACCGCCGTCTGACGCTTGGGCTGGTAATGCTGACGATTGCACTGAGTGTCAGCATGCTGCTTGGCGTCGAGCGCATCCGCCGCGATGCGTACAACAACTTCGCGCAGTCAGTCTCCGGCACGGACCTGGTAGTCGGCGCCCGCACCAGCCCGGTGCAACTGATGCTTTATGCGATCTTTCGCATGGGAGAGGCGACCAACAACATACGCTGGGAAAGCGTCGAGCAGTTGGCTCGCCATCCTTCGGTCGCCTGGACCATTCCCCTCTCACTGGGCGATTCACATCACGGCTTCCCGGTACTCGGCACCAGTGCCGCCTATTTCGAACGTTTCCGCTATGGTGACGACCGCCCGCTTGGATTCACCGCTGGTAAACCGTTTGTGCAGCTTTTCGATGCGGTGATTGGTGCGGAGGTAGCCGATCGGCTTGGCTATCGCACGGGTGACAAGATCTCGCTGACCCATGGCATGCAAGATATCGCATTGAGCGAACATCGTGACAAACCCTTCGTCGTTACCGGCATCCTTGCACGGACCGGCACGCCGGTTGACCGCAGTGTGCATGTCAGCCTGGAAGCCATCGAGGCAATTCATCTTGACTGGCAGGGCGGAGCCCGCATGCCGGGCCTGGACATTCCTGCCGAACACGTCCGTAAGTTTGACCTGCGACCGAAGCAGGTCACCGCAGTCCTTGTCGGTCTGAAGAGTCGTGCCGCCGTATTCAGGACGCAACGGTATGTCAACGACTTCCGCGATGAACCATTGCTCGCGATCCTGCCCGGTGTTGCTCTGGACCAGTTATGGCAAATGGTAGCGGTGGTCGAGCGCAGTCTGTTGTCAATTTCAGCGCTAGTGGTAATGGTCGGCTTATGCGGGCTGGTTGCGGTCGTGCTGGCTGGTCTGAATGAGCGGCGCCGCGAGTTGGCGATCCTGCGATCGGTTGGCGCACAACCAGGAGACATCCTGCTGATGCTGGTCATTGAAGGACTAGGTCTGACATTGGCCGGGTGTTGCCTTGGCATCCTCATGCTGGCAGGAGTTGGCGCGCTGCTCGGGCCGCTGGTCGAAATGCGGTTTGGCCTTTCGCTGCCGCTATCCATCCTTTCAGTTGAAGAAATACCTTTGCTGCTGGCCGTCATTGGCGTAGGTCTGCTCGCCAGTCTCGTTCCAGGCTATCGCGCCTACCGGCTGTCGCTAGCCGACGGCCTTACCCCACGTCTTTAGGAAAAATCATGAAAATTATCCCTGCCCTGATTTGCTGTGCGGTGCTTGCCGGTGGCTCGCCGCTGCTCTATGCCCAGCAGGATAAATCGGAATACAAACTTGGAGAGCGTCTTCCTCAACCGAAAGCACCGGCCACGCCCCAAGGCTATACGGAGACGAACTGGGATGCGTTAGTGCCAAAGAATTGGGATCCGTCGCAGCTGATGAAAGGCTTAAACCTGGATCAGATGAACGACAGCGACCCGCGTGCAATGGAAGCGCTGGAAAAGATGCGCAAGGCGTGGAGTGAAGCACCAGTCGACCCTTCGCTTAATGGCAAACGTATCCGCATTGCCGGCTTTCTGGTACCACTTGATGCACAACGTGGCCAGATCAAGGAATTCCTGTTAGTACCTTATTTTGGCGCATGCATCCACACGCCACCACCGCCTGCTAACCAGATCATTCATGGGGTAGCAGTCAAGCCATTGAAAGACGTGCAGGTTATGTCGGCAGTCTGGGTCAGCGGTACGCTGGAGACGGCCCGTAAGGATACCGAATTTGGCGCCTCCGGCTATCGCTTGTCCGCCGTAGCACTAACCCCATACAAATAAAGGAAAACGAAATGCGAATTTTTGCAATCATCATGCTAGCTGGGTTTGTGCATAGTGCTCACGCAGCTGAACCCACACATGCAAAAGAGCTGATCGAGCAGCATCGGGCGATTGCCGCTGCGCATGAAGCGGCAGCACAATGCCTCGCATCGGGGAAGAGCGAAAAAATCTGTCATGAAGAGCTAAGCAAGGCGTGCAAGACGTTACCAGTCATTGGTGCATTGTGCGGAATGCGCAAACACCGCCATTGAAATGCGGCGTAGATTGGCTTTCGCTTCGACACCACTCAAGGCGGTTCAGATCTGAGTCTTGTTAGCCTTCGCGCCCGTCAATGCGCGCAGTCATCAGATACGGACCGTAGACGATCAGGTAAAGTGCGAACGCACCAACCCAGGCTGCCGCAGCCACAATCAGCAGATTGTCCCGGAGTGAGTCGCCGGTCATCGCTGCCGCAAAGCGTGCAATCATCCCCAACTGCATCAGTGCATACATGCTGGTTTCTGCCTTTCCCGCCTTGAGCGATTTCTTGGCGGTGACATTACGACGGTAGAAGAAAAACAAAATCAGCTTGGTTGACCGTGCGGTGCCGTTACCTGCTACGCTGCATCATCTCTTTTTTGAAGCACCACCAAAGTGCAATTCGATTGGTGCATACACCAATTTCTTGACACGCCGGTTCTTTTCCCTTGAGACCATCTTGTCAAGGGTTACGCCATCGAGAACACGCAAGAAAGCCGCGGTCGCTTCTCCAAGTACACCCTTCAGTTCACAGCCTGCGGAATAGCTGCAACCATCGCCCTGCGTGTCAAAACAGGCAGCCATGTGGAAGTCGGTCTCGGTCTGTCGGACCACTTCGCCGATGTTGATCTCCTCGGGCTCCCGACCCAGCCTTAATCCTCCGTTACGGCCGCGTACGGTGTCGATCAGACCGAGCACGCCGAGATGATGCACGACCTTGGTCAGGTGATTCTTAGCGATACCGTGAGTGTCCGCGATATCCTGGATCGTGGCGAGCCGGTCACGGTTGATCGCTAAATACATCAGCGTGCGTAATGCGTAGTCGGTATAGGAAGTCAATCTCATGGGATGCTGCCTTTGCAACAGGGCTGCGTTAAAAATGCAGTATCCATTCTACATCTTTAGTCGTAAAACAAATCTGCATCAAGTATCCAAAAAATTTAAACATCCTTACATGCCACACCTTTAAGAAACGATCTCGGTCGATTTATACATTTACAAAGTCAAACTTCGAGACAACCATTTAGTGCTACGCAGGATTCCTGACTCATTCTCCAACTTGTAGAGCACTGGAAGTTTGCAAACACTCCAAAAACCTTGAGTGCATTCGCTGAGGACGTGACCGATATTGTCCTGCTCAAACTGATAGCAGGTTTTCAGGCGGGCATACCGTCGCTTGTCACTCCCGCGCATAGGCCATTTCATTTCTGTTTCATTAAGGCAATCCTGTGAAACATCCTCGTTTAGCGCGAATCTGACATAATCCTGCCCTTTGAGCTGCGATCATTAATCTTAAGCTTGCGTAATGCGATTTGCCCCTGAACGGGTTACATCACTTACCTGCTTTGCAAGATGGTCTACGTTAAACGATTGCAATTAAAAAATGAACGGAGCAACAAATGACCGATTCGAAGTCACCCTCGCCGGATAAGGCAAAGCCGTCCTTTTTACGGAGGATTCCGCTTGCCTTTGGCGCATTCTTCCGCACGTTTTCCGATCTCGATTTTGCGGCGCGCATCAATACTTTAAGCGATGAGAAAGATGAGACCGCTGCGCCTCCAGCTTCCCCGGCGCCGGTGGTAGAGACACCGCCTCCACCGGCGGTATCACCGTTAAAGGAAGCAACTCCGGATGCCGCACTTTTGCTGTTAAGCATCCTGCAGCGTGACGCGCGCCTGATCGACTTCGCACAAGAAAATTTGGCCAACTATTCGGATGCCGAGATTGGTGCCGCCGCACGGGTCGTCCATCAGGGTTGCAGAAAAGTACTGGACGAGCACTTCACGATCGCGCCGGTGCGCCAGGAAAACGAAGGCAGCATGGTGAGCTTGCCGGAGGGCTTCGATGCCTCGGCCATCCGTCTGACAGGAAACGTGGTAGGTAGCGCGCCGTTTCGCGGCAGCCTGACTCATCGCGGCTGGCGCGTGACTGATATACGCCTGCCCAAGCTTGCAAAAGACCACGACACATCGGTACTCGCACCTGCTGAGGTGGAACTATGAGTACCGCGCGCTATTCTGTCGGTATCGATCTCGGGACAACCCACTCTGCCCTTGCCTATATCGATCTCGCGGCCAGCGACGGCGAGAAGACGACGCATGGGGTGCTCGATGTGCCGCAGCTTACTGCGCCCGGCGCCGTCGAAGGGCAAGCACTCTTGCCGTCATTTTTATACATTCCGCATGGCGATGAGTTTGCGCAGGGTGAACGCGCTCTACCCTGGGGCGAGGAACAACTTTATATCGTTGGCGAACTCGCTCGCACCCGTGGCGCAACGACACCGATCCGTCTTGTTTCCAGTGCGAAAAGCTGGTTATGCCATCCAGGCGTCGACCGCCGCGCCGCCATCCTGCCCGGCGATGCACCGGCGGAAGTCGCGCGCGTTTCGCCGCTTGAGGCATCGATCCGCTACTTGGTCCATCTGCGCGATGCATGGAATCACGCCCATCCGGACGCACCGCTGAATCGGCAGGATGTCACGGTAACGATCCCGGCATCGTTCGACCCCGCTGCGCGCGAACTGACGGCGGAAGCCGCCAGGACAGCTGGGTACGAGTCGCTGACCTTGCTTGAAGAACCTCAGTCCGCGTTGTACAGCTGGATCCAGTCGAGCCAGGGCCAGTGGCGCAAGGAAGTCCGGGTCGGCGACATTATTCTTGTCATTGACGTTGGCGGCGGCACCAGCGACTTTTCCCTGATCGCCGTGCTGGAGCGTGACGGAAATCTCGAACCGCATCGCATTGCGGTGGGCGACCATATTCTTCTTGGCGGCGACAACATGGATCTGACGCTGGCCCATGTGATTGCCAGGAAGCTGGGGGCGAATGGCACCTCGCTCGATCCGTGGCAGATGCGCGCGCTGACCTATGGCTGCCGCGCGGCGAAAGAGACCTTGCTGAGCGAATCCGACGCGCAAAGTGTTCCGGTCGTTATTCCCAGCAGAGGATCAAAACTGATCGGCGGCTCCATCCGGACCGAGCTGACAAGAGAAGAAGTCACCTCCGTGATTCTGGAGGGCTTCTTCCCGCAGGTGGACGCCGCCGCGCGCCCGGCTACCCGCGCACGGGCAGCCTTGACACAGCTGGGCCTTCCCTTTGCACAGGACGCCGCCGTTACACGGCATCTCGCGGCTTTCCTGGGACGACAGACCGGCGCGCTTTCCGAACTGGAAGGTTTTGCCGGCCAGGCCAATCCGGGCGCCAGTTTCCTACACCCGACGGCGATCCTGTTCAATGGCGGCGTGTTTAAATCCAATCTGCTGGTGCAAAGGACGCTGGCTACCATCAACCACTGGCTCGCCAGTGAAAACGCGCAGCCGGCACGTCAGCTTACCGGTGCCGATCTTGATCTGGCGGTGGCACGGGGTGCCGCATATCACGGCTACGTTCGTCAGGGGCGTGGCGTGCGTATTCGTGGCGGCACCGCACGCGCGTACTATGTCGGCGTCGAGTCGTCCATGCCGGCGATACCGGGGATGGAACCACCCATCCAGGCGCTCTGCATCGCGCCGTTTGGCATGGAGGAAGGAACCGAAGCAGAACTGGAAACCCAGGAATTCGGCCTCGTCGTCGGCGAGCCGGTGCATTTTCGTTTCTTCAGTTCGTCGACGCGACGCCAGGACCAGATCGGCACCATCCTTGATTACTGGCCGCCAGAAGACCTGGAAGAACTCAATGAGATCCAGTCACTGCTGCCGGCGGAAGGGCGGCAACCGGGAGAAGTGGTCCTGGTCAGGCTGCATGCCAGGGTAACCGAGACCGGCACCCTTGAACTGTCCGCCGTTGCACGCGATGGCAACGAGCGCTGGAAGGTCGAGTTTGACGTGCGTGGGCAATCGGCAGGAATGTGATGAAGCGCTTTAGCGTCGGTATCGATCTTGGCACCACCAATACCGTCGTCGCTTACGCCGAAGCCGGCTCGGACGAAATCCACATCTTTGATATGGAGCAGTTGGTAGGGCCGGGAGAAATCAAAGCCCTGCCCTTCCTGCCTTCGCTGCGTTTCCACCCCGCGCGTGGCGAACTGCCCGCCGGTGCAAACGCCCTTCCCTGGTCGGAATCCAAACCTGCGACAGAGCAACCGGTGGTTTTCGGAATGTTCGCACGCAGACTGGGGGCGCAAGTGCCCGGCCGGCTGGTAGCGAGCGCAAAGAGCTGGTTATCCCATACCGCGGTCGACCGCCTTGCGCCCATCCTTCCCTGGGGCGCCGGGGATGACGTCCTGAAGGTGTCGCCGATGGAAGCCAGCGCAAGTTATCTGGCGTATCTTCGTGCGGCCTGGAACTGGCGCTTCCCGGACGCCCGCCTGGAAGCGCAGGACATTGTATTGACGGTTCCTGCTTCGTTTGACGAAGGCGCGCGTGCGCTTACCGTAGAGGCGGCAAAACGCGCAGGCTTGCCGCAAATACGATTACTGGAAGAGCCTCAGTCCGCGTTCTATGACTGGTTGCACGCGCATCGCGACAGGTTAGCGGCGGAACTGGATCAAACGCGCCTGGTGCTGATTTGTGACGTTGGCGGGGGAACGACGGACCTCAGCCTGATCCAGGTTGCTTACGAAGGCAATCAACCGCAACTAACCAGGGTTGGAGTCGGCAAGCACCTGATGCTTGGCGGCGACAACATGGACCTGGTGCTTGCCAATCTCGTTGAAAAGCGTCTCACCCAAGGTCAGGCTACAACTGGACCCGCACAAGCCGGCCAGAAGCGCCTGTCGGCCACCGAGTTGTCCCAGCTGATTGAGCGTTGCCGCAACGCCAAGGAAGAGTTGCTCGCACTGGACGCGCCCGCGAAAACTTCCGTCACGCTGGTAGGAAGCGGTTCCAGACTGATCGGTGGCACGCGATCTACCGATCTGACAAGGGAAGAAGTCGAACGCATGATTGTCGACGGCTTTTTTCCCTTGGTCAGTCAACATGATGGAGCCGTACAACGTCGCAGCGGCATTGTTGAATTTGGCTTGCCGTATGCCAGCGACCCCGCAATCACCCGCCATCTCGCAAGCTTCCTGATGCAACACGCGGGCCGCACCGAACGTGCGAACGATCAAGAACCGCAAGCCAGCCGCGCATCCGATTCTTTGCTTCCCGATACGCTGCTGCTCAATGGCGGGGTGTTTCATTCCCGCGCGATTTCCAGCAGGCTCGAGCATATCCTGGGACTGTGGCGTGGCGAGCCGCTACGCGTACTGCATAACCGTCATCCCGATGCAGCAGTGGCACGCGGTGCCGTTGCCTATGCGCTCGCTGCCCGGGGCCTTGGTACAAAAATCGGCGGAGGCTCGGCACGCAGCTATTTTCTTGTACTTGAGCTTCCAAAGGACAACAGGGCTCAAAGCCGTTCCACCAACCCGGATGCTGAGGCTGAGGCTGCGGCCAACGTGGCTCAAGCGGAAACGATCAATGCGGTCTGTATCTTCCCCCGCGGAAGTGAAGAGGGTAAAGAAATCCTTCTGAGCGAACGTGTCTTTGCGTTGCGCCTTAACCAGCCGGTCCGGTTTCACCTGGTTTCTTCCACGGATGATCGCAGCAAGTCACCCCCTTCGCTCGGAGACTTGCTTGAGCTTTCCGCCAATGATGTTGTTCGCCTGCCGCCGATCGCCACCGTGCTGCACACGAAATCATCCGAAGCGAAACAGCAGGTGTCGGTACAGCTGGCAACCACGTTGACCGAAGTAGGAACCCTTGAACTGCATTGCGTCAGTACGCAAGACCCTGGTCAGCGATGGCTACTTGAATTTCAGCTGCGCGCTGGTCAGACCGAGCCGTCTGCCGTGAACGAAGCCAATGTCGAGCCGCCGCTGCCGCAACGATTCGACCAGGCGCTGGCCGCGATCGACCGAATTTTCGGTTCGCGTGCACAGAAGGTGGAAGCCAAAGAAGTACGGCAACTCCGCGCACAACTTGAAAAGCTGATCGGCAATCGCGAGCAATGGACGATGCCTTTGCTTCGAAAGTTATTCGACGAACTATGGCAACGTGCGCGTGGCCGACGGCGTTCTGCCCAACATGAAAAGGCGTGGTTCAATCTCATCGGGTTTTGCTTGCGCCCTGGTTTTGGCTATCCGCTGGACGACTGGCGAGTCAAGCAGTTGTGGTCGATTTTTGAGGCAGGCGCACAGTACGGAAATGATAGCCAGGTTGCGACAGAATGGTGGACCATGTGGCGCCGCGTCGCGGGCGGCCTGGAAAAAGAAGCGCAATTGCGTTTGCTGGACAGCTTTGCCTTTAACGTCCAGCCTGACGCCGAAGCACAGCAAGAGCGTCCCTCTCAATTAGTAAGAGGCAATATGGAAGACATGTTGCGTCTTGTCGGCTCGATTGAACGTATCCCTGCCAGCTATAAGGTCGAAATCGGCGACTGGCTGTTCGACCTACTGAACCAGTCCCTCTCCGCTTCCACAAAATCTTCCGCGAACGAGGGGCCGATATTATGGTCACTCGCCCGTATCGGCGCGCGTCAACCATTCTATGGAAATGCGGATGACGTAGTGGCGCCGGAAGTTGCCGTTACCTGGGTTGACAACTTAATGCGGCTTGACTGGAAGCGCGTGCAAGGCGCGCCGCTTACCGCTGCTCACCTTGCACGCGCGACCGGTGACCGTGCACGCGACTTGCCGGGCGAGGTACGCGACAGGCTCGTGACAAGGCTACTGGGCATCAATGCACCGGCGGCCTGGATCGCCATGATCCATGGAAAAGTGCAACTGGACGAGGTGAGCCAAAAAGGATTCCTTGGCGATTCGCTCCCACCGGGATTGAAGCTGCTTTATTAATCATCCTGTTCCGGATAAGAAGGTGACGTCGGCGAATCGAGACGCTGGAATAGCTTCCATAACAGATGCACAGCGGAGGTGGCGCGCACGACGTCGGGCGCGCTGCGGTGGAACGCTGGAGTACCTAACTGGGAACAAGCATAGCAAAATCTTATCTAAAACCATGCGCGAAACCTCGTCTGTGTTAACGCTAAACAGAAAGGAGGACAACATGTTATATCAATCGACGTTTCCGCAAAGTATATTTGCCGAAATGGCAAATCTGCAAAGGCAGATCGAGCAGTTGTTTGACTTTGAGCCCAATATACGCGGCATCGGCCGTGGTGGCTTCCCTGCATTGAATGTAGGCAGAACGCCGCAAACCATGGAGCTGTACGCGTTCATTCCCGGCCTGGACCCTTCATCAATCGATGTCAATATCGAACAGGGCGTGCTTACCATTTCCGGTAAGCGAACCGATGACCTCGTCACCGGCGAGGATAAAGCGACCGTGCATTTGAACGAGCGCTTTGCAGGCCAGTTCAAGCGTGTCATCAGCCTTTCCGACGACCTGGATCCGGACACTGTTGATGCTCGCTACCGCGATGGCGTGCTCCATATCAGCATCAAACGTAGGGAATCCGCCCAGCTGAGGCGTATCTCTGTTCATTGATGAGGAGGATGGATCATGAGTAAGCAAACTAATCTCCCGCAGACCCAGAACAACCAACAGGTTGCGAAAACCAACGGGTCTGATAGGTCTGGCAGAAGTGACGAGCAGGTTGTCCTTCAACCTCCGGTCGATGTGATCGAGGACAAAAGCGGCATCACGTTGCTGGCTGACTTGCCCGGTGTGCCAAAGGACCGTCTGAATCTGCAGCTGGAAACCCATCGCCTGACGATTGAAGGCGAGGTGGATCTCAACATACCGCAGGACATGGACTCGCAGTATGCGGAAATCCAGGTGCCACGTTACCGGCGCACGTTCTCATTGTCGAACGAGTTGGACGGCGAAAAGGCAGCCGCGGAGTTCCGTAACGGGGTGCTGAAGTTGCACATACCCAAAGCATCCCACGCACAACCGCGCCGCATCGAAGTCCGACCTGCATAAATCAGACGTCTGGCAGGAATAATAGGTCGCGCCTGCATGGATTGGATCCGGCAGGCGCGGGAAACTAATGCTTGTTTCATTTTGGAGGTGTTCATCATGAAAGGCAAACGTTGGCAGGATTGGTTAAATCTGCTGCTGGGTGCTTGGCTGTTCGCCTCGCCCTGGGCATTGAAGTACGCAGACAATGTTCCGGTCGCAGCAAGGAATGCATGGTGGCTGGGTGCAGCGATTCTCTTGGTCGCGGCCCTTGCGATTTACCTGCCCCGTGCATGGGAAGAAGTGGTTAACTTCCTGCTTGGCGCTTGGGGTATTGTCGCGCCATGGGCTCTCGGATTCGCTGCCCATCAGGAAGCGATGACCAATACCGTGGTGGTGGGTGCTGCTGTTGCCGCCCTGGCATTATGGGTTGCAGTCAGGGACAAAGACTTCCAAAAATTATGGCATCCGGGGCAGACCGCCTGAACTAAGCCATGCTGTCTCCTCATGACATGTAGGCGTTGATCCCCTTGAATTCTCTTCGAGGGGATTTTTTTATGAATTGACCGGGACGCGAAAGGTGCGGGGGCGCAAGCACGCTGTGCGCCTTTAAAGAAGCAACAACGTTGAAGGAAAACGATGCTCGCCGCTTCCTGGTCTGTGCAGCGTAGGGAAACTTTTGCGCATTTGTTTATTCAATACTAAGCACGTGATTAGTGCTGTTTATGACCTATTTTTTTGAAAGGAGTAGCGATGAGCAGCCTATTTTGCAAATTAAACATCGGTGCCGCAGTTGCCACCGCAATGTTGATCTCGATGCCGGTACAAGGAGCAAGTGACAGCACAAAGTGCAATGCTGAAGCGCAGCAATCGGTGGAAGTCACCACCCCGGAAGCCCGATATCGCTTGTCTAGACGAGAGGCTTATGCGGCCTATGAAGAAGCGCGTAATGCCTGCCGCCAGACAAGCAGTACAGAGCAAACGGCCTGCATGCGAGATGCGAAAAAGCAACTTCAAGATGATCCGGCATACGCCAAGGTGCAGCATCATAGTCATCCTACAAGTGGATGCGGCTTACCTGAAATAAGGAACATACATTTATGGAATTCTTCCCAAGCAGCTGGATGGAGATCTTTGCACTAGAGACGCCGCTTTTCGAGCTTATCGCCCGTGGAACAATATTATATTTTTCAATTCTTGCCTTCATGCGCCTTATGCCTCGCATTGGAGGCGAGTTGGCGGTGATAGATCTGGTATTTTTGCTTCTAATCGCGGAAGCAGCGGCGCATGGGATGGGTGAACACAAAACAGTTGGCGACGCAATATTAATGATCGCCACCTTGATGGGATGGAATTACCTGCTCAACCTGGTCAGTTTCCATATTCCTTTCGTTGAAAGCTTAGTTTCTGGTTCGCCGGTTCAAATCGTGCGAAACGGGCGGCTTATGCGACGTAATATGCGGCGTGAGTACCTCACGGAGGACGAACTCATGGCTCAACTGCGCCGGCAAGGTATTGAGAAAATAGAGGATGTGAAGGCGGCTTATATAGAGGGAGAAGGTCAACTCACTGTCATACCTCGCAGGCAACCAGCCCAATGAATTTGACTGCGGAGTAATGACCATGCAGCCACCCGACGCGATGTAGATAGTGTGCCAAATTTTGCGAGGGACGCTTTGTTCAAGACAAAGGAACGTAGCAACAAGAACTATACGTCTCCATTGTTGTCAATAATTTATGTCATTAACATTCATCAGATTAGAGAATAATGCAATCCGTTACCCCGCAAAACTATAATCCGAACGACCTGTTCGACGCATTAATTAAACGTTTACAACTGAGTAGTGATAATGCCCTGTCCAAGCGATTAAGCATGGCGCGCCATGTTGTTGAAAATATCCGACGAGGGCGAATTCCCCTCGCCGCATCACTTCTTCTGGCGATACAACAACAGACGGGTATCAGTATCGACGAACTGCGGCGGCTGATGGGTGACCGACGCGCGAAGTTTCGACTGGCTTGTCAGCAAGCTCGTTGTGTTTCACGCACAAAAAAACCTTGAGCCGATAGCAAGACTTAATTAAGTAATCTTAAGTAATCGTGATGCCTCTGAGGCAAGCTTCTGCGCGTCAAAGCGTTTCACGTAGCTGGAGGCGTATCGCGTGACCTCGTCGCTGCATCGGCTATACCGGTCAGCAATTCGAGCGGCAACGGAAAGACAATCGTCGATGAATTATTCCCGGCAATATTGCTGAGTGTCTGCATATAGCGCAACTGCATTGCGCCCGATTGTTGCGAGAGCACATGTGCGGCCTGCATTAGTTTTTCGGAAGCTTGCAATTCACCTTCGGCATGGATCACCTTGGCCCGACGTTCACGTTCGGCTTCGGCTTGTCGTGCGATCGCGCGCACCATCGATTCATCAAGATCAACATGCTTGATTTCAACGTTGGCTACCTTGATGCCCCACGCGTCGGTCTGCGCATCAAGCACCTGCTGAATATCGAGATTGAGCCTTTCCCGTTCCGCCAGCATATCGTCCAGCTCATGCTTGCCAAGCACCGACCGCAGCGTGGTCTGCGCAAGCTGGCTGGTCGCTTCAAAGAAATTGGCGACCTGAATGATGGCCCTTTCCGGATCGACCACACGGAAGTAGAGGACGGCATTGACTTTGACAGAAACGTTATCGCGTGAAATAACGTCCTGTGTCGGCACATCCAGTACCACTGTTCGCAAGTCCACTCGCACCATCTGCTGTAGAACAGGAATCAGGATAATGAGTCCCGGGCCCTTGACGGCCCAGAAGCGGCCGAGCTGAAAAACCACCCCGCGCTCGTATTCACGCAGCACACGAACCGATGCGGCAAGCAGCGCAATCAGCACGATTAAAACACCAATGATTCCGAAGCTGAAATCAAAAAACATTCTCATTCTCCTTTTTCAGGATGTCCTGCAGGGACAACTTCCAGCGTTAGCCCGGTACGGGCGACCACCCGGACTTTCTGGGAACGGTGCAAGGGTACAGTGCTGACGACACGCCAGATTTCGCCATGGATTTGCGCCCAGGCTTCATTGGCGGCCACATCGGCATCGATTACCTCAGCGACGCTGCCGACGATGCGATCAGGATTGCGCGGCGCGGAAAGCCTTCGCGTTTTCACTGCCAGCGTGGCAATCCCTACCAGGGCAAGGGCGCTTACCACGGCAATGCCGGCGATGACGGTAAAAGGAATACCGTACCCTGGAACATCGGTATCAATCAGCAACAGGGCGCCGATGATAAATGCGCCGATACCGCCAGCGCCAATGATGCCGAAACTTGGCAGGAATACCTCGGCAACCATGAAAGCGAGACCAAGAAGAATCAGTGCCAGACCGGCGTAGTTCACCGGCAGTAACTGCAAAGCATATAGTCCGATGAGCAGGAGCAGCGTTCCCACTACACCAGGCACACCAGATCCCGGACTCATGAGTTCGAAGATGATGCCGTATACACCGAGGGTGAGTAGTAGTAAGGCAATGCTGGGATTGGTAATCGCGGAAAGAATTTTTATACGCCAGTCAGGTTGAGCATCGATCACCGAGGCTCCCGCAGTATGCAGTGTCCTGGGTTGGCCACCTGCCGTCACCTCCTTGCCGTCAATCTGTGCAAGCAATGCAGGAACGTCCTCTGCCACATAGTCGACGACGCGCAGCTTGACAGCTTCCTCAGCCGGGAGGCTGACCGCCTCGCGCACCGCGTGCTCCGCCCACTCCGCATTTCGTCCCCGCATTTGCGCGAGACCACGGATATAGGCCACGGCATCATTGACCTGTTTGCGCATCATGGACGATGCGAGTTCACTTCCACCGGTCGCTTTTTTATCCGTTTCCGTGTCCGAGTCCGACGCCCCGGTGCCCGGTTTGCCTGCACCTCGGTTGTCGGACTTGTCAGGATCACGTGCCTCGGTCCCTCCCAGCTGCACCGGCGTGGCCGCGCCAAGGTTAGTGCCGGGCGCCATCGCCGCAATGTGGCTTGCATACAGGATATAGGTGCCGGCACTGGCAGCACGTGCGCCGCCAGGAGCAACAAAAGTAGCGATCGGTACAGACGATCCCAGTATGGCCTTGACGATCGATCGCATCGACACATCAAGACCGCCTGGCGTATCCAACTTGAGGATCACAAGTTGCTGCTCTTCTTTCTCCGCGCGTGCAATACCCCGGATAATATAGTCTGCGGTAGCTGGCCCAATGGCATCGTCAACGGTCAGCAAGCTTACGGAAGCAGGTAAGCCGGCGCTTGCAACTTGACAGGCCCAGAACATTCCCAGTGCGATGAACCAGCATCTCGCCACGTACAGGCTCCAGCGCGACACGCGTGTAGCAGCCGAGGCGCCGTCCACTGTCTTTGCCTCAAGATACACGCTTGCCTCCTGTGCATGAGACTGCCATCTTCTCTAGCCTGACATTGTTTATTGTCTAGGCATATGGCTACAAGGCCTTGCGAGAAATCATGTGTAGGTTGTATGCAAGTTGCCGCAGGAACTTTGCGGAGCGATACTTGTCGGTCTTTTAACAATTGTTTTACTGGTATGAAACGCCATTAAGTTGTGTCGAGCTCATCGCCATTCCTTACTACCTGCACCTGGAGCATCGAATGAAAATACTGTTATGGATTGTCGTTATCATTTTCCTGATCGGCTTGCTGACGCTGACTGGAGTACTTAAACTTATTTTTTAATATCGACTTCGCAAGTACGAAGTGAAACCGATCAAGCACCAAATCGATCCGTGGAAAGAGTCGGACAATCATTCATGGCGTCATGCGAAATCGTCGATGCTCCTCCCATAAGCGGAAAAACCTCCGTTAATGCCACAATAAAGATGCTTGACCGGGTTGTAGTGCAGAGTCGAAGCAAAAGTGACGGCGCCACAGCTGGTTATCGCGCTACGCTTTTTCGGAAATTAAGCGGTTGCCGCAAAAGCCGGTGAGAACGTGACCTCGCCCTTTGGCATCGCATCGCCGAAACTCTTACCTAACAAATATTCCGGGGGAACTCCCGGGAATACCAGTTCCGTACAGGGGGAAAAGCCGAGCCGGGAGTAAAACGCCGGGTCGCCAACCAACACGCAACCCCGTGCCCCTCTATTCCTAAGCGTAGCCAATCCCTGTTGCATTAGTAGGCTGCCGATTCCCCGCCGCTGGAAGTCCGGCAGTACCGAAAGCGGCCCAACGCCATACCAGCCATCGTCACCAGCTGAGATCGTGACTGGTGAAAAGGCGATGTGGCCAACAAGCCTTCCCTCCTCCACGGCAACAAGCGACAACGCGAGGTGACCGCTGGTTCGGAGTGCATTCACGATGAATTGCTCTGTATGGCTGGTATGCGCAGCAGTCGAAAAAGCGAGTTTGGTTAAATCGAAAATCGCCGCGCTATCGGCTGGTTGTTCATGTCTAACTTTGATATTCATTTTTTGCTCCATGATGTACCCCAATACCGCAACCTCACTTTGAGGCTCCTGCGGTCAGCTATTTATTAATTGTCGAGTTGCGCTCGAACCGCACGAAGCCCCGCGTTGTTGATTAATTAAATAGGGTTGCCGTCTTTGGGACTAATTAATTAGCTTCTCAATTTCCCTTACGGCCGTTGCGAGCCCATCTTCCCGTTCCATCTGCTCGCCAAGCTCCGCGGCGCGCTTCTGGATCTCAATATTTTCAACAAAGCCTATTGCTTTCCCTAATGACCTCGCATCCAGCTTCGCTCCATCGAGCGCTGGCGGCGCTATGCCCAGACGATTAAGTCGCTCTGCCCAGAAGGGTTGGTCCCCGGCAAATGGGATGATGACCGAGGGCTTGCCAGCACGGGTGGCAGAATGGGTGGTACCGGAGCCACCATGATGGATGACGACGGAAGTACGCGGGAGCAGCCATTGGTGCGGGGTGGCACCGATGCGGAGGATATTATCAGGCATCTCGATATCGTCCATTCCGCTCCAGCCCGGGTAAAACAGTGCGCGGCGGCCGGCCAAGGCGGTGACCAACGTCTTTGCTATGTGCGGCCCATCTATCCCGGCCATGCTGCCGAAGCCGACGTAGACCGGCGGCGGGCCGGCGCGGAGGAAGTCGGCAAGTTCGAGTGTTGGCGTGAAATCGGCGGCCGGTGTCTGCCATTGGCCGCACAGCTTGGCGTGGGCCGGCCAATCCGCAGGCTGCGGCAGGATCGTTGGCGAAATGCCGTAGAGCATTGGGTGTTGGGTCGGCAACTCCGGCCACGGCGCCAGTCTGAGCACAGTCTGGCGCGCTTCATTCAGGCTTTTCCTGAAGGCCAGCCAGAACAACTGGTTGGTCAGCCTGAGGCTGGCATGGTTGATCCAGCGCGGCACTAGACCGGAGGGCAGGAAGGGCGAAGGAAATTCGCGCGAAGGCGTGAGCGGAATCATGCCGGTCCCGATGGCTGGGATGCCCAGGCGTTCTGCTACGGATAGGCCGATAAAACCTGCCAGACCGGAGGTAAGGATGGCGTCGCAACCGTCTGCAGCAGCCAAGGTTTCAACCGTCCAGGCGTGGGTATTGGCGTTGGTCAGTTGCACCAGCGCCTTGGCCGTGCCTTTTGGCCCTTGGCTGAGCCATTCCGAGAACAACTGGCGGATATCGCCGGACAGCGCGGAGTTGGCTAGGCCGAGTTCATCAGCCGAGCCGAGGGTGCGCGCGTCACCGAGCAGATATACATCGTGGCCGATGCTATGCAGCGCGTGACCAAGAGCGACGAGCGGCCGGGTGTCGCCTTCCGTACCGTAGGTGAGGATCAGCAATTTCATGGCGTTCTTTTTAAAAGTATACGTCGTATACTTTAGCATCATCTATACTTTCAGGCTATGACCTCTCCGACTGATTTGGAAAATGTACTCAACCCACCTGCGAGTGGCCGGCGGCCGCTGAAGAAGGCACGCCTGACGGAACAAATAAGCACGGTTGCCGGCGAGCTATTTCGAGCTCATGGATATATGGCTGTGACGATGGAGCAGATCGCGGCGGCGTCCGGGGTCTCCAAGCGCACGCTGTACAAGTATTTCCCCGTTAAGGAGGCAGTGCTCGCGCATCTACTGGAAGGTGAACTGGCACGCGACCTCGCAAGCCTCGGTTTTCAATTCGACCCGAAGGCTCCGTTCCGTGCCAACGTCTCGGCGCTGCTGGCTGAGTCCGCCGCCTGGTGCGAACGCCATCCCGATTACCTGCTGCCCTATATCCGCTATAAATTCGCCGGTTTCAAGCCGGATGACCAAACAGCTGACGAACCCTCCGGCAGCGGTGATATGGTGCAAGCGTGGAAGATGCTGATTGTTGCGGCTCAGCAGCGCGGCGAACTCGATGCGTCCCACCCGGCCGACGGGTTGGCGATCTATTTCCACTACCTATATTTCGGCGCGCTGATGCGCTGGATTACTGATCGGCGGCTCGACCTGAAGCAGGAGTTTGCCACAGTCGTTCGGCTGTTCGTGGATGGTGCCCGCGCTGCTGGCCAATAGTAGTATCCCCAGGCAAAGCAGGGAAATCTACATTGTGAGCACCGCAAACCGGCAATTCGGATTGGCTAATTTAGCCCCAGTCCTATATGACAGCTTATCAAGGTGACCGATCAACGTGGGCACTGCCAGACACATTCCGGCCCGCACTAATAGCTGACGTTGACTCAGCCAATCGCGTCCGCAGCAAATAGCAGAAACATCGGCCGATCCCTCTCCTTTGCCCATTCCGGATGCTTCGCTACCTGTTCGGCATCCGGTCCCCATTCAATGAGCCGAACCAGCTGAAATGAGTTGTCGAGAAGTGTATTCACGTAGGTCCCGATGGTTCGGTGGTACTTGGTGACACCAGCGGAAAACCAGGGCCTTACTCTCTCACCTTCGTTCAGGTAGTTATCCAAGGGCCAGAAGGGATAACCATCCTCCTCCTTCCATTGGTCATTGCGAGGGGCTGAGAAGATCGGATGCTCGACGGTCGCAACCAATCGACCTCCGTTGCGAAGCTTTGACCGCATCGTTCGGCAGAGGCTATGGAAGTCTTCAATGTAGTGGAATGCCAGCGCGCTGTAGATCAGATCAAAGTTCCGCTCCGGGATATCCAGCTTCGCTAAGTCGCCAACTCGGTAGTCGATGGACGCGCCAGCGGTTCGCTTTCGAGCTTCAAGAAGCATTCTTCGGGAAAGGTCGATTGCGATGACTTCCTTCGCACCGTGTTCGATTGCCCAGCGATCGAACGCTCCGAAACCACACCCGAGATCCAGGACTCGAGCACCTTCGATCGCAGGCAGCAGTGTTCGTACAGAAGACCACTCAGGCGCGCCAGAGAGCCCCTCGATGGAGCGAGGAAGTTGGGAGTAACCCGAATAGAACTGCGGATTGTCATAAATGTTCTGAGACATATCGAAACCCCAATACCCGCCCTTTGTGCCTTTGTATTCATCAAAGCCATGTCTTTTTCGGAACCGACCTGGAGGACAGATTCGGGTCCCAATCCGAGTAAGCACTAGCCATGTGAGCCCGAGCTATCGCCCGTCACGTTCAGACCAAAGCGACCGAAGATAATGCCTCGGTGGTGATGGGCGAATATTCTCCGTAGCCATCAGGCCAGGAAGTCAGGATCTCGAAGCCGCTTTCTGTTACAGCGACCATATGCTCCCATTGCGCGGACATGGAGCGGTCTTTCGTCACAACCGTCCAGCCATCGGCCAACTGCTTCGTCCCCGGCCTGCCCGCATTGAGCATTGGTTCAACAGTGAAAATCATGCCAGTCTCTAGCACCATGCCAGTACCGGGCTGCCCAAAGTGCAGCACCTGCGGTTTATCGTGGTAAACGGTTCCGATACCATGGCCGCAATATTCACGTACGACGCTAAATCCTTCGCGGTGCGCAATGGTTTGAATGGCGTGCCCAACATCACCCAGCGTCGCTCCAGGGCGTACCGCAAGGATGCCAGCACGCATCGCTTCATAAGTGGCGCGCACCAGTCGCTTGGCAAGTATCCCTGGCTCCCCGACACAATACATGCGGCTGGTATCGCCAAACCAGCCGTCCTTCATGACGGCAACATCAATGTTGATGATGTCGCCATCCTTCAGGCGTTTGTCAGCGGGTATTCCATGACAAACGACATGATTAACCGAAGTGAGTACTGTCTTGGGATAGCCCATGTAGCCGACGTTGGCAGGAATGACCTTCAGTTCATCAACGATGTAGTCGTGGCAAATTTTGTCGAGCTCGCCTGTAGTAATGCCGGGCTTGACGTGCTCCTCGATCATCCTGAGCACGTCCGCCGCCAGTGCGCCGGCGCGACGTGCCATCCCGATCTCCGCCTCTGAACGAAGGGGAACACCGTTCGTGAACTTCATGCTGCCTCCGGCTCGGCGGCAGGCTGAACGGTTGCCTGGATGAGATCTCCGGACTGATGTGCATGAATCAACAGTTGGCAGATCTCGCCATAGCTCAACTTGGGATTGAGTTCGGCTAGCATGCCGACGCGAAGCCAGTGTTCGGCTTGCGCATTAATTGAGCGGCTGAGCGCCGCGCTGGTCGAACGCA
Organism: Herbaspirillum sp. GCM10030257; assembly: GCF_042666555.1. NCBI lineage: Bacteria > Pseudomonadati > Pseudomonadota > Betaproteobacteria > Burkholderiales > Oxalobacteraceae > Herbaspirillum > Herbaspirillum sp. GCM10030257. The sequence goes on from NZ_JBHTDH010000007.1 coordinate 102,041, forward strand.
GGTTTTCGTGCATTTGCTCGGAGATTTTCAGAATTCCCATTTTTTGTGCCGTATATATGCTTTATAGTCACTTCATATACTACCACCGTATCGAATCGACTGCTGAATGTCCGCTCTCAAGAAAGCCGAAAGTCCGGTGAGGGCGGGCAGCGCCATTCCGCTTCTCGGATGTCTCTTCCTGGAAGGTGGTCTATAGCCGCCGGCGATGTGCACCGCACTACTGCCGCACACGGCCACAAGCTGCTGCCCAAGGGTTGAGGGTATGATGACCTCAAAGATGTATAAATGCTTGGCGAACTTAAACATGTTCGCCATCTCAGGGATTGACAAGACACGCGAGCGTTCTTGAACTTCTGATTTGATCGAGGTAAATCATGACAAAAGATGGACGTCCATCACTCCAAGCGTTTGAAGCACTCCGTACGCGGTTTCAAGAGCAGTCGCGCAAAGCCCAGGCCTATTACACGATCATGCACAGAATGCGGGAAATTGTAGGCAATGATGACGCTGCCAGCGTATGGATGGAGGAACCATTATCGAAATTTGATGGCAAGACCCCTGCCCAGCTGGTGAGCGAAGGTCGTACGGACGAAGTTCATTGTTACATTGATTCAATGTAATCTCGATCTTCTGGTTCCTTTTGAATGCAGTCGAATCTGCATAAAACGCAGGTTCGGCCGAGGTAGACCACAGCAAGTAGTACACACCTTCTTTCCAGTGCGTCCGCTATGTCGTGCTGCTTGTGGCAGAAAAATTCGTCTTTACACAGCCTGGGCCCTATGCGGACTCCCATAGATACGAATGGAGATAATCATGGAGATGAAAAAGATCAATGCCGGGAAACTGCGTGCTATTGGGTACGACCCGCGTGAACGCATCCTGCGGGTCGAATTCGATGATGGAAGTGCGATTGATTATTCAGGTGTCGGAACAGAGGTTTGGCGCAGATTATCAACGTCCGGTTCGGCCTGGAGCTATTACCGCGACAACATAGAGGAAGAATTTTCTGGTCGTCGAGGTACCGTCCAACCTAAAGGGAAATCTCAGCAACTCAACGATCTGTTCAAAGCGTCCAACGACGACACCGATACTTAAACTATGCCGACGTACTGTCACTGAGCTGCCTCTGCTTCCGTAGACAAATCTTGGAAGGCGGCTCTGTTGCCGGAAGCAGCCAACCTCACAATGCACCATCTCCAGTAACCTTTGGTCCGGAGCGCTGGTGAAGGCTATCTCTACCGAGATGGATTTTGACCTTAGGCGTCTACGATTTTTTGGAGGCGATGATTTCGAGCGAGCAGTCATGTTTGAACGAACTGATTCTGGCCCACTGACAGGGCGTATTGATGCCTCAATCCATGTACAGCCACAGGTGCCGCCTTGTGATTTCTACTTTCGGAAACGACACCGTGCCGCATAACTCATAGTCTATGGGATCAAAAATGCTAAACGACCCAAGACGGGCCGTTTTATCGGGTCAGTTCCTATCTTCTCTTGCTGCTGATCGATATTGAACCGGTTTTCCATTCACCGCCGTGAGCGGGCCGGCAAATCAACTTACCGGCTGGGGTCGCGTCTCTTCAGGGGTCGTGGCCGCCGTTGATTCAATCTCTTGAGCTTCTGCGGTATCGGAGGTATCTCCAATAATGGCAAGGACCCGTGCAAAGAATGAATCACTGGCAGCCGACTGCGTGGTGTCGTTCGCCGTGCCAGCGCCCGGGGTTGCTGCAACAGTGCCGGAGTCGCCGCCACTTCCGCCGCAGCCCACCAGCGCTAGCAGGAGGGTCGTGCCTGCCGCTGCACTGAAGATAAAGCGTTTGCTAAACATAAGTTTCTCCTTTATCCGTTATTGGGCGGCGGCATTACTGCTGCTCGTCCCGGCGGCATTGCCCGAGATCGGTGTATTGAAGTACGGGAAGGCTGGCTTGAAGTCCGCAGCGGTCTTGCGTACGCCATCGGTCAGCGCGGCACCGCCGGCAGGCGCATCGGAAGGTTTGCAACTGACCTTCAGCGCGTCGTTCTGTCCGGTCAGCACGCACAGCGCACCCATTGCCACACGCAGCGACAAATCGACCACATCGTCCGCCGGACGGCGTCCGTTCGGGAAGCCCGCGTTGTCGCCGGCAGCCACACCGAGCGGATTCTGCGCCTCACGCGATGTCGGAGCGATTGATGTATTCAAACGCAGCATTTCTGACGGTACGACATTCTTCGGCTGGTTAACGCCCTCGATGCCTTTCAGGAACACTGTCACCAGATCCGTGCGTGGAAAGTTGGTCGGTGCGGGTGCCGATGGGAACAAGGTCTGGATCAGGGCCGGGAGCGTCGGATTGGTAACATAGTCGATGAACTGTGCATCTCCGCTAGGCCTGGATGCATTGAACCGGTTTTTATCGTCCATGCCGATTACGACTTCATTCACCAGCGGCATGCCCAGACGCGATACCTGGGTCCATGCACCACCTTCTTTGCTGGCCGTATTCAACCCGGCACCTGGCGTCGGATTAATCAAGCGTCCCTGGCGTTTGCTCGCGGTGGTATAGGCGCCGATGACAGGATCACCGCCATTGCCGTTGGTCAGGCACGAGATCGGAATCTCCATGGCTATCGTGCTGACGTTTTTGCGTTCAAGATTATTTTCGTTACCGCCCACCTCCGCACCCAGCGGATTCAGGTTGATCAGGTCGAAAGTCTTGCCGACCGCAATATAGAAGGGTTCTTTACGCTGCCCCACAAAGACCCGGCCGTTACCGCAGTTGGGGATGGCCACCTCATGAATATGCTGGCCCGCATATTTCTCGTAACCATCGGCGCCGCCGAAGGTCTTGTCCCCGATGTTGTCGACCGGTTTGTCGAACTCACGCGCGCCGCCTCCCAGCGTTATGGGGTTTCGGGTACCTGTACGACGATCGCCTTTGACGATATCAATGGTATAGGTTTCGCGTACATTCAGCGTCGGCGGATTGACGGTATTGATCGGACCGGCGTTAATCAGGGGGATTTTAACCTGCTTGCCACCGACCGGAAGTGCCGCAGATTTTGGCGTATTCTTGAAATGGAACTGAAACGTGATGTCTTCCTTGGCGTCACCGTTCGTATCAAAATGAATTTCATACAAACCGTTTTCATCGAACTGGTAAAAGTTCGGACCGCCAAACGGATCCTGAAATGGAATATAGTTGGCCATGACCGTCACATAATCCTGGCGTCCGGCCTCGTAGCTGCGGAACAGATAAAGATCCGTTGCGTCGACCTTGGGCTGTTCCGTAAGGAATGGAGATTCGCGATGGCTTGATGCCATTGCTGGTGTAGTGAAGATGCCGGCTACTACCGCCGCCATTAGCGTCGTGCGTAGCACTTGTCTGGTAATAGGATTGCGCATGAGTATCTCCTGTGATCGAGGGCCGGGCATATAAGGAAGCGAAAACCACCGTGCTGCACTGGCACATACGATCTGGACGGCCAAATGGATTCAGATGGCTGTATCTATTTGAGATAGATCAAGCGAATGTCTGATTTGCACCATCACCTTGATGCTTGATCTGACACGCGAACGGCTACTCGAAAGGAAAAATATGTTTAAAAAACTTTTGTCCGGCATTGGCGCGTACAAGCAGCGCATGCCTCTCGCCGAGAAGGCCCTGCCCGGACGAGCCGCTCCGCTCGTCCTTCATAATCACCATTTCATCCATGGTCGGGAACTGCGTGGCGAGTTCGAAGGTCTGCTACAAGTACAGTTGGGCATGGGCTGTTTCTGGGGCGTCGAGCGACTTTTCTGGTCGCTACCCGGCGTTTATACGACCGCAGTCGGGTATGCCGGCGGCTTCACGCCAAACCCGACTTATCGTGAAGTGTGTTCAGGTGAGACCGGCCATGCCGAAGTCGCTCTCGTTGTCTACGATCCCACGGTTTGTGCGTTCGAGACCTTGCTTGCACTGTTCTGGGAAAGTCACGACCCGACACAGGGAATGCGACAAGGAAATGACAGGGGTACGCAATACCGCTCAGCAATTTACTGCACAGTTCCATCTCAATTTGTCGAGGCGAAAGCCAGCCAGGCAAGTTTCCAGGCTTGCCTGGCAAAAGCAGGACACGGCGATATCACAACCGAGATCCGTTATCCTGCTCCGACCTTCTATTATGCTGAAGACGACCACCAGCAATACCTGGCAAAAAACCCGAATGGTTATTGCGGGTTGCGCGGTACAGGCGTGAGTTGCCCGGTTGGGCTACCCGTTACGCCCCCTTAACGTTAGCTCCAGCGCAATGTGAATTGATGAGAAACGCAGCCGGTAGTAACCGGCGCGCAAGATTTTTCCTGCGCAGTGCTCGGGCACTCTGCTACATGCGGATGGTCAAATTCTCATGCTGTACACCAGGCCATCATCATGAGTGTCCCGATACGGTTCAGCCGTTTCATGTTAGTCGCAGCCATCTGTCATGCGGCATACGCGCAAGACGTTCCGGCTGCGATGCAAAGCGACATGCGCGTCGACGTGCGCCATGAGGGCAACGCGGTATTGATCGACGTAAGCATGCCCGTGATTGCCAGTCCGAGGCAAGTCTGGCAAGTACTTACCGACTATAACCACATGGCCTCGTTTTTCCCTGGAATCAATTCGAGCAAGGCGATTCAACAGTCACCAGACCGGTTCCGTGTTGAACAAACCGGCGTGGTCAACTTTGGGCTACTGCGTTTTCCATTTGAGTCGGTTCGCGATGTCAAACTACAACCGTACCAGGAAATTCGCTCCGAGGCAGTAGGAGGAACCATTACCAGCGGATTTGCGCACACGCGACTTATCGAACGTGGTAATGCCACTATCATCGAATACCGAAGCGAGTCTGTTCCGAACATACGGCTGCCGTTTGGATTGGGGCTGAACACGGTTGCAGCTCGTACACGGGAACAGTTTGCACAGCTTCGCCAGGAAATCTACCGTCGAATGGAAACAACTGCGCACACGTCGGGCAAATAAACACCAACGCACAACACACCGGGATGGAATTCGCACCCGGATTCAACCGGGTCAAAGAACTTCATTGAGCAAATAGACCGCATTGTCTTTCAATTTATGCCAGCTTCCACGCTTACTCCATCGCTCCAATTCAATCTCTTTCGATAGAGGGGCATATTTTTCAAAGACGGCATCGAGTCTGCTCGCAGTAGCCGCATCCAGGATCCCCAAGCTGATTTCATCATTGGTATCGAACGACCGGTCATCGAAGTTGCTTGATCCGACAGCGGACCAGACGCCATCGATCGTCATGATTTTCTGATGCAGTAAGGTATTTGGATACTCAAACAAGCGTACACCACACTTCAGCAACTTTTCAAAATTACGGTGGCCGGCGTGCTGAACCATGGGATTGTCGGAGGCATGCGCGGACGGCATCAATACGCGGACATCGACCCCGCGTGCCACAGCGTCTCCAAACGCGTCGATCGCCTCAGGTTCGGGAATGAAATACGGGTTCTGGATCCATATGCGTTTTCGGGCAAGGCAGATAGCTGTGTGATGAAGAATCTTGACGGCCGGCGCAGAACACTCTGGTTTTACAAATGCTGCATGGATCAATACATCCCCAGCAGGCTCCAGGTGCGGGAACACTTCATCGCCCACGAACAGTTCCCCCGTCTGGCCGACCCAGTTCTCGCTAAACACGGCTTGAATGCTGTTTACGATGGGCCCTCGCAACCGGACACTGACATCTCCAAAATGCGCGTTGTCTTGCGCATCACCCATCCAGCTATCTACGATGCAGTGCCCACCGACAAAGGCTTCACGACCATCAATGACGACGAGTTTGCGGTGATCACGGTCGTTGAGCAATCCGATGTTGCGCAGCCTTTTGTCATGGAAGAAGATGAGCTTGCATCCGGCCTCTTCCATTTGACGGCGAGCGCTCTTTCCTAACTTTTTACATCCGGTCGCGTCGAGCAGTACGCGTACGTGCTTACCGGCGCGTGCCCGCTCCGAAAGCGCATCAGCCACGCGTTGCCCTAGCACGCCCTCCTTCCAAAGGAAGGTTTCAAAATGCACGCCATGCCGTGCCGATTGAATTCTCTGTAGCAGAACATCAAAGAAGGCGCCGTTCTCGAAAACTTCGACAGAATTGCCGGCTACTGCTGTGCCAAGCGTCAGCCCGGCGAGCGACGGCACTAGCTTATCGATTGGTAGATCACAGCTAACGTGTAATGTTGGAGAGCGATGGCGACGAACCGACCAGATCACGACAACTAAAAGCAACACAATCGCGAAGAAAGCCGCGGCCGCATAAAAGAAACTGTCGTGCCAGAACGAAGAGTGCATTATTTTCCTGCGCAAGTGCAAGTAAGGATTCTGTCTTCCGATACGCAGTGCTTTAAACGACTGCCCGCAGCAACGCACGGGCGGACTCTGTCCTGGGCCATCTTCATTGCCGAAAATGACCTGCGACCCTGCCTTCGCCCTGCACGCGCCGGCCTTAAGAAATGTTGGTGATTTGAAAACCTACATTACGGGTATTCCTGCGGCGGCCTGTTATGTTTTCGCAATAAATTTCTTTATGATTACATAACGTTCTCGTGCTCGTTTGTCATGCATTTCCAGAATGTTACACGTTGGTGCCACGGCACTACGTTTGTATATAGATTAACGAGGAGGTCTTGTTCATACCTTCGTTTCGCATGTTCGCAGTTATCGCTGCGTTGAACATTGCACACGCTGCATCGCAACATCGGTACGCCCCACCGCAACGCGCCACAGCTTTTACCGCTGACCCACCAAAAAATGCCGCTCATCGGAATAAATTCCCTTGCGACAACAATACATGTATATTTATTGCACCAAGGAAACTTTCAGGCGCACCAAAGTGAACACTAAAAGTCACCCAGGCAATCAGGGATTCTCGCTTATCGAACTAATGGTTACCGTGGCTATTGTCGGCATTCTCGCGGCGATTGCTTATCCGTCATACCGGGACTACGTCGTAAGAACCAACAGGACTTCGGCTGAGAACGTCATGCTGCAGCTCGCAAACAAGCAGGAGCAGTACCGTCTCGACAAGCGCGAATATTCAAGCGTTGTCAATGATCTGGTCGCGGTGCCTGGCGATGTCTCGCGCAACTACACGCTTGCACTGAGCAACGTAACTGCTACCACCTTTACCGTCACCGCCACTGCCACCGGTGCTCAGGCAAGCAGTGATACCAAGTGCAAGAACCTGACGCTCACGCAGGACGGCACAAAAGGGATTACCGGAACAGGCACCGTTGCCGGCTGCTGGTAATCATGATGAATGCGCGAACTTTCTTCCGGCATTCATCCAAGGCGCAAGCCCAATCGGGGTTTACCCTTCCCGAATTGCTGGTGACCGTCGCCATTACCGGCGTTTTGCTGGGCATCGCCGTCCCCTCGTTTTCCGAATTCATCAAAGGCATGGCAGTCCGCAGCGCCTCTTTTGACCTCTATTCCGCATTGACGCTTGCGCGCAGCGAAGCGATCAAACGGAATCGTGACGTGGTGCTTACTTCCGCGACGGACGGCTGGAAAAATGGATGGACGGTCACTGTCACGGCCAGCGGAGCCACTACGGTCCTGAACAAGCAAGCTGCCCTTTCCGGGCTGACGGTTACCGGGCCAAGTGCAGAGGTTACGTATCGTTCCGACGGACGCGTTGATGGCAGCAGCACACCGCAATTCGAAATCACAGGGAGTAATGCAATACGCTGCGTCACAGTGGACCTCAGTGGCCTGCCCTCAACACGTACCGGGACGTGCTCATGAAGCCCCGCCAAACTCTACTACCCAAGCAACGTGGCGTCAGCATGATTGAAGTGCTGGTGGCCCTCGTCATCCTGCTGCTCGGCCTGCTAGGCCTCGCAGGCACGATGATCCAAAGCCAGCGCTCCGAACTCGAATCGTATCAACGTGCGCAGGCCTTGATCCTGCTCCAGGACATGGCGTCCAGAATCAATGCCAATCGTAAGGTTGCGTCATGCTACGTATTCACCGACAGTGCATCCGGCACACCGGCGGCAGGGGGTGCGGGGACGTTGACCGAGCCTACCTGTACAGTGGGAACCGCCGACCAGAATGCACGTGCCATTCAGGATCTCAAGGAGTGGCATAGCCTGCTGAACGGCGAATCGGAAAAAAATGCGAGTAATAACGACGTGGGCGCAATGATCGGCGCGCGCGGCTGCATCAGTTTCGATTCGACGACAAGTATCTATCTCGTGACCGTTGCCTGGCAAGGGCTTTCCAAGACCGCGATACCGCCGGACGGATGGACCTGCGGCAAAGATCAGTATGGCGACGAAAAGCAACGCCGTGTCGTTGGCATCACATTGAAAATCGGTGAGCTGGGATGACATCCATCATGAAAACAAGCGCGCGGTATCGGATGAAGCCTAGGTCGACACGCCCGTTCCCTTCGATGACACGTGAACGCGGCTTGTCATTGGTCGAACTGATGATTGCTATTACCCTGGGCCTGGTTCTGGTCGCCGGCGTCACGACACTTATCAGCCAACAAAGCAGCACTAGCCGTGAACTCAATAACACCAGCCGCCAGATTGAAAACGGCCGTTATGCAATTCAGGTATTAAGGGATGATATTGAACTGGCGGGCTACTACGGCGCGTATTTCAACATTGCGCTCGATTTTCCTGTTGCTAGTGCAGCCGCAACCCTTCCGGATCCATGCGCCACGTCGGTGACCGAGCTTGATGCGGCATTGCCAGTCGCCATCCAGGGATACGACTCGCCGACCACCGTTCCGACTGCGCTGGCTGCGTGCCTAGCGGATGCGAATCACCTATCCGGCACGGATATTCTTGTGATACGGCGGACCGACATCGCCGCCATTCCTAAAGCAGACGCCGTGGCGGGCGGCGTCTATATCCAGGCCGGGCTCGACACATCAAAAGTATTCAAACGGCAGGTGGGAAGCGGAACGGATACATCGGTGTTCACCCTCAAGAAAATGGACGAAACCGCTGCCGATCTGCACAGTTTCGTCGTGGATATCTACTACGTCAGCCCCTGTAACAAGCCAGCGACGGGAACCACCTGTTCCGGCGCGCGCGATGACAACGGCAACCCCATCCCAACGCTCAAGCGTCTTGCACTTGGCGTCAGCGCAGGCAGTACGGCGTTTATCAATACGCCTTTGGTTGAAGGCATACAGAACGTGCAGTTCGACTACGGTATCGACAAAGATAACGACGGCGCACCGGACTACTACACGACTGGTACTTATGCGCAGGATGGCAGCACCGAGCTGGTCGCAACCGACTGGCGGAACGTCATGACCGTACGTGCACATATCTTGTCCCGCAATCCCGACGCAAGCAGTGGATATACCGACAACAAGACTTACAGCCTTGGACTGGAAGGAAACGTTGGCCCATTCGACGATCACTATAAACGCCATGTTTTCAGCGAAACAATCCGCGCAGTGAACCCCAGCGGAAGGAGAGCGCAATGAAGATGCGAAAGCAAGAAGGCGTCACGTTGATTGTCAGCCTCGTGATGCTGGTTGTCCTGACACTGCTGGTAGTGTCATCAATCCGCACAGGGACGTCCAATACCCGCATTGCAGGGAACATGCAAGTCAAGACCGAGGCGACAGCAGCCGCGCAGCAGGCGATCGAAGAAGTGGTCAGCGGCGATTTTGCAAACGTCACCGAGCAACAGACCGTCCCGGTAACGATAGGCGCGGTGACCTACCCTGTCGTTGTCGACACTCCTGTCTGCGACAACACCACGCCCATCCGCAATGACGATCCCTCGCTGAACCCAAGCAACGAAGACGATCGTATCTGCTTTAACGATGATCCCGGTCAGCCGATCTTTGATAAGGATGGAAAGCCCATTCCTCCGCCGTCGAAATGCAATCAGCAGCTATGGAACATCAAAGCAGACATCGATGATGCAAATACCGGGGTACGTGTCACGCAGGGGCAAGGCTTAAGCCAGCGGTTCTATAAACCGACGTCCTGTTAATTCACCCTCTAAGTCCTGGCAATGCCATATCCCCACATGTCGAAACAATCGCACCGCCCGTCTGGAGGTACCACCATGAAATCAGCAAAGATTCTGGTTCATTATTTGCTTGTCGCTGCAATGGCGGCACCCGCTTTGCTCTACGCGGAAGATATTGACATCTATGACAAGATTTCCGACAGCGGTGATCGGCCAAACGTCTTACTGGTGCTTGATAATGCGGCCAACTTTTCCGCGTCAGCCGGAAATTGCACCTATGACGATGACGGCGCTGCGCCCTCACTGAATGGCACCGCAGGCGGCATTGAACAATGCGCGTTTTACAACGTCATCAACGGTCTCGATGTCGCCTCAAATGGTGAAGCAAAAATCAACCTGGGGATGATGTTCTATAACGCAAACGGGCTGACGTCATACGGATGTGCCAGTGGGGGAAATGGCGGCTGTCTGGTCAGGCCCATCGTGCCGATGACCGCTGCGAACAAGCAGGCGCTCCTCACCTGGATACGTTCCTGGGTGACCTCGGGTAATGGTATCAACAATATCAAGGCGAGCAGTGAACAAACCGGTGCCACCATGCAGGAAGCGTGGGCCTATTTCGCTGGAAAAACCGGCCTTTCGGGACGCAACTATGCTGGCATCCAACCGCCAAACAGCGGTTGCCAGAATAATTTTGTCATCTTTGTAGGCAATGCATTTACCAACTCGGGCACACCTGGTGAAGGCGGGAATGCGAGCCCGAGTTCAGCGCTGAATACTGCGCCCGGTGTCACTGCGGCACAAAAACTGGCGATTACAATCCCTTCGGGTTGTTACGGTACGTTTGGCCGCCTGCCTTTCAAGACGGGAACAAGCACTTGTACGCTGCCAACACCTTCGGCTGATGTCTTCAGCTGCGGCAGCTACACAATGGGAAACCATACCGATTCTTCAGGCTTGTATGCCGATGAATGGGCGCGCTACATGGCGCAGACCGATACCAGCGGTGTGAATGGTGGCAAGACCAATATCACAACCTACACCGTTGGCTTGATTGGCAACAGTTGCAAACCGGATTATCCGGCGCTGATGAAGAGCATGGCGGACTTCGGCGGCGGCAAATATTTTCCGACGTCGAATTACTCGCAAATCAAGGATGCACTGCTAAAGATTTTTAATGAAGTACAGGCAGTCAACAGCGTGTTCTCCTCCTCCAGCTTGCCGGTGAGTGTCAATACGCAAGGCAGCTACCTGAACCAGATTTACATGGGCATGTTCCGCCCGGATGTCAACGGCTCCCCGCGTTGGGTGGGTAACCTGAAGCAGTACAAATTCAAGTTCAATTCCAATCTGAACATGGTTCAGCTTGCCGATAGCACCGGCGCCGATGCAATCAGCTCTGGCAGTACCGGCTTCCTGTCGCCGAATGCAATCAGCTTCTGGACGACCAAGAACATCGCGACCGCACCGGATAGCACCGGTGGCTTTTGGAAAAACAATCCGCAAGGCGTGGGACTGGCCTACGACTCGCCGGATGGCGAAGTGGTTGAAAAAGGTGGTGCTGCGCAGCAGTTACGCCTGGCCAACCTGACAAGCAACTTTAGCGCGACGGCACAATCCAGCGATAATCCGCGAAAACTCTACACCTATTGCCCAAGCGGTTCCAATTGCTCAAATGAACTGACAAACAGTGCAAACATCTTTGCCAAGTCCAACTCCGCCATTACTACGGCTGCATTGGGTGTTTCAAGTTCTACAGATCGCGACGCCCTGATTAACTGGATACGTGGTGAAGACAATACCGGCGCCGAGAAAGGGCCTGGCGGTACCGTTACTGTCCGCCCCTCCATTCACGGCGATGCACTCCACTCTCGTCCGGTCGTACTGAGTTACGGCGGCAGCCCGGAATCAATTGTGGTTTTTTATGGGACAAACGACGGCGTATTTCGTGCAGTGAATGGCAACCAGACAAGTTCGATTGGTTCCGTACCGCCAGGTGGCGAATTGTGGGGTCTGGTGCTGCCGGAGTTCTATTCAAAACTGAAGCGTCAACGTGATAACACCCCGCTTGTGAAGTTCCCCAACACGGACGCAGACCTGAATCCGCAACCAAAAGACTATTTCGTCGACGGCTCCCCTGGGGTGTATCAAAAGCTGAAGGCGGACGGCACCATCGACAAGTCATATATCTACCTGACCATGCGCCGTGGTGGACGTTTCATGTATGCACTGGACGTGACCACGCCGACAGCCCCTAGAGTGATGTGGAAAAAATCATTCACCGATACCGACATGGCGGAACTTGGGCAAACCTGGGCCCGTCCGCGCCTGGCCGTTGTCAAAGGCTGGTCCAACCCGGTGCTGATTATTGGCGCCGGCTATAGTACGACGCAGGACAGTGAACCGCCGCTCACGGACACCATGGGACGCGGTATCTTTATCCTGGATGCGGTGACAGGCAATGTAATCTGGAAAGCAGGTCCATCCGCAGGAGCGACCGCATGCAGTGGCACTAGCAGTTCGGCGTCATGCGCAGTCGCCGATATGAATTACAGTATCCCAGCCGACATTACGCCTCTGGATCGTGATTTCGATGGCTACGTAGAGCGACTGTATGCAGTCGATATGGGTGGCAACATCTGGCGCGTCGATCTTGAGCCAACCGCCGGCAGCACGCCGGATAAATGGACGGTGAATAAACTGGCCGCACTTGGCTGCAACACGGGCGCCTGCGCATCGGGAACCATACCGCGCAAATTCTTTTTCGGACCGAGCGTTGTCCCGGTAGGCGCGTCCGGTTCGACAACCGCCTATGATCTCGTGATGGTAGGGTCGGGTGACCGTGAACATCCTACTTACAATATCAGTGCCGGCTCGGCCTACTCGGTAACCAACCGCTTGTATGCGATCAAGGATCTCAAGACAGGAAAAGATGCAACGGGATTGGTCACCGCCACCGAGTCGTCATTGCGTAACGCAACCAGCGCCAACTACGACGGCACAGGCAGCGGTTATTTCATCACCCTCAATACAGGCGAGAAAGCAGTCAACGCGCCGGTGACAGTGGGCGGCACCACTTACTTTGGCACCAATCAGCCGACACCTTCGAACACCAATTCCTGTACATCCGACTTGGGTACCGCACGTAGCTATAGTGTGGATCTGTTCACCGGAAAATATCGTTCAACAGAATTGAACGGCGGAGGTTTGCCTCCATCCCCGGTAAGCGGAATTGTGGTTGTGGATGGGACCAAAGTTGGTTTTTGTATCGGCTGCGTCAATCCGGAATCACCGAAGAAATCTCCGCTGGACAACGGTACGTCAGACAAGGAAGGCAAGAAAAAGATCAGCCGGACGTATTGGTATAAGAAGTAATACCAATCCCAACCTGTAACGTGACAAATGAGATCGATGGATTTTTTTGACTGGCAAGGCGCAGGAGGAGTCAATAGCCTTGCTATTGATGACGAGTGCAACGCAGGCAGGCGGCTCGGCGCCCCCGGAAAAAGACGCGATGTCATGGTGCGTTATGGGTTGGGATTGGTATAAGCTAAGCAAAGAAGTTAGGGGTGGCAAATAGTAAGGGGCGTGGACACACGCCCCTTTTTTCATCATTCATTTATCCATTTGCCGTTGCGGCAGTTGTGATTCCGCTGGCCGGGTTTTTAGTTTACCGCAGCGCCCTCTTTGGGTTCACCGAACATCAAAACAGTTCCACGGTTGCCATCGTCAATAATCTGCTCCTGGTCTTGCAGCACGCCGTCTTTCGTGTCTGGCGCCGCGCCAAACGCCGATTCGGCCTCACGTGCCTGATTGGCGATCCGCTCCATTTCCTCCGAACGAATATCGGGTGCAGCAGCTGGAGGTGGTGTTGGTGATGTATGCCGAACTTGAACCGGCGGCTTACGCGGCGGCGGAGCCGCCTTCTCCGTCTTCTCCACCCCGAAAAAGCCATACACTTTATCCAGCAGCGATGCGAAGAAGGAATCGGGAGGAGGTGCGAAACGCGCTTCGGTATCGATAATCCTTGCCTGCAATGTTCGCCGGTAGAATTCTCCAACCATTGGCAGTGCGGTGCGCGCGCCCTGTCCCCACTGGCTATTGCCCATCGTTATGCGTGCATCATTAAAACCAACCCATGCACCGGTTACCAGGCGCGGGTGCATCAGGATAAACCAGCCATCCGTATTGTCCTGTGTAGTCCCTGTTTTTCCGGCGAGGTCTGCACGCAGTCCAAAGCGCGTGGTGATGGGGCGCCCCGTCCCCTGCTTCACCACGCCGCGCATCATGTCGATCAAGTCATATGCGGTTTTGCCCGAGATGGCACGTGTGCCATCGCTAGTAAACGTATCCAGTATCTTGCCGTTCCGGTCCGCAATGCGACTCACCATCACAGGCTTGCGGAGCTCGCCGCCACTGGCAATCGTGCTGTAAGCGGACACCATCTCCAGCAGCGTCACGGGGCTCGTACCCAGCGACAATGCCGGGACCGGGTCGAGGTTGCTTTGGTTCACGCCCAGGCGTCGCGCAAAATCTGCCACTTTCCCTGGCCCGACTTCCTGCATCACCTGCGCGGTAATCGTATTTTTGGAATAGGCCAGTGCTTCGCGCAGCGCCATCGACTGGCCACTCGGTCCAGTTGCATCGGTGGGTCGCCATACACTGCCGTTGCCTAGCGGGACTTCGACGGCCATGTCGGTAAACCGTGTATCCGGTGACATTCCCCGCTCGAGCGCGGCACCGTACACAAACGGTTTGAATGTCGATCCCGGCTGACGTCTCGCCTGCGCCACGTGGTCGAACTGATCGACTGTGAAGTCACGGCTGCCAACCCACACTTTGACATGTCCATTGGTCGGGTCGATAGCAACAAAACCGCTTTCCAGCCGGGTCTTGTCTGCGGTCAGGCGCGCCATGAATTCTGGATTTTGCCTGATCTGTTGCATCGCGATTTCCGGCGGTGTTCCCGCATCGACCGCAGCACGATATGGGCTCGATTCGCGCACGAATGCCTTGAGTAGATCGTCGTGTGTTCGCAAGAAGCGGGCTGTCGGTGGCGTCGGTCGCTGCAGATCACGGTATGGATTGAACCCGGAAGATACCTTGCGCATCGGACTAACGCCCTTTTCGCCATCCGAAACCGACTGCAATAGCTGAGTCTGTTGGGCTATCGCTTGTTCGGCGAATGCCTGCATACGCGAATCGATTGTCGAATACACCACCAGGCCGTCGGAATACAGGTTGTAATCGTTGCGGTCTGCCCATTCGATCAGCCACTTACGGACATTCACGGCGAAATGTGGCGTGGCGCCAAAAGGCTCGGGTTGACGTTCGAAATCGAGGCGGATCGGCCGACGTTTCAGGCGCTCGAATTCGGCAGTGCGAAGTACACCACGTTTGACCATCTGCGACATCACGACATTGCGTCGCTTTTGTGCACGCTCGCGGTTCAAGACGGGGTTGTAGTAACTGGTTCCCTTCAACATGCCAACAAGGGTCGCGCTTTCGAGAACATCAAGCTTGGCCGCAGGTTTATCGAAATAGGTGCGCGCACCCATTTCAATGCCAAATGCGTTGTACAAAAACGGCATTGTGTTCAGATAAGTCAGCAGGATTTCATCCTTGGAGTACGCGTACTCGATCTTCAGCGCAGTGATCAGTTCTTTCAATTTGCGATTGATGGTCCGCTTGCGCCCTATTTCCTCCGGATACAGATTGCGAGCAAGTTGCTGTGTCAGCGTTGAGCCGCCTTCCGGGTCGCCTTGAATCGTGCGCAAGATTCCCGCAGCGGTACGCTTCAGGTCGACGCCATGGTGTTCGTAAAAGCGGTGGTCTTCGGTGGCGATCAGCGCCTTGACGATAAATGGCGAGATCTCGTCGAGTTGGACCCATTCTCGGTTCAGGCGTTTAAAGACAGCGAGTTCCTTGCCATCGCTGGACATCAGGACACTTGGTGTTTCCGCCTTGGCCTTGCGCAGGTCGGCAATACTTGGCGTGAACGGAATCAGGACTATCGCATAGATAAAGAAAAGTGCGACGGCAATCGTTCCGCTGGCGAATGCCGCTTTCATCAAACACTTCAGCCTAATGGGCCATGAGAGGCTTGGATCGCTGACGGCCTTGAAATAGCCTGCAATCTGCTTCGCTGTCTTCTCAATCCGTTTGCGGGATTCGGTTGTTGGTTCCACAGTGATTTTTCTATGCTCCGTCCAATTCCAAGGTGCAATTATTTCATACTAAATGCGACCTCAATGGATTACCGAGTTCCTGCGAGCGGACGGCCGGGCGGAAGGCATCGTATCAGGTACATGACCCCAAGATCCTAATGAGCTGATGCACCACTGATCTAATGCATAACGGAGACTCTACAATGACGCTCCAAATATTATTGGAGCACCAGGACCTAGGCAAACTCTCGCAACACATACCGGGGCAAGTCAGCTGTCCGGCCTCGACGCGGCCTATCAAAGGGCATAGGCAGTCCGGCAATTACGGATGGCACACGGAGAGTGCCCGGTAAGTTATAAAATTGGATTTGCTGATCGCACCATCCGGGAACGCTATAACTTATTTGCGCCAATCTGGGGAACCGCCTGGAACACGAGCCTGACGCATTGCCCGGGGCATGCAGAAATCAGCCTGACCAATACCTGCCGGCCCAGACTGGAGCCCGAGGTAGTCTCAAGATGTTAGCAACCAGGATTGGCGGTTACGCTGACTTATGCAAAATACCAGGTGAGAGCACCTGCGAGTGTCACCGTGACCGCGCCTAGAATGCTGCCTGCCACTCGCGTCTTGCGCCTGCGTTCGGCCTCCTCCTCTCGTTGACGGGCCTCGGCAGCGGCCCTTCGGGCTTCAAGCTCGGCTTGCTTGCGCTCCCAGAGCTTGCGCTTTTGTTCGTCTGTGCCACGCGGCTTACGATTGGTCCCGGGATGCGGAGCGTTCGGATCACGCGGCTTGGCTTCATGGGACGTGGAGAGACGATCGACGCCGACGGAAAGATTGTTGTTATCAGTCTTGAGTCGTGCTTGCCCATTTCCCTTCTGACGACGATTTTTCCCTGCGCTGGTCTTCCTGGTTTTTTTCATTGAGCCGTGTTCCAGATGTGTTGTTTTGAAAGAAGTGTCTAGGACCAGTGGGGATGCAAAACAGTTCCAATTGGCAATGCAAACATTTTTGCATTTCAATAAAGGCAATTTTACTGAATGCTTTTGAAGCGTTACCAACGACTGTTGTAAATAAATTATTTTTCGTAAGCGCGGTGAGAATATGTAAATTTTTATTTCATCGCTCAAAGCATTGAAACGGCTGCTTACATTTTGCCTTTTTGGCAAGGAACATCTGCGCGATTCCGCCTTCCTACAACCAGCAAATGCATAGGAGAACTGCGGATGAAAAAATCTTTATTTCTTGCTTTGACAATGACAGCAGCGGCGGCGATTGCTCAGAACACACCTGCCGACGTCAAGGCGCAAGGCAAGGTCGAACAAGAATCGATCAAAGCGCATGAGCGCGTCAACAAGGCGCTCACCAAGGAGGCGCAGGCCAATGTTGAAGCTGATGCCAAGGCAGACAAGCAAAAATTAAAAGCCCATCAGAAGTCTCAGAAAGAAATCCATGATGCGGCTTCGGATCTCGCCAAAGCCCAGAACAAGGCTGATGTCAAAGCGGCGAAAGAAAGTCGTTAACCCTGGTGCCCTACTTCAACGGTGACCTGGCGGAGCTAAACCCTTCATCAGTCACCGTCCTTCCGCCGCTTGGCTCCATCCCGCATCCAATCTTTACTACTGACATGAACTAGATAACCGAACCGCCTTAAGCCCTTAAGCCCTTAAGCACCTTAAGGCGTCGGAAAGCGAGCTACATGCAAAATGAAAACAACAACATCAATGCATTAGTCGTCGAAGACAATCAAGACTTTGCACAACTTGTCTGCGACATTCTTCATATCCAGGGCTGCACTTCCCATGTTGCCTATAACGCCAGGGCGGGGCTGGAACTTGCCAAACGCATTCACCCCGCTATTGTTTTTTGCGACGTGGGACTACCGGGTGCAATGAATGGCCTCGACTTTGCCAGGACCATGCGCGCTGACAAGTCACTTCGTGATATACCGCTGGTGGCGATTACCGGCTATACCAGCGAACAGGATAAAACTGTTGCGCTTGCAGCGGGCTTCAATATGGTTTTTCCGAAGCCATTCAAATTTGCCGACTTGCTCAAGGCACTGGAACAATTCGCCCGGTGAACCTTGCTGCATACTGCGCGGGCACGGGTTGTTTTAGCAAGCAACCTGGTCGCGACGGCCGGGACGTCTGTTTTCGTCATATCGAACCGCCGAAACGATTCGAGCTGAAGGAAGACTCATCATGATCCAGCAGACGAGCTTGCAGTCAATACCCCAGTCGAAGCTGTAGCAAACGCATAGCCGCTTTTATGTGGATGTGTTCGCATAAGGCATAAGGCGCCAAGTGTAGACACTGAATCGGCAGATAGGTCATCCAGGCGCAGTGCCATCAGGCGGTGTCGGTAAGGTCACCGGTGATGATGCTTGGGCAGGAAGCTCCTCGTTACTCAAGGCTTCGTTGATATCGGTGATCAGGTCGCTCCGGACCTTGAGCCAGGCATCCAGGTCATTACTCCACACACGTAACTCGAACTCGAATGCATCGACACCACGCTTGATGAACAAGACTTCAGGCGCCGGTGTCTCCAGCACCTGCTTGTTCCATCGGGAGACATCCAGCAGCGTGGTCTTTAGTCTGGCCACGTTGATGTCAGGCTTGGTAAATACTGGTACTGCAATCTGGCGCAGCTGACTGGACAAGGTCCAGTTGGTCACCTTGTCCGAGATCAGTTTGCCGTTCGGTATGATGACACTGGCACCGGTTGTGCTATGAATGATGGTGGCCCGAATGCCGATGTGCTGTACGCGGCCAACCATGTCATCGATCTGTATCGTGTCTCCTACCTTGACCGGACGTTCGAACAGCACTATGAGACCGGAGACGAAATTGTTCACGATGTTTTGCAAGCCAAAGCCGATCCCGACTGTCAACGCACCGGCGACAATCGTAAATTTGGTCATGTCGACGCCAATGGCCGTGAGGGCAACTACAAACCCCGACAGCAAAATGATGTAATGCACCGTGGTGGATACTGCGTATGGCAGCCCGCGGTCCAGGCGTACCCTTGAGAATATTTCCTCCTCAAGGAAGAAGCGCGACAGCCGCGACAGAACATAGGTGGTCCAGAGAATAAGCAGAAATATGGCGATTTCTTCGACCTGCGCATTAATGTTGCCTATCTCCAGCGATGCTTTCCAGAGCGATTGAAGCCACTCCGTTACCAGCTGCAGTAAGCCGGTCCCCTGCAGCGTCAATATGGCCCAGAACAGAAATGCCAGCCATTGCATCCATTTGTTAACACGTGCGGCAATCGTCGCTCTATGCCGCCGTACACCCGCGAGGAACGAGAACGGCGGTATATACAGCAGCGCGTGCAGGAGCCCCTCGCCCGCACGTGCCATCACGTATAAGACTGCACCCGTATAGGCGCTTGCCAGCATCGTACGCATCACAAGGTCCGCAAGCCGCGCATATCCGGCAAAATTGCAGAACAGGACAACCACGGACAGGGCAAACGCCAGGAATGTCGCGTAACGGATGACATGCGATGCAAGGCCTTTTCCCGGTGCTAACGTTTCTGTTGTCGAAGCAATGTGCTGCCTTCGCCGATAGGCGGAGAGAAGAAAAATGAGGATGCCTAAGGTTTCAATCAGAAGCAGAAAGCGGTGTATTCCGGGCAGCGGAGAAAACAGCGCGCGCAGCCTGTCAATGAGATAGAAAACAACGACGGAGCAAAGCACTTCATAGATGCGCTTTTCCACCATTTTGCGAGCAAACAGCAGCAAGGGCACCGCTGCGACGACGCCGATCATCAACCATAGCGAACGTGGAGCACGGGGATAGAACCATGTACTGAACAGCATGGACAACAGGACAGCCGTCACAATCGGCATATCGAATAAGGTCCGATTCCTTTTCAGACCTTCGTCGTGTTCGCAGAGGGAGTCGATCCGTTGACGCGACAACAGAAAGAGCATGACGAGGCCCGCCAGGAACGCAGCGTGAAAAATAAAATCCCTTGAATATGAACGGACATAATCGGCGAGCGCATAAGTCTGATGCACTATATTTTCCCGTGCCTCGGAAGAAAAGCTCGATAGAGAGTAGCCCCAGAATGAGGCGTCCCACAGCGGTGGACTATCCTGGTATAGCAACCGGGTGACAGCACGTTCACTGGCGTCGGCCAGCAGGCGGCGTACGTCGCCAAGCTGCGTCCCGACATCGGTCACTCTACCAAGCAAGGCGAGCAGACGTGCACGGTCGTCGAGCACATTTTTCTTTGTTTTTGCAATCGCACGGTTCAGATCGCGAGCACGATCCAGAATATCTGGCGGCGCAGCACCTTCGGTCGCTGCCGTCGCGGTGACATTCCATATACCTTCCAGCTTTTCAAGCTCCTTCAGGTCGCGGTCAAGCTGGGTAGCGGAACGCGTAAGGTCCCTCCGGACCGGCACGGTGCGCAGCTCTACATCGCGTAACTCTTCTTCCAGGCTTTGGATGCTTTCGAGGGAAAAGGCAGAACGGTTTATGCGGCGTGCTTCCAGTACCCGATAGGCGGTTTCACGCTCTAAGGCAGGTAATCGATCCGTTGCCGTCTGGATCGCGTCCTCGACTCGACTTCTGTTTTCAAGCTGACGGACCGC
The DNA here is from genome assembly GCF_042666555.1 of Herbaspirillum sp. GCM10030257. Lineage (NCBI taxonomy): Bacteria > Pseudomonadati > Pseudomonadota > Betaproteobacteria > Burkholderiales > Oxalobacteraceae > Herbaspirillum > Herbaspirillum sp. GCM10030257. The sequence goes on from NZ_JBHTDH010000007.1 coordinate 122,783, forward strand.
GGCCAGCGCGGTTTCAGCCTGCGGTGCAATGTCGGAGATCGCGATGGGCTGCGGTGCCGGCGGCGCCTCTTCGGGCTTCGGAGCGGCAGTGACCGCCGGTGGTGTCAGCGCCTTCGCCGGTGTCTGGGCGCTAAGCACTGCAGGCATGCCAAACAGCATCAGTATGCCGATCATACAGATAATGATTGTGGCGATTGATGAGCCCAGCCTGCCGGTTTGGCGAATCCGGTGTAACGGTAAGATGATAATCACCCCTTTTCTTTGTACACCTTCGGGAAACGATGACGTCGCTTTACCAAAAAGTGCACATATTAAAGTTTGTCATTGGAAAGGTAGATACCTTTGAAGTTTCGTTTTTTGTGGAAACCATGAAAATACACCAGTAACGCAAGCGTGCTTTGCTCTCATATTGCACGAAAACAAAATGCCCCGAACATCCGGGGCATTTTTGCCTAAGAGAACAACCAAACCAGCCGTTGGCCGGAGGGAGCATAGCAGCAAAAACTTCCTTTGATGACTGCCGGTCTGGCTCTATAAGTTACGTTGCAGGCTTAAGGCAACGCCGGCGGGATCTGTTGGACGCTGATCGCTTTATGTTCCTTGGTTGCATCAAAAATAAGGCCGGCCGGCCATGTTGGCCAGTAGGCATCGAGCGCGTCATTATTCGGATCGCCCCGCTTGGCAAATGCGCCGATACTGCGCATCATTGCCTGCGAGAGTTCGATACGCCCAGGTTGGTTGGCGGTGGTGTTCATGATGTTGGCCACCAGGGATGGACCAAAGTTACCAAAAACGAATGGCAGGTCAAACAAGTGAGCCGCACCATAAATGTCGTTCCATGGTGCTGGTTGTTCATCCCAATCAAAACGGTAATACCAGACTTCCGGCTGCTTCGCCTTCAACGCGTTGAGGATGTTATCGCGACTTGCCAGAAAGAAGATGCGATTGAACTGTTCGGCGCGGGCAGTAAAACCAGTCACCGGCGTATTGGCGGGCAGGTAGGCAGATGCAATCCATTGCTCGATTGTCGTTTGCGCCGGCTCATTCGGACGATAGCTGAAGTGGTTGGCAAAAAGCTGCGCGTCGGTAACGATCCGTGCGCTGCCAGGCACGCCGCTTACCAGCGACAGGAAGGATGGAAACAACTTGCCTTCGTCACGCGTGTTCCCTGCCAGCACCGGAACTTTCACATACTGCTGGCTGTTGATCGCGGCGATCGGGTTTTGCGCGACCACGTTACCATCGGGGATAGGTCCGGAGCCTGACAGTCCCTGCAGTGCCAGCCTGGTGAGCAGGACCGTAAACAACTCCGATGGCTGTTTCGACCGCAGGTATTGTGCAATCTGTTCATCCGTCTGGCTTGCGGCATAGGCTTCAGCGGACGCCGCATCGCTTGCCTTGCCATCAGCAATCAGCAGATTGGCGACTAAGGCTTTGCCTTGCGATTCGTACAGAGAAGCCGGCGACATGGTGGGAATGGTACCCTGCGGCAGCGTGCTTGCCAGGGATAGGCCGCCACTCAGGGGAACGGCGCCATGGAACAGCTTGGCTGGCGCATTGGCGAGCTTTGGCGACGTCAGCATGGCATACACGTTGATGGCACCAGCCGACTCTCCCATGATCGTCACGTTTGACGGGTCGCCACCGAAGTTTGCGATATTGCGCTGAATGAACTGCAGTGACTTGATGCTATCGAGGATGGCAAAGTTACCAGATGCAGTGTCGGCATCCATGCCACTCTTAAGCTGCGGCAGATTGATGAAACCCAGAATCCCCAACCTGAAATTGACAGTGACGACAATGGAATTGGCTGTCTTTGCGAGGTTTGCGCCGTTGTATAGCGGGTCAGCGGTATACCCCGAAACGTTACTTCCGCCGTGGAAGAATACGATCACTGGCAGATCTGTCTTGCCAGTCGCCGGACGCCAGATATTCAGATACAGGCAATCTTCGCTGCCGACGGCCTGGTTCAATGTTGTACCGATCGTTTGATCGTATTGGTTATTCGCGCCAGGGCCATAGATACGGCCGTATTGCGCACAGGCATTGCCATATTTGTTCGCCGCCCGCACACTATTCCATTTATCCGGATCCACCGGTGCACGCCAACGCAACGCGCCCACTGGCGCTTTAGCATACGGCACGCCTTTCCATGCAAGTGTCTTGCTGTCTTTATCGGCGACGCCCTCGAGCATTCCGTATTCTGTATTGCGTAACGTCTTGTTCGATGATTCTTCGCCCTGGCCCGCGTTTGGCTGAGCGGAGCCATTGTTCGCCTGCGCAGAGAGTAAAGGTAGAAAGAGCGTTGCTGCACAAACCCATCGCAATGAACCTGACATGTATGTCTCCTCGATAATTGGTTTTCTGGCACTGAACGTACCGGTGCATATCATCACAAACCGCGAGGTCCGAAGTTGCGTAACCATATCAAAGCTTGTGAAGAATCAATCCGGCTCCTCGGGAGACTCTTGGACCAGATTCTTTAAACAGAAAAATATTACCTCTGCTACAACTATCATAAAAAGTAACAATTTCGTGGATAAAGTGAGCCCAAGCGGCTTTACACTGTTATAAAGATCATTACATTGCCTTACGATTTGATGACTTTGCATCGCAGACTGGTAAAACATCGCCGAGCAATCGAGGTGCACGTGACCGAACTCCCGCCGCACAATTGTTTAACTTGCATGTCTAACCGAGTAATTGAGAAGATCTGACCTCCGATGGAGATTCAGCACCAAGGAACTTGTATGAAACCCTATCTCGTTGCAGCAGCAACGATGTGTACGCTGCTTACGGGCTGTATGACTGTCCCGTACGACGGACCGCAGGTACAGTCTGGCGGCGTCTACAGCGACCCTTATCCAGCGGTCTATGGCTACGGCTATGATTACGCTTATCCGGTGTATCCGGCACCACGCGCTTATCCCTATTATTACGAGCCGCAACGTGGCTATTCACCCCGCGGGTATCCGCCACGCCACCACCACCAGCGACCTGACTCGGCTGATCGCCCGCATCCGCGACGGGATGTGCAGCGCCCGCCGCCCGCAGCTTTACAAGGACAGGGAAACGCAGAAGTCTACCAACGCAATCGTGACCGCAACACTGATGGAGCGCCGACCTGGCGAGCTCCATCCGCCAGCAACCCTCCCGCTCGTACTGCCCCTCCTCCCGGACCAGTACAGCCGGAGGTCTATCAGCGTAATCGCGACCGCGACAGCGACGGCAGTCCGACCTGGGGACCTCCATCGGCCCGCTAAACTGCGAACGACTCATGTCATAAGTCGCTGCGGAAGCAGTCGTCGGGGTTTTCCGCCGACTGCAACCCGAAAACGGGAACCACGCGGGCTCGCGGCATCGGCAAGGCCGATGAAATACTAACGAACACGCCGATCACCATCGCGTCGAACACTGCGAAATCAAAGGTTGACACCGGAGTGGCAAGCATGTCGAGACCGCAGCGGTAAATGGCATTTGCAATCCCCGGTCGCTGGTTTGAATGGTTGTCCGTTGCTGCCATTCAATGTGCACAAATTTCGTCACGCTATTCCAGCCACCCTGCCACGCCATCCAGGGTACTTTGCTTTTTACCCGTCCAGAAATTCACCTTCATTTCAACGGGTTTTAGAAAGGGCGTTACTTCCCTTTGGGGCTTGCCTCAATCATTCACCTGGCCGCGACTGCGCCATGTAACCGGAAGAAGACAATAAAGCCGTGCGGCTAGTCTTCAATACGGAAGCCGACTTTCAACGTGACCTGAAAATGCGCGACCTTGCCATCCACGATATGCCCGCGTGTTTCCGTGACTTCAAACCATTCGAGATGCTTGATTGTCTGCGATGCCTTTGCAATCGCATTCTGTATTGCCTCGTCCGAGCTAATCGGGGATGAGCCAACCAGGTCGACCAGCTTATACGTGTGGGCTGACATAGGAATTCCTTCTTTAGGGGAACTGAACGGACTGACGCCGATGACGCTGTCTTGTTTTCCGACGTCTACTGGCAATCATAGGACAGCATTTGCGACCCGGCACGAGGTGGATCAATGCGGTGCCATTCATATGGTTACGCCGATGAAAACAACTTCTTTTCTCCCATAGGTACGCCTGAGTTGGTGACCGATACTTAATTGGTAACAAAATGTGTAAAAAACGAAACTCTTTCCTTGTGACAATGTCTGTCCGGTAACAGAGTCGCGTATCCATTCCGCAGTATTTGTAAAAACGAAAAAATTTCAACACTAAAGGAGAGCAAGAGGATGAATCTGGAGCCTTGCCATGTAAATGCAGCCGCTTCTTCGCAACGCGCGCGTCGAGCCAGAACGGATGGAATGAACAAGCAGAATCAGATAGCGCGCAGGACGCTGGTTGCAGGAATGCTTGCTGCAGGGCTTCTCGCCGGGCTTATTGGCTGGTCCGTGTTCGGCATTATTGCCGACTTCAAGGGCACCGCGATGCAAAAAGCCCGCAACCATGAAGTGATCTCGGCGCTAAACAGACTCCAGATCAATCTGACCAATGCGGAGAAGAGTGAGCGTGGTTATGTTGTCGGCAGCGAAGTTGCCGCAACGCCGTATGAAGAAGCTGTCAAGGAGGTACGCTGGACTACGGATTTGATCTACGCACTTGCGTCAAACGATCCATTCCAGCGTAGTAAAGCTGCGCAACTCGAAAAGCTCATCGAAGCCAAGCTACAAACCCTCCAGTTTCTTGTCGATGTGCGCGAAGCGGGCAGTACGCAGTCGGCACAGTTATTGATGTCGGTCGAGCAAGACAAACTGGAAACCGACCGCATCAAGGAAGTGCTGAATGAAATGGAAGCCAGGGAGAATACCGTTCTCGATAAGGCGCTCTCTGCGCGCGACGGCGCGTACGGCAAATTCTGGTTACTTCTCGGCCTCGTTACAGTCTGCCTGTTTGCAGGCGCAATATGGCAATACTTCCGCATGCGAAAAATCGTTCAGTATGCGGCAAGCTCCGAAGCTGAAATCCGCCATCAAGCGAATCACGATGTATTGACGGGACTTCCTAACCGCCGGCTTTTGCAGGACAAGCTTGATACCCACATTGACGAGGCCAACAGAAAAAGGCAAGCCTTTGCTGTCATGTTCATGGACCTCGATGGATTCAAGAAAGTCAACGACACCATCGGCCATGAAGCCGGAGATGATTTGCTCAGGAGTGTTGCACAGCGACTCCGGGCGACAATTCGCGCGAGCGATATGGTGGCCCGCATTGGCGGGGATGAATTCGTTCTGGTCGTTCCTGAATTGAACGAGGTGAATACAGCAGCGCAGATTGCGACAACACTTGTCGAAGCCGTGTCCAGGCCTTACATAATCAAGGGCAAATCCGTCAATGTATCGGCCAGTATCGGGATCAGTTTTTACCCGCATAATGGAACATCTTCCAGCGAACTGCTTGAAATCGCGGACCGGGCGTTAAATCAGGCGAAAGGTCGCGGGAAGAATCAGTACAGGTTCGCATTCTAAGAGCGCCTAACAAAATGACGATGGCAAGGCGCGCCGACGAAGACAGTACAGGCGTACGGCTAGGAGTAGCAACGCGGCAAGCGGCATTTTGATAGGCGCTCTAAGCATAGGCACTCCTTACCGAACCGTCCTGCGATACCAAGACCGGCTTCTCGCCGCTTTAAATGGGCAGGTCACTATCGGCAGAGTATACTTGCGGCCTTTTACTGCAATTCCCACATAGCCGGATTACATCATGAGCGCATTACCCGCCTGCCCGCAATGCCATTCTGCATTTACCTATGAAGATCGCAACCTTTATATCTGCCCCGAATGCGCCTATGAGTGGTCAACACAAGCGGTTGTAACAGCAGAAGACGGCGTTAAGGTTTATCGTGATTCCACCGGCAATGTATTAGCGGACGGTGATACCGTTACTGTCATCAAGGACTTGAAGCTGAAAGGTTCGGGCGGCGTAGTCAAGATGGGCACCAAGGTAAAAAACATCCGGCTGGTGGATAGTGATCACGATATCGATTGCAAGATCGACGGCTTCGGCGCGATGAGTCTGAAATCGGAATTCGTCAAAAAGGTATGACAAGATCCAGAAAGATGCGGCCGGCGGTGTCCCCCGGCCGCTGCATTGAAATGCATTGACTTGCATTTCAATGCAAGTCAGGTACCGCTAAGCGCGGCTGGACTCTGCGATGCCCATACCCTTTCCGCAACGTCCTGAATGAATCGCGCCGTCTGAACAGCATCCGTGACCGGCAGCATATGACCGCCACTCACCAACGTAAGTTGCGTGTCGGGGAGTTTGTCGACCATTGACTGGCCATTGACTTTCCAGTCAAGAATACGATCTTCCCGCCCATACAGAATACTGATGGGTACGCGCAGTTCTGCGTATCTGGACATCAGGGTCGGCATGGTGGTTGACAGGGCCTGCAGATCCGCCGATGCAGCCAGAAAGTGACTGGGCCGCAACCCCAGCAGACCGCCACCGCGGGTGGCAAAATCATGCGGGACTGCGTCGGGCCCGAATACCTGCGCAAGAATCTGTTCACGACCGCGTATCGAAGCCGGCAAAGCCAGCGTCCATGCAACGATTTTACGAAGCAGGGGTGACGCGATCGTCAGGCCTTTAAACGCAGCCGGCACCTCTCCCTTTTCGGGCATGTGGGTAAGCGGCGCAACCAGTGCAAGGCCGGCTACGGTTTTTGGATGCTCCAGCGCCAAGGTCAGGGCAAGCGCCCCGCCCAGTGAATGCCCTACCACGAGAGTTGGGCCCAGCTGCATCTTGTCCATCAGGGCAGCGATCGCGCGAGCTTGCGTGGATAGGTCGGCCGGGGTCGCGCCATCCCGCACCGAATAGCCGGAACCTGGACGGTCCACCGTCACCACGTGATATTGCGTCGACAGGCGTTCGACAACACCGTAGGTGAAGTTTGCCATTTGTCCGCCAAGGCCATGAATCAGCAGCAGTGTCGGACCTTTTCCCTTACCGGCCTCGCTGACATGCAAGCGTGCGCCCGGAACATTGACAAAATGCCCTGCCGGCGGAAAGGCGGCTTCAATTTTCCGGGTTGTGCTCACTGTAAAAATGGCCAGGCCTGCCAGGACCAATACGATCACCATCAGCAACACCAGTACTGTCATCACGAAACCTGTCATCGCCCTATCACTTTCTTCAGAAAACGCCTGTAACAACCGCAACCCGCCCTGCAAACTTCAAGGCATAGCCCCTTTCCGTCCGAACCGCATTACGCCGTCATCGACTCGCCCGAAGCGGATAGTCATCAGATCCTGCAGATAGTTCTGGTAGACCTGCCACGGACGACGTGATCCTTGCTTGGGCAAGACATCCTTGGCGCGCTGCACATAACCCGACGTAAAACTGAGGAATGGTTGCGGCTCGACACCGGCCTCGCGGCGCGGCACAGCAATAAGCATGTTGTGCCGGTCCATATAGTTCAGCAGCCGGCACACATACGCGGCGGTCAGATCCGCTTTCAGTGTCCATGACGCATTCGTGTAACCGAAAGCCATTGCCATATTCGGCACGTCCGACAGCATCATCCCCTTGTAGGCAATCGCATCGCTGGCAACACAGGGGCGGCCATCAATGGTGATAGAGACCCCACCCAACACATTGAGCTTTAGCCCCGTGGCCATGACCACGATGTCGGCCATCAATTCCTTGCCTGACTTCAGCAAGATGCCATTGGATGTAAAGCGTTCGATGTTGTCCGTCACCACGGAAGCACGGCCTTCCCGTATGGCGGAGAACATATCGCCATCCGGCACCAGGCAGACGCGCTGATCCCAGGGTTTGTAGCTGGGCGTGAAATGTGTGTCGACATCGAAGCCGGCGCCCAGTTCTTTTTCTGCCATTTCAACGATACGTCGTTTGGCCTGCTCCGGATAGCGCCGCGCCAGGCGGTATAGAAAAATGCTTTCCGTGACGTTTTTCCAGCGTGTCAGGCCATACGCAAGATGCGCCGGCAAATGACGCCGCAATCGGTGCGCGATGCGGTCCTCGGACGGACGGGAGACCACATACGTGGGGGAACGCTGGAGCATCGTCACATGCGCGGCAGATTCCGCCATTGATGGCACGATTGTGACGGCGGTGGCACCGCTGCCGATGACGACGATGCGCTTGCTACGGTAATCCAGATCCTTCGGCCAGAATTGTGGCAGCACAACGGTGCCCTGAAAGCTGTCTTCACCTTCGAATTGGGGACGGTAGGTCTCGTGGTAACTGTAGTAGCCGCTGCACATGTACAAGAAACGGGCTTGCACAGTACTGCGCTGTCCGGATGCCACCTGTTCCACTTCGACCGTCCAGCTGGCGTCAGCACTCGACCATGCGGCCCCGATAACTTTCTGACCAAAGCGGATGTGTTTTGTGATGCCGGCTTCTTCCGCTGTTTCACGGATATAACTGCGGATGGTTGGCCCATCGGCGATGGCCTTGGGATTGGTCCACGGTTTAAAGACATAGCCCAGCGTATACATATCCGAATCGGAGCGAACCCCCGGATATCGGAATAAGTCCCAGGTGCCGCCGATCGCGTCCCGCGCTTCCAGGATCGCATAACGTTTGTTGCGGCACCGCCGCTGCAAATGGTGGGCAGCACCAATGCCTGACAGCCCAGCGCCGACGATGAGGACGTCGAGAAGATCTTCTTCGAAATGATGCGGCGAATCAGGCATGAGCACGGTTCAGGCGAAAAAATATTTCTGACACTGTATCGTGTCAAAATCGATCTGACAAGATTTCATGTCAAAATATTGGAATGCCAACAGAAACCGTTCCCGCCCGTCCCTACCGCGGCATGTCGCCCGACGAGCGGCGTGCCCAACGGCGTACCCAGTTGATTACGGCCGCCATCAAAGTGTATGGCGAACGCGGCTATCGCCATGCCACCGTCAAGAGCGTATGCGAGGCGGCCGGACTGACGGAACGGTATTTCTATGAATCCTTCGCCAATAGCGAAGCATTACTGATTGCTTCGTTTAACGCAGTGACTTTTACCGTGTATCGCGAGATTACCCAGGCGGCGCAGACCGTCAAACGGAACCGGACCGAACGCGCCCGTGCCATGTTGCGCGCCTACTTTACGGCGCTCCAGCGAGAGCCGCGCTCGGCACGCGTGTTTCTGGTTGAAATTCGCGGCGTCAGCCCTGCCGTGGATGAAGCATTCGATCAAGCCCTGCAAACCATTGGACGTGGCGTCAGCGAGATCGTCGCCCGTCCCGGGTTGGTGCACGATGAATTGCTTCAGGCCGGAGTTATCGGCGGAACGATCCATATTGCACTTCGCTGGATTGCACAAGGGTATGAGCCATCCATTGAAAAAGTAATTGATTCCGCATTGCGTCTTGGCATGGTATTGGTCAGGAAACCCACCTCATAGTTGCTGAAACCATACCGCATCCGCAACCCAAATGAGCTTCTGATGATTGCGACGGGAGTATGGTCAGGTATAGGCTCTTTATCTATTCAAGACGATAACAATCCGTTACACAATTGCACGGATAGGGAACACAGCTCTGCCTATAATTGCCGCGGTGTTGGTATTGCATTATGGACAGACTTGCTCAACGCTTAATAAGCGTGGGAGAAATTGAGAAGCCTCAACTTTGTTATCGAAGATTTTCATATAAGTGGCATTAGGGCTCCATACTTATTTGATATCGAAACGCCACCGGACCCGCTGTAGGCAGCATACTCCCTGTAAGTGACACGATTGCACGAGTCAACGGGATGCGTTCGAACCAACCAGCGACAGAAGTAATAACTAAATCTCATAAAAGGAAAATAATGAACTCATTCAAAAAACTGACGGCATCATTGCTTGTTGTCTGCTTCACCGCTACTGCCTTGCCCATGCAGGCAAGTGCTGCCATTGTTTCCACGCAAGAAGCCAGTTCGAGTTCGGTTCCCGTTGGTGAACGTGATCGCGTGATTGGATTCTTGTCGCGCGAAGACGTGCGCAAGTCCATCGAAGCGCAAGGTGTCAATCCTCAGGATGCGCTTGACCGCGTGCAGGCCATGTCGGATCAGGAAGTCCAGCAGCTTGCCGGCCGCATCGATCAGCTGCCGGCGGGCGGCGACATCCTCGGCGTACTGTTCACGGTGTTTATCGTTCTGTTGGTGACTGATATTCTCGGCCTGACAAAAGTGTTCCCGTTCACACGCTCGGTTCGATGAAGCAAAGAGCGTTTCCTGCCCGCGGTTGGGGGGCGCTCATTGCATCCCTCAGTGTTGTGCTCGCTTTGGGCGGATGTGCGACGCCACAGGTCACCTCATTGCAGCAACATTGGCCGGAATCGCTGCAGCGAACCACGATGATACAAGGTGTGCCGTTCTATCCGCAGAGCGATTATCAGTGCGGACCGGCAGCCCTTGCCATGGCGGCCGGTGCCGCGGGCGTATCCGTGAGCCCGGAACAACTTGTCGATCAGGTGTACCTGCCCGGCAGGCAGGGAACGCTTCAGCTGGAAATGCTCGCCGCCACCAGACGCATGGGGCTGGTGGCGCATCAAATCAGTCCTGACATGTCGGCTTTGCTGAAAGAAGTCGGGGCCGGCAATCCCGTCATCGTCCTGCAAAACCTGTCATTCGAATTTGCGCCGGTCTGGCACTATGCCGTCGTCATTGGTTTCGATCGTGAGCGTAATACCATCGTATTGCATTCGGGCCGGACCGAGCGGATGGAAATGTCGCTCTATACATTTGAGAGGACCTGGGATCGTGCGGACCGTTGGGCAATGCTCGCGATGCGCCCGGATCGTTTGCCAGCAACGGCAAACGCCACCAAGTATGCGGCATCCATTGCAGTCCTCGAACGCAGTTCAGCGAAAGCCGCCCGCACAGCCTATATGACCGCGCTCAAGCAATGGCCTACGGAGCCGATACTTCAGCTCGGCGCAGGCAATACGGCTTACATAATGAAAGACCTGAACGGCGCCACCAGTGCTTACCGAAACCTGGTGAAGACTCATCCCGAAAACGCGGATGGGTGGAATAATCTTGCCCAAGTGTTGCTTGATCAAGGCCGGCATCGCGATGCATGGACTGCGATTAATCGCGCGGTCTCGCTGGGTGGTCCGCGTCTTTCGAGTTACCAGAAGCTGCGGCAGGAGATACAGGCAAAGTTGTAGTGGCACCGGCATCGTGAGCGTAAGCCGGCAGAATGAATTACGGATCAGACCGGATGCTTACGGTAGCCGAACGAACCGCGTCATAAGACTCTCAACCACCGTATCAATCTGCCGGCTGAATCCTGAATGAACCGGTGATACCTGCAAAACAGCGCTTCTTGTCGCAACGAGAAAGTCGAACACGCTCCTAAGGGATCGGCTATTGCTGTTATCACCTTTTACGCAGGCCGACCGGAACGCATTCAGGGAATTGTCAAGCATATCCATGTCCAGTTGCGGATCCAGTGCCCGCAACCGATCGCGGTTGCATTCGAAGGAACATGCAAGGAAATTGGCCGGCCCGCACAATACGATCACACCGACGTTCATAAACTCGCCGCGTTCGACGCGCGGCACCACCCGAACGATCGCGTAGTCGTAGCGCAATGAAGATTCAGGCAAGGCGGTCATAGGCTTCTACGGCTTCCAGGACAAAAGGACGAGGGAATTGTAAGCGATCACAAAAATAACGGATGTATTCGTCCCGCAATCGCTTCGCTTCGTCTGGCAGTTCGCTGAGCCAACTTTCCGGTATGTCGGCGACCGTGTTTTCAATAAATTGCCTATCGATACGTTCACTTAGCTTCGTATCGATGTCCGACAAGGCACTCGCATTGGCAAGAAGTACATGATCTTTAATCTGCGGAAAACGGTCCCGAGCCCGGGATGAAATCGGGGATGACGCATGATGAAAATACAGCGCCGCTCCATGGTCGATCAGGTAGAGTTTGCGATGCCACATCAGCAGATTAGTATTACGCCGCGTACGATCCATGTTGCACACGAGTGCGTCAAACCAGACGATCTCCGACGCGAGTGTGCTATCGACAGAAAAGGCAGCCGGGTCGAAGGCAAATGACCCCGGTAAATAATCCAGCGCCAGATTGATTCCAGCGCTGGCACGGATGAGATCCTGTATTTCAGGATCCGGCTCGGTATCGGCCAGGGCCGGGTCCAGCTCCATCAATACAATGTCCGGAATCGGCAAGCCAAGCTTGCGTGCAATTTCGCCAGCGATCAATTCAGCGATCAGTGCTTTCGTGCCCTGCCCTGCGCCCCGAAATTTCAGCACATACATGCCGTCGTCACTGCCTTCCACAATCGCGGGCATCGAGCCGCCTTCGCGAAGCGGCGTGATATACCGGGTGACCTGCACTGTTTTCATGTATTTTGCCGACGAGTGATGGATGATGATTCCGCAGACTCTACACCCTCACCCGACGTGATGGTCAAGACGCACACGCTAGAACATCAAGTTGTTATTACATTGTTGTCACGCGTTTCAACGGAGCGTTCTCCGAAGCGCATCGAAAAACAAAGTGGATTGCAGGCGCTCACCTTGTACTTGCTCGGCCACGCGGGACGATATCGCATCATCGACGGGCATCAGCTTGCTGCCGGTAGAATGCGCAATTACCTGCGCCGCACAGGCGCGCTCAAGGTAGTAGAGATCGTCATACGCGTAGTCGATGCGGTCACCACAAACAATAACGCCATGGTTGGCCAGAAAAACGATATCGCCGCCGTTCATCGCATGCGCGATACGTTCGCCTTCAGAGGCATCCAGTGCAAGGCCGTTGTAGTGGGCATCGATCGCAACCCGTCCATAAAACCGCATCGCGTTTTGCGATAGCCTGGTATCGAGACCACGCTGTTCTGTCAGCGTCAGCGCGGTCGCGTACGGCATATGCGTGTGCAGCACGCAGTTTTTACGGGCAATACGATGAACCGCCGCGTGAATGAACATGGCAGTAGGCTCCACCTCGTGGCGACCGGCCAGTTTATTGCCGGTGTCGTCGATCAGAATGATGTCATCCGCCTGTATTTCGCTCCAGAGTAGCCCGCGTGGATTCAACAGAAAATGCGAGTCGCTGCCGGGCAGCGCAACGCTGAAGTGATTGCACACCCCCTCGGCGAGTCCATGTTGCGCGGCTGCCCGCAAGGCCAATGCAAGATCGGCACGCAGTTCCGCAACCGCCGGTGAGTGAAAAATTTGTTGCACGGAAAAATTTGTGTTCATCACTGTTCCATTGTTCTGGCAGTGAGCCAGACGTTTTTTCTTAATGATGCCGAAGGCGAAAATCGACAAACTATCAGACCAGGCGCAATCCGGGCCGAGACATGTTCCAATCTACCTTATCTTTCAAAAACCATCCAATTGCCGCGTAAGTCGGAAATGCGTCACGATCAGACACGGCGTCAAGCATGGCCAAGGAAGTCGCGCGCCGGTGCCGCTCGTTCAGCCAAACCGCTTCAGCTTCAATCAGTTCCGTTGCCAATGCCAGCCAGTCATCACTGAAGCGAAACGCCGCTTTCCAGTTAGCCTGGTGAAGGTAACCATTTTCCACGCCAGCGGTGAATGCATCCAGAAACAAGCGCCACAACGGTATAAAAAGAAAGCGTTTGTCGTCGTAGTCGTATTTGTTCAATGCCTGGTAATTGCGTACGGCTTCAAACACCTGTGTCGCCACATTCCAGCCACCATTGTCTGGCGGCGTCATCTGTTCATCTTGAATGCGCGAGCCGATATATGCCCGCTCATGTGTCAGAGGCGTCAATTGCGGCGTGTAGCCTTTTCCAATGCGGTCCATAGCAGCGGCCGGTAGTGCGGGTTTTCGTTGCCATGTTCGGCGTGCAGGTGCAACACTTCGCACACCGAATATGGAATCTCATGATGGCTATACGCCGTCAAAGAAATCTACGATACCGGATTCGAGTGAATATTCCGCGCCGACGACCGTCAGTTTATTTTGCTGTATCAGGCGCTCAAGGATCTCCGATCCATGCCGCAGGTGGCTGGCCGCGATGCGGACGTTTGCACGAACCGCTTGTTTTGCCAGTTCTTCGGGATGGTGCCTGAGGTCAGTGGCCAGCAGCGGTTCGACTGCCGGACGGATACGTTCGACGATCGACCGCAAATGCTTCGATTGAAGGCCCTCGGGCCGGATCGCTTCTTGCAGCGTGGCCGCCACGGCGCCACATTGAGAATGGCCAAGCACCACGACGAGCGGCGTGCCAAATTGTTCGGCGGCAAATTCAACGCTGCCAATCTGGGACGGCGCGACGATGTTGCCGGCGATCCGGATGACAAATAAATCGCCAAGTCCCTGGTCAAATACGATTTCGGCCGGGACCCGCGAATCGGAGCAGCCGAGAATGATCGCAAAAGGCTTCTGCCCCTGTAGCAGTTCGCTGCGCCGGTCCCTATCGGTGGGAGTCTGTCGGTTTCCCAACTCTAAAACAAAGCGCCGGTTCCCTTCGCGCAGGCGCTCGAGCGCGTCTAATGCAGCAGTCATACATTATCCCTTTTTATTGCAGGACCATCATTATCGCTTCTATGGACGTGTTGTGTCGGCGTCCGGCGTTATTGCGAAAGCTCCGGGGCCGGCGGCAGTCCGGTCACGTCAAGGATTTCCTGCTCATCCAGGGTTTCCCTTGCGAGGAGCGCGCCCACCAGCGCATCGAGTTCTTTACGGTGTGCCTGGAGCAAGCGCGTGGCTTCCGCATGGCTGTCGTGAATGATCTGCTGCACTTCCAGATCGATGAGCCGCGCGGTTTCCTCACTAAATGGCTTTTCTCCGCCGAAGCCTGCAGTACTACCGAGGAAGGCATTCTGGTGCGGCGCAAGTGCCACCATACCAAGTTTGTCGCTCATGCCCCAGCGGGTCACCATGTTGCGGGCAAGGTTGGTTGCCTGTTCGATATCGTTCTCTGCGCCGGTTGTCCTGGTTCCGTAAACAACCTCCTCCGCTACGCGCCCGCCAAGCATGCCGATAATCCTGGCGCGCAGATAGGCTTCTGGATAATTGTAGCGATCGGTTTGCGGGCGCTGATAGGTCACGCCAAGCGCCTGCCCTCGAGGAACGATGGTGACGCGATGTACCGGGTCGGCACCGGGTACCAGCAAGCCAAGAATCGCGTGCCCGCTCTCATGATACGCAATGCGCTCCCGGTCCGCCTGGCTTAGGAGGATCGGGCGTTCCGGGCCGAGCACGATTTTTTCCAGCGCATCCAGAAAATCTTTATGGCGCACATCGTTTTGACCGCGTCGCGCAGCCAGCAGCGCTGCTTCGTTGACCAGGTTTTTCAGATCTGCGCCGGATAGCCCGGGCGTAGCGGCGGCCAGTTCCGTCAAGTTGACATCCTTGGCCAGCGGCACCTTGCGCGTATGTACCTTCAGGATCGCCTCACGTCCGGTCCGGTCCGGCAGATTGACGACAACCCGGCGATCAAACCGGCCTGGCCTGAGCAGCGCCTTATCCAGTACGTCCGGTTGATTGGTCGCGGCGAGCACGATGATTCCCTCGCGACTGGAAAATCCATCCATTTCCGTGAGAATCTGGTTGAGTGTCTGTTCCTGTTCGCTTGAACCTCCAATCACGGTCTGACCGCGCGCACGGCCGATTGAGTCGAGTTCGTCGATAAAGATGATTGCCGGGGCATGTTCGCGCGCCTGCTTGAACAGATCGCGGACCCGTGCGGCGCCAACGCCGACGATCATTTCCACGAACTCGGCCGCGCTCATCGAAAAGAAAGGCACACCCGCCTCACCTGCAACCGCCCGTGCAAGCAGCGTCTTGCCGGTGCCTGGCGAGCCAATGAGCAGCACGCCCTTTGGGGCCGCGCCGCCAAGACGGGTGTACTTTTCGGGATCCTTCAGAAAATCCACAACCTCGACCAGTTCGTTCTCCGCTTCATCGATGCCAGCCACATCATTAAAGGTCACGCGATTGTCCTGCTCCTGGTCATAGCGGCGCGCCTTGCTTTTGCCGATGCCGAACATCGACCCGCCTATGCCACCACCTTGCTGTGCGGCACGGCGATAAAGCCATACATAAAATCCAATCAGCAGCAGCGCAGGTCCAAACCCATAGAGCAAGGTCGCCAGGGCATTACCGCTACTGATGGGAACCGCGCTGATTTCGACCTTGTTTTGTATCAGGAATTGTTCCAGTCCTTCGTCGACAAAGGTGGGCAAGGTCGTCGTAAAGGTTGACGAAGTACGGCTCGGAACTTCCGGCAGCAGCCCCGGACGCTCCTTGGGTCCCTTGGCATCGTTGGTGTCATTATTATCCTTATTGTCGGGTGGCCAGGTCACCGGCGCACCGAAGCGTCCTTCGATGCTGGCACCCTGGCTGTAAATGGACTTCACGTTGCCGTTGGCCACTTGCTGCTTAAAGACCGTGTACGGGACGGTTACCGGGGCGTCGGCATCCGGGAAGAACGTTTTCG
This sequence comes from Herbaspirillum sp. GCM10030257, assembly GCF_042666555.1. Lineage (NCBI taxonomy): Bacteria > Pseudomonadati > Pseudomonadota > Betaproteobacteria > Burkholderiales > Oxalobacteraceae > Herbaspirillum > Herbaspirillum sp. GCM10030257. The sequence goes on from NZ_JBHTDH010000007.1 coordinate 139,199, forward strand.
TCACCAAATAATTGGCGAAAAGGATAATGAGGAATAACAGCCATGCCTTGCGGGGCGGCATCCTTGGATTGCCCCCAACCTTGGAGTCTTCCTGTCGGTTATTGACAGGCGGAAGAGGCTGTTTTCTCAGACGAGGATAATCATCGCGTTTCATATAACGATTCGGCTAGAACAGCGAGGCGTAAGTTTCTCAAGCCTCCATGATTAGCGTTGTTTTATCTCAAGCTACGATGCAACTGATGTCTGCGAATCGGCGTTTACCTTGACATTCTCCTTCTTACGCCAACGCGATCCCAACCTGTGGTCGTTTAGATAATTTGTTGCGCTGCAGAACAATACACGGTTATGTCGCGGTGCCAACTTACAACAATTTTATGCAGCTCAAATTGTACAAGCACAGATTTTTGATTAATTGTTGTAAGGAAATGTCAAAATACAGTAATGCCGAGGTAGACCGGCCACAGCGGTCACAAACTGTCGTTTTCTGAGGCCCAACCTTTCCTGACAGCTTCTTACGCAATCAATATGCTCAAAAATTTCACCATCAAAACACGGCTTGTTGCCGTGATTGCCTTCTTGTCCATACAGTTGATCGTTGGCGGCGTTATCGGCATCGTCAGCCTTAACCAGGCAAATGGCTCCATGCAGACTATCTACGATGATCGACTTGTGACCCTTGGCCAGCTCGATCGCATTATCCGCATGATCAATGAGAATGAGATCGCCATTTCCAAGGCGCTCACCGGTGAGCAGAACGCTGTCGAAGAATCCCTGAAACACGTGAATGAGCGTTCGCACCTGGTTGACAAGGAGTGGGCTGCCTACATGGCGACCTACCTGACGTCGGAAGAGAAAAAGCTTGCCGCAGAATTTACCGAGGTACGCAAAAAATATCTGGCTGAGGGATTGAAGCCGGCCGTTGAAGCCCTGAAAGTGCTTGATACCCAATCCGGTATTGCAGCTGTCCACGGGCCGATGACCATGTTGTTCAAGCCGGTGCGGGAAAAACTCGACGCCCTGATCCAGCTGCAGCTGGACGTCGCAAAGGCTGAATACACAAAATCGCAAACCGTATATCTGTGGGTTCGAAACGCATGTACCGCAGGTATTTTGTTCGGCGTGATCCTTGCAGCGGTAGTTGGCACGTGGCTGGTGCAGGCCATCACCAAGCCGCTGAATGCGGCGGTCAAAGTCGCGACCGCTGTTGCGGCAGGCGACCTGACGCAACAGATCCGGGTGATGTCGAACGATGAAACCGGTCAGCTGATGAAAGCGCTGAAGAATATGAACGACAGTCTTCTGCAGATTGTCAGCCAGGTTCGGACCAGCACCGACACCATTGCCACCGGCTCGACCCAGATCGCGACCGGCAACCAGGATCTGTCGGCCCGCACTGAACAGCAGGCAAGCTCGCTCGAAGAAACAGCCTCCTCACTGGAAGAACTGACCTCGACAGTCAAGCAGAATGCCGACAACGCACGTCAGGCCAACCAGCTGGCACAGTCGGCGGCAAGTGTCGCGCACCAGGGTGGCGCGGTCGTGTCGGAAGTGGTGGAGACGATGAACGCCATCAATGAATCTTCCAGGAAGATCTCGGACATCATCAGCGTTATCGACGGCATCGCGTTCCAGACCAATATCCTTGCACTGAATGCAGCTGTGGAAGCGGCGCGTGCCGGCGAACAAGGGCGCGGTTTTGCCGTGGTGGCTTCCGAGGTACGTACCCTGGCGCAACGTTCCGCGGCAGCGGCCAAGGAAATCAAAGGGCTGATCAACGAGTCCGTGGAAAAAGTGGGGGCAGGTACCAAGCTTGTCGACAATGCCGGCGCAACGATGCAACAGATCGTCGAAAGCATCCAGCGTGTCACCGATGTGATGGGAGAAATTACGTCCGCCAGCGAGGAACAGACTGCAGGCATCGAGCAGATCAATCAGGCGGTCAGCCATATGGACCAGGCAACCCAGCAAAACGCCGCACTGGTCGAAGAAGCAGCAGCCGCGGCCGACGCGATGCGGGACCAGGCCGGTGCGCTTTCGCAGGCGGTGGGCGTATTCAAAATCGCCTGACCCTGCCCTTTCACATTCTGCGCGTACCCGGCCCAGCCGTATCCCGGTTCCCGGCAGCCTCTGTACAACTGTGCATCGGCACTTCAAGTAGAGCATGCTCTACTTGAAGTGCCGCATTCCTTACCTCAGCTGTTCGACTTATTTAAGAAATGATGGATAGCCGAGCAGCAAGAGAACCACGAGCATCAACATGAACGATACGCCTTTCCAGAAAACGACAGGATTACGTTCGATTAGTGGCGGACGTGTCTTGTTGAGGAAGGCCTTGTTTGGATGACGCAGATCGAAGATAAACTCGGATAAGTCACCGTACCGTTTATCCGGTTTCGGATGCACTGCTTTCCGGATTGCTTCATCCACCCATACTGGAATATCGCGACGATGTTCGAGCACGGATTGATAGCTCAGTCTATTTTGCGATGAACGGGTTCTGGCTTTTGCCACCTGTGTCCCATAAGGCAGGCATCCCGTCAGCATGTGATAAGCAATCACTCCCATTGAAAACTGATCCGAACGCGATGAGGCTTCTTCCTCCAGAAAATATTCCGGCGCGGTATAGGGCGCCGTTCCGAGCAAGTCAAGGAATCCGGATCTGATAGTCATTTCCGTTATGCCTGCCACTTTCGTTGAACCAAAATCGATAATTTTCACCGTGCCGGTCGTATCGATCATGATATTGGCAGGCCGCAAATCCTGATGCAGCATTTCCAGTCGATGAAAGGCACGCAATCCTTTGGCGATCTGTTCAATAATCCGGCGCACTGTATCGAGGTCGGGTTTTGGATGATCAGTCATCCACTGGGACAGTGTCTGGCCGTAAATGAATTCCGTGACGACGTACAGGTAATTGCGCTTGCGGTTGGGTAAACATGGCTTCAGCACATGCGCGCTATTGATGCGTCGCGCAATCCACTCTTCCATCAGGAATCGTTCCAGATACATTGGATCGCCTCTCAGATCGACCGATGGCGTCTTGATACTGACTTCAGTACCGGTCTCCTCGTCAAGGGCCAGGTAAACATGGCTGCGGCTGCTGGCATGCATTTCCCGGACGATTCTGAAACCATCAAACGTCATCCGCGGCTCAAGCAATGGAGGCAAAGGCAATTCAGCTAACTGTTGGTACATCTCATTGGCATCAGGCGCCGGTAACGTATCGACCCTGGCGATCTGGATGGTCAGGTTATCCTTGCTTCCTCGACGGTATGCTTCCTCGACGATGGCCTGTGCAGCCTGGTCCAGGTTGTCTCGATTGTCATGGACTGTTGCCATGATAAAGCTGGGGTCGACATACTCATAGACGCCATCTGTCGCGAGCAGGAAGAGATCGTTCCGCTCGATCTGCAGCGTGCGATAATCGATTTCAATCTGTTGATGCACGCCCAGGGCGCGACCAAGGTAACTCTGCTTGGCTGACACCCATGTCCGATGATCGTTCGTCAACAACTCTGCAGTATTGCCGCGCACATGGTAGATCCGCGAATCGCCGATATGGAAGATATGGGCCGTCGTCGACTTGATCACCATGGCACTCAAGGTGCACACATAGCCTCGGTCCTTATCGTACCGGTGCCGACTTTGCCGGGTCTGTGCATAGAGCCAGGAGTTCGTCGCAACCAGTACGCGCTCTATCGAGGTCTTGACTGACCAGGCATCAGAGGTGCAGTAGTAATCTTCCAGAAAACTGGTGACGGCCGACTGGCTGGCGACATGACCCACATCGCTGCTGCTGATACCGTCAGCGATGGCAAGCGCAACGCCCTTGGTAATTAACAGCGATTCGTGAGGGATATAGGCACCGTGGAAATCCTGGTTGATTTCCTTTCGTCCCTTATCGGAATGCTGTCCGACCGATATGTTTAATTGACTGGCCATCTAGTCGAAAGTGCCTCAGTGTCTGGTGGTACTGAGGCGCTTCTCTGACAGTTTCCTTTGCGTCCTCTGTGATTAACGGAAGGAACGCTTTGGAGCGGTTTTCACGTGCGTTGCGTACAGAGTCAGACCGGTGAATGCAAGTCCGCCCACCAGATTGCCAAGTACGGTCGGGATTTCATTCCAGATCAGGTAGTCCATGAGTGAAAAGTTACCTCCCATGAGCAGGCCCGACGGAAACAGGAACATGTTGACTACCGAATGCTCGAAGGCCATGGCGAAGAACAGCATGATCGGCATCCACATTGCAATGACTTTCCCACCCACTGTCGTCGAGATCATCGCACCGACCACACCGAGCGACACCATCCAGTTGCAAAGCATGCCTCTGACAAACAAGGTCAACATTCCCGCAGCGCCATATTGTGCGTAGCCCAGCGTGCGTGATTCGCCAATGACGCCGATTGCATGGCCGACCTTGCTGGGTTCGGTCGAAAATCCATTCGTGAAGACAATGGCCATCAGGACGGCAACCGTGAAGGCACCCAGAAAGTTACCTGCAAAAACGATACCCCAATTCTTCAGAACCGCGCCGATTGTGACACCCGGACGTTTGTCGATCAGTGCCAGTGGCGTCAATACGAACACGCCGGTCAACAGATCGAAGCCGAGAAGGTAAAGCATGCAAAAGCCAACCGGGAACAGGATGGCTCCAAAGATCGGAGATCCGGTCTGCACCGAAACAGTGACCGCAAATACAGCGGCCAGCGCAAGGATCGCTCCAGCCATGTAAGCCCGGATCAATGCATCCCTGGTTGCCATGTAAATCTTCGATTCGCCGGCGTCGACCATTTTTGTGACGAATTCCGAAGGCGCCAAATAGGCCATGATGTTTCCTTTTAAGTCGCGATGATGATGATTGAAAAACAAAAATCCTATGCGTCAGACGGCAACCCAGACAGTGCGGTTTTCAATTCGAACCGGATAGGTACTTACTGAGTTCTGGGGAGCTTCAATACATTCGCCATTACGAAGATCGAAGTGATGCTTATAAATCGGCGATGCCACGACCACACGCTCGCCGAGATTGCCGACCAGTCCACGCGAAAGAACGCTGGCATGCGCATTCGGGTCGTAGTTATCAATTGCAAACAGGCGTTCGGTATCTGCCTTGACATGAAATACCGCTACATGCCTGTCCTTGACCAGCGCGCAGATACCGGTATTGGGAACAATGTCGTCTACCGAACATACTGCGCTCCAGCTTGTAATCTCGATGTCGTTATTCATGATGGTTAACCTCAGGCTGCCTTGGCAATGATGGGAATGGTGACTTTGCGTTCTTCCGGCGTGGCAGGACGTATCTGGCCGCGCTCTTCCACGAACACGACGTTCTGGTCCGGCTGGTCGCTGTTAACGAACTGGCGGAAACGCTTGCGTGTTTCCTGATCGGTCACGGCGTTCTTCCATTCACACTCATAGGTGTCGACGACGTGTTGCATGTGGGCTTCGAGTTCGGCCGCCATGCCAAGCTTGTCCTGGATTACGACTTCCTTCAGATAGTCAAGGCCGCCTTCCAGGTTGTCGCGCCAGACACTGGTGCGCTGCAGGCGATCCGCCGTACGGATATAGAACATCAGGAAACGGTCAATGTAACGGACAAGGTCTTCTTTCGACAGGTCCGATGCCAGCAATTCGGCATGGCGCGGCTTCATGCCGCCATTGCCGCAGACATACAAGTTCCAGCCCTTTTCGGTCGCGATCACGCCGACATCCTTGCCCTGTGCCTCCGCGCATTCGCGTGTGCAACCGGAGACGCCGAACTTGATCTTGTGCGGTGCGCGCAATCCCTTGTAGCGGTTCTCGAGTTCGATCGCGAGACCGACGCTGTCGTCGACACCATAGCGACACCAGGTCGATCCCACGCAGGATTTGACAGTACGCAGCGATTTGCCGTAAGCGTGGCCGGATTCAAAGCCGGCATCGATCAGCTCTTCCCAGATGGCCGGCAGCTGGTCGATACGGGCGCCGAACAGGTCGACCCGTTGCCCGCCGGTGATCTTGGTGTACAAACCGTATTTTCTGGCGACCTGACCTACTGCGATCAGTCCATCCGGTGTTACTTCGCCGCCCGGCATACGAGGCACAACGGAATAGGTACCGTCCTTTTGAATGTTTCCGAGGAAGTAGTCATTCGAATCCTGAAGGCTGACATGTTCTTTCTTGAGTACAAAGTCGTTCCAGCACGACGCGAAGATGCTTGCCACCACCGGTTTGCAAACATCGCAGCCCAGGCCTTTACCATGCATGGCCAGGAGCGCATCGAAGCGCTTGATCTCGCCAACGCGAATCAGATGGAACAGCTCCTGGCGCGAGTAGGCGAAGTGTTCACACAAATGATTGTTCACCGCGAAGCCCTGTTTTTTCATTTCCGCTTTCATGACCTGCGTTACCAGCGGAACGCAACCACCGCACGCGGTGCCGGCTTTTGTGCAGGACTTGAGTTCGCCAATCGTCGCGATCCCGCCGGCAACGGCTTCGCACAACTGTCCCTTCGACACGTTGTTGCAGGAGCAGATCTGCGCGGAAGCCGGTAGCGCGTCCACACCCAGGCCGGGCTTGGCCTTGCCATCGCTTTGCGGCAGGATCAGGAACTCGGGCTCAGCAGGCAGTTCAATCCGGTTCAACATCATCTGCTGCAGCGTGCCGTATTCGGTGGCGTCGCCAACCAGCACGGCACCAAGGAGATGTTTGCCGCAGTCGGACACGACAATTTTCTTGTAGACCTGCTTGCGTTCGTCGGCAAACTGATAGGCACGGCTGCCGGCACTGGTGCCCAAGGCGTCACCGATACTGGCGACATCAACGCCCATCAGCTTGAGCTTGGTACTCATGTCGGCACCGGAAAACTCAGCCGCCTCGCCGGCGAGATGTTTGGCCGCGACACGCGCCATGTCGTAGCCTGGTGCAACCAGGCCAAAGATCTGGCCGTTCCACAATGCACATTCGCCGATCGCATAGACATCCGGATCGGACGTGCGGCAATGGTTATCGATGACTATGCCTCCGCGCGGCCCGATGGAAAGGTCGCTTGCACGTGCCAGCTCATCGCGCGGGCGAATGCCGGCGGAGAAAACGATCATGTCTGTCTCAAGATGCGTGCCGTCGGCAAACACCATGCGATGCCGCGCGCTTTCGCCGTCCACGATCTCGATGGTATTCTTCTGGGTATGTACCTGTACACCGAGGTCTTCGATTTTCTTGCGCAGCATGCGGCCGCCGGCGTCATCCACCTGGACTGCCATCAGGCGCGGCGAAAATTCGACAACGTGGGTGAGCAGGTTCATGTCACGTAGTGCTTTCGCGCATTCGAGCCCAAGCAGACCACCACCGATAACCACGCCGCTTGCTGAACGGCTGCCGCATTCGAGCATGGCTTCGAGGTCTTCAATAGTACGGTAGACAAAACAGTCCTGACGGTCTTTGCCGGGAACAGAAGGCACAAAGGGATACGATCCTGTGGCAATAATCAGTTTGTCGTAAGACAGAGTTTCGCCGGTGCTTACCGTGACCGTCTTGTTGTGGCGGTCAATGGCGGTTGCAAGTGTGTTCAGCTTGAGCAGCAGGTTGTCACGATTGAAGAAATCCGCGGATACGAGCGACAGGTCGGCTGCCGATTTTCCCGCAAAGAATTCTGACAAATGAACCCGGTCGTATGCGGCGCGCGGCTCTTCGCAGAGTACGGTCACTTCCGCATCGCGGATATTGGCTTCGTCCAGACTTTCCAGAAATTTGTGGCCTACCATGCCGTGGCCAATGACGAGAACTTTCATAGCGTTTCCTTGGACGTGAATATTGGTGACGTCAGCAGAGCTGCATCATTTTTCGGATTTTGGATGAGAGGCGAATTGGGCCGGCGACAGAAACCTGCCCTGGAAGGTGTACCGGCGGATAGTCGTGCGAGCGCGTTGGTGAATGTATCAATGATCCTGCTGAGGAAATGGGACGAAAGCATGCTCCACACAATGTGAGTGGTTTGCATCAAAGCCGCCAGTACGCAGAAGCAGCCAATGCAGTTCGCTTTCCTTAACATCCGTTATCCATAGCTGTACGCGCATCTTGGCACCAGCCGGCAGGCTGCTGCTTCAATGCACGGGACACCATTGTCCAATGCTTGCCCGACGTTGGGCGTAGTACTACTAAGCGCTATTGCTTTGTACTGACTTTAGCAATCGGCATGCCATATCACTTGTGCCGGTTTTCTGGACGGGATGACGGATTTTCTGCATCACCTTGGGGTGTTGTGCCTCAACACAGCGCATGACGCTGATGTCTTCGCACTGCGAAAGTGCGAACGAAACCGGTATTTGCACCAAGGTGTCCGTTGGCGCACATGCCGGCGAGTCTTTGCTTTTGCTCAGCCTACCGTTTGATGTTTTCGATATCAGATTTTGCCGCTCGGCCTAATCTGACGGTATGGCGTATTCCCGATAGCAGTCCAGGATTGCGCCTGATGCAGCATGAAACAATTCGGAAGGAACCCTATGCAAAACGATTTTGACAAAGCGCGCCGCGAGATGACGGGCAACATGCCAACCGGCGAATACCGTATGGACAAGATGGAATTTCGCGTGACACGCCGTTCCCCAGTGGCTGAGTCGGCGACGGAGGACCGGAAAAACTGGAAGCGGGAACCCGATAACGAAGCGGACTATACCTGGTTCCTGATTTAAGCAAACAGCGCGCTCAAAACGCGCGGAATGTAAGAAGCATGTCAAAAATGTAACCAGGCGTATCCCGCTTGACACAAGCCAAACCGCCTCTCGAAAGCGGAGTTAATCTATAGATGCATTAAGAATCCCTGTGATGAAGCATTTTCAGCCCGCTGCCTAAATTGGTCAGCGGGCTTTTTTATGCGTCCGGCTTGGCCCGTCCCTGTATCCTGAAAGACTTAAGAATGATGTTTGAGCCTGGGCGCCAGATTTCCGCCCTTCTACCGCCTGATTGCGAAAGGTCTTTACTGACCAATCAAGGTTAGCAGCGGTGATATGGCGGGCACTTTCTGTTCCGCGTTGAAAAGGCGTGCATGAAGAAACCCGGCAATCCGCTGCTGTGTGTCGGCAAGATAGGGAATATTGAAGTGATCCGATCCTGGCACGGTCTGATCGACCTGTACGCTGGCGAGCTTCGATACCAGGAGGTCCGTGTGCGAACGCGGTATGACGCTGTCGTTCTCGGCGCGCAGGACTAGGACCGGCCCGACAACCTTCGACGCGTGTTTGATCGACTCAAAGCGATGTCTGAGTATCAGCGAAACCGGGATCGTCTTGAAGCGACGCTTAGCAATCGCGAGAATCGAGTCGTAGGGCGTAATCAGCACAGCGGCAGCGGCAGGACGCTGCGCCGCCACTTGCAAAGCAACACCTGAACCGAGGCTGCGACCAATGACAGCGATTCTGTTGGGATCAACACGCCTGTGTTCGGCCAGCCAGTCGAACAGCATCTGCCCATCTTCCACCAGATGCCGTTCGGCCGGAATGCCATCGGAATCGCCATAGCCCCGGTAGTTCATCACCAGAACCGTCATGTCCGGGCACATGGTTCCAGCGTCTCGCGCTACCCAGGAGACCTCTTCCGAGCGGCCTCCAAAATAGATCGCCGCGGGATGCGCACCCGGCGCCTTGGGCGTTAGAAGCCAGCCGCATAGCCTTGTCCCGTCCTTGCTGCGCAAGACAATCGAGCGAGTACGATGGCTGGCGCTCCTCGGATGCTCGACTTCTTTGACACGAATCGGATTGAATATCAATCTATGCTGTCTGGCAGAGAGCGTCGCAAACAGACCCAGCCATACCGTGCCTGCCATTCCGGCCAAGCCGGAGAGAATGTGTTTGCTTCTTTGCTTCATGCGGCGCCTCACATTGATGTCCCTTACTCTCAGCTTAGTTGCCGTCTGGACGGAGGTTTTGCGATCCCGCAGAGATGACAGGAACATGGCGCGGAGCTGACGTGTTTGCAACACTACATCATTGATTTACACGCGCCAGCGTCCCATCACAACGGCACAACGGCAGGTATGAATCAATGCGCCAATGCGCAGTGACTGGTTTATCATCAATCTGAATTATTGCCGGACTCAGGTCAGCGGATTGACCAGCTACGTACGCCCGAAGATGTGCGTTATCCGACCAATGGAGGAGCAATATGCGTTCACTTGCAAATAAACAGACCGTTGTCGCAGTGCGTCCCGATCGTGAAACCATGACGCGTCAGCGACTTCCCTACTTCACTGGCATCTCTGGTGACACTGCGGGAAGTACAGGGATATCGATGCATATGGTTGTGATCCCACCAGGAGCGCGCGCGGAACCGCATTCACATGCGGGTTATGAAACCGCAATTTATGTGCTTGAGGGACGCGTCGAAACGCGTTATGGAGAAGATCTTGCAGAGTCCGTTATCAGCGAGGCAGGAGACTTTCTTTTCATACCGCCGTCAGTTCCGCATGAAGCGATCAACCTTAGTGCGACTGAAGCCGCGCGGGCAATTGTTGCGCGTAACGATCCGGCGGAACAGGACCGCGTTGTGCCCTATCAAAAAAGAATGGTTTAAAGTTTCCCAAGCCGTCAGGACGGCATGATGCGTATCCTTGCGATGCGGGTGGCATGTAACATATCGCATGTGACGTGCGGGTAGCACGGCGTCGGGTAAGACACACCACGTCGTGTGTCGTGTGAATAGGATGGCGCGATCAATCCACGGCCAAGGCTTCCAGAATCATTTCTTTCTGTTCCTTGCTCGCCATACGCTCCCAGGTCTCGGCGGGAATGCTCAGTACAGACTGGGTCCGTTCTCCTGCGTTGTTCCATGCATCCTGTACCGCTTCGCTTTCGCTCGAAAAGTGTTCCATCGACTCATTCAGTTGCGCAGACCAGGTCCAGCCGGACTTTTTGGAAATGCTGTCGAAGACATAGCCAATTGCCTCCAGGGTCTCCTTCTTTAACTGCAGATCGGAGGAGATCTTTCCTTTATTAAACATTGAGACTCCAAGGAGTTGAGTAAGCAGACATCCTAGCCGGTTTCGAAGATGCACGGGCTATACCAAAACAGCCCGGCTAAAGAAATGTAAATGGCAAACCAGAAAACCAATTTTTGGCGATACCGTCTAAATGATATTGCTGAAATAAATTCGGTCTCATGAAGCGTTTACCCGGTTCAAAACGATGTCCATCGGGTCTTGAATGGACATTGCTCAGAAAACTGCCGACTATCCTGATAGTGGGTCTGGTTTGTATTGCGAGCTTCATGCTGCTGGCGAAATCGGGAATACTTGGTCTCGGGCTCAAGCAGATGGAACAAGCTTACTACCTAGGTATTGGCCTTATCCTCTTGCATTGCCAGATTGTTCTGATGGGAGGCTTGGTGTGCTTCATCGTCATGGTCATGAAGGGACATGCCTATGTTGCCGATGCTTATCCCTTGCCTGACGAGAACCAGCCGAGATAGCCCGCATTGACCGAGGCCTGGACGTCTAAGACATTTGAAGGATACCCAGCCGCGGTCAGTGCGCTGTAACACCGGCGCTCTGGCCAGTCATATCTATGCGCACCCCGGATACCATGCGACGACATTCCGCTGCACAACGCTGGCATGCTTCCGCACAGCGCTGGCAATGTTCCATCTCGTATTGTCCACATTCCTCACTACATGCCTCGCAAACGTCGGCGCACATAGTGCATATCGCGACGGCAAAATCGCTTCCACGTGCCATATAGCTGGCGGCAACCCTGCATAGTTGTGCGCAGTCCATGTCAAGCTTGATGCAGCGCGTCATCATTTTCACGTCCTCTTCCGCAAGGCATGAAGCTGCGCAGTCATCACAGCTTACTGCACAGGCATAGCACTCATCGATACATGATTGATATTGTTCATTAGCTTTCATGATTTCCTTGTGGATAGGAAATTGCCGTTGTACAAATACACAAGGGACATAGCCGAGCGTTCTGCCAAATGCCGGTCGTCCAATGCCGTGGCCCTGAAGTCGCGGGGAACATTGCGCTAAGGATTGTCTCCGCCACCCTCAGAAGTACCCGCGTCGCGCCCACCACTGGTGCCGCCACCCGTCAACGCTGTGCCGGAGCCGGACGACGTGCCGGTGCCCGTGCGTGTATCGCCTGCCGAGGCAGCCGACCCTAAACCGGCCCCACCGGCAGCGTCCGCACCAGCAGCGGGACTAACCGAATCCCCCTTCAGGGAGCCGCCGGGCGCGCCGGTGGAACCAGCCGCATCCGAGGTTTCCCGCATGCCAGGACCACCGGGCCCGCCTTTGCTGCCAGAAAGCTTTGCCCCTGCCGCCGCGTCGGTTCCACCTGCAGCGCCGACGACAGCGGAGTTGCCTGGATTGTCTGCGGCATTTTCGGTGCTATTGCCGGATGAGGCTTCCTGATGGGTTTGCCGCGCTGCGCCGGTTTCTGTCACCGGCGTGGGATTCTCGACCTGCAGCCTGCTGTCGGGATCGTCTGTTGAATCAGGCATAGGTGTGCCCCTGCTTTGCTGAGGGCCGGAGCCCATGCCTGTTGATTGATTGCCGTTCATGATCGTCATACTCCACATGGCCTGGAGAAGATCGTTAGAGACTATGCCGTTATCAAAGTTGCCGGCATCGGCCCCTCCTCCGGCTTTGGCATTGTATGTGGAAGCTGACATAACAAATACACCCTCGTATCGCGGCTATCGACTGGAGTAATCCTTCGCTACAACGTCGATCTCTTCGGCAGTCATCTGGCGCGCGGCGCGAATCGCCCGCCTCCTCTTCCTTGCCTTGCGCATACCGCTATCCCTGATAATGGTTTGCGCGGAAATTGCTGTGTTGAGATCATCCACTTCGACCACGCATTCATCGGCCAAAGGTACTCGGCATTTTTAATGCATTTTCGCACCTGGCAGATGCGTGCCGTTGTCGCGAAAATCAGCTCTCCATATCCGGGTTCGGAACCGGCGGCGAAAACCTGAAGGCAACGCCAATCCGGTTCCATACATTGACGGCGCCGATCGCAGCGGTCAGCAGCAATAGCTCCTTTTCGCTGAAGTGTTCATGCGCCTGGGCATAGTCGTGATCGGAGACAGAATTTTCCGGCAAGGAAGTGATGATTTCCGTCCATTTCAGCGCGGCCCGCTCACGCGGGGAATAAATATCGACTTCTTTCCACACCGAGACCAGATCGATTTTCTCGCGCGGCACCGCCAATCTCCAATGGCGAATCGCGTTCAGGTGATATTGCACGCAAAATGCGCAGTTGTTGATCTGGGACGCGCGCAGACTGACCAATTCAAGTAATGCCGGTTCCATGTCCTTGTCGCTTGCAGCCTTTCCAAGTGCGACGAGCGCTGCTTCCACGGATGGGGCGATGCGGGATAACTGAGACCATTCACTGCGGCTGCTTGCGGACATGATGTGCTCCTTTGAATACCAGGCAATATTGCCAGTATGTTGAGCTATCAAGCTTACGGTTTTTTACCGAGGTGTCTATGCGAGGAACGGTATACCTATCATGCAATTGGCCGCGATCTATTGGCTTACGTTTATTTCTTGCATTACCCGGCGCCCGACCACGTAAGGACGTGGCCGGGCGCCGATGGCAAGTTACGTGAGCACGTAACCATGCCGTGCCAAAGGCAGCGAACGCAAGCGTTCACCCGTGGCCGCAAACAATGCATTGCACAACGCCGGCGCCAGCGGCGGAACACCCGATTCGCCGACACCACCGATCTTCGCGCCGCTTTGAATCAGCTCGCATTCTATTGGCGGCGTCTGAGCCAAATGAAGCATGGGATAGTCGTGGAAATTGGACTGCAGTATGCGCCCCTGGTCGATGGTGATTTCTCCAGACATGGATGCGGTCAGCGCCCAGATCGTAGCACCTTCCATCTGGCGCTCAACCGTCGCCGGATTAATCACCGTACCGCAATCCACCGCGCAAACAATGCGGTGAATTGCAATGCGCTTGTCCTTGACCGAGAGTTCAACGACGGCACCAGAGATCGAGCCCCACGCCTCGGACAAGGCAACGCCAAGATGGTGCCCGGCCGGTACGTTACCCCATTGAGCCCGTTTGGCAAGCCTTGCCAACAGTTCGGCATGCCGTGGCTTTTCCTTGAGCAGCGACTGCCTGAACGCGACCGGATCTTGCCCCGCCTTATGGGCAAGTTCGTCCACAAAGCTTTCGAAGAAGAAGCAGTTCTGCGTGTATCCCACGCCGCGCCAGAAGCCGGCCGGAACCGACGTATTGACCATGGCATAGCGCACCGCAAAGTTCGGCAGCGCATAGGGTACGTCTACCGTGCCTTCCACCGATTTGGGATCGACTCCATTTTTGACGCGCGCAGGAAAATTGCGAATATAGATCGATGAACAGGCAAGCCGGGTTTCCAATGCAGCGACGTTCCCGCGCTCGTCCAGCACCGCGGCAAAGCGAGCTGCGGCGGCTGGACGGTAATAATCCTGCTGTATGTCTTCTTCACGCGACCAGATCAGCTTGACCGGCCGCTTCGCGGCTTTCGATGCCAGTGCCGCCTGAATGAAAACATCGAATTCCTCGCGCCGGCCAAACCCGCCGCCAGCGAATGTGGAGTGCACCACGATCCGCTCTTCAGGCAAACCCAGGTACGGCGCAAGCTTGTGCGCAATCTCGCCGCACACTTGGGTAGGCCCCCAGATTTCCGCACGATCGCGACGTACATCGGCGGTTGCATTGATCGGCTCCATCGTCGCGTGCGCAAGATAGGGCACTTCATAGTCCGCTTCAACGCGCGTGCCGGTACCGGACAGGACATCCTCCGGTGCACCGACGCGCTTCGCCACGGCGATACCGGGATCAGCGAGGGCATTCTTGAATCCGGCCATCAGCGTCTTGCTATCGACCATCTGGTCGGTCTGCGTTTCCCATTGCGGCTTCAGGCGAGCCAATCCCTGCTTGGCTGTCCAATAGCTGTCACCGAGCACAATGACTGCATCCTCCAGCGGCACAACCTGCTTGACGCCTCGCACGGCAAGTGCCGGCTTGCCATTGACGCGCTTCAGCTTACCACCGCGTACGGGGCATGATGCAATGGTACCAACCAGCATATCCGGCACCCGGACATCTACGCCAAAGCCCGCACTGCCATTGGTCTTGAGCGGAATGTCGAGCCGTGCCACCGGTTTGCCGATCAGTGTCCATTGTGCTGGGTCCTTGAGTTTTACCTCGGTGGGACGGGGCAACTGCGCGGCCTTGGGCGCGAGCTCGCCATAAGCCAGTACGCGACCGGTCGGTGTATGCATGACCTTGCCAAGATGCGCATGGCATTCGGCCGGCGGTACGTTCCATGTGCGCGCGGCCGCGTCGACCAGCATGACACGGGCAACCGCTCCGATGCGGCGCAACGGCTCGAATGACCATCGCGCCGACGTGCTGCTGGCGGTAGCCTGCACCTTGAACATCCGGTTTGCATAGACCGGGTCGGTCGGTGCGAGTTCTGCGCGGACTTGTTTCCAGTCACACTCGAGTTCTTCGGCAATCAGCATCGGGGCGGAGGTGTACACGCCTTGTCCGATTTCGGCGGAGGGCACCATGATCGTCACGGTACCGTCAGGCGCGATGCGCAGCCATGCATTGACGTTGTCCGGGTCGGTTGCCGACGCAGTCTGTGCAAGTGCGGTAGGTAGATTGAATCCAAGCACCAGTCCGCCTGCAAGCAGGCTGCCGGCTTTGAGAAAGCTGCGGCGATCCATTGTGATTTCTTGCATGGTCCGCTCCTTACACTTTTGGTATTGCGCGTTCGATGGCGCGTTCGACGCGCGAATAGGTACCGCAGCGGCAGATATTCGTAATTGCATCCGCTATGTCGCTACGCGTCGGCTGGGGCTTTTCCTTTAACAGCGCGGCGACGGCCATGATCATGCCCGACTGACAGTAACCGCACTGCGGCACCTGTTCCGCAATCCAGGCCTGCTGCACCGGATGACTGTTGTCAGCGGAGAGGCCTTCTATGGTGGTGATCTTTGCCTTGCCTATTGAACTGACCGGAGTGATACAGGAACGGGCGGCTTTGCCATCCACGTGTACGGTGCAGGCCCCGCACAGCCCGGCGCCGCATCCGAACTTCGTGCCGTTGTATCCAAGGTAATCACGCAGCACCCAGAGCAGCGGCATGTCCGGATCGGCGTCCACCTTGTGTGGCGCACCATTGATGTCAAGTTTGTATTGCATGTCGAACTCCTCGTGTGAATGTGGAAGGGAGTAAATCAGGAACCGGCATCGCCGCCATGCGGATGCAGGCTGCGGGTAGAGCGAAGAGCAGTGCGCGCGAAAGCACTGTCTCCGAATGCTGCGAGACAAGGAGAAGCTAATATTAATGAAGTGTCGAGGCGAGCCTTGGAGACGTTCTCCAGGAATTGCGCCATGAGGGGAAAGCTACTGATGCGGGAGAGTGGTATTTGCATCGCAGGTCCGGTCGAAAGATTGCATCACTGTAGGACGTCCGATGCATCACTACGGCGTGCATATCGAACGGCGGCTTTACAGTGAGCAATCTCCCACCGGGCAACGATGGCATTACGCCATCGATGGATGCCAGGCTGATCGCTTCTACCCACTTACGCTGGCATTTATATCTTGTATACAAGGTAGAGTCAACGACAAGCAGCGGCCTGGTTTCATCGAGGTCGCTATGCAGATGCCGTTGGCATGTGGAATATTCATGGGTGCATATAGGATCTATCTTCGTTAAAGAATAATGCCTGCTGGCTTGCAGAAGTGTACCGGTGAGCTCGCCGTTAAACACATCCATTAAAGCCCATACGATTTAGACTGGCTAAGATTTTTCCATTATTCGACGGGTGTCTTCTCTTTTCGCGTAAGGAGCATTACGGCACGCTGCTGGGACTGCGGCGACATATCCCCAAACTTTGGGTAAACCTCGGTCAGACCGGTCGCTTACTTTTCTCATAAAATAGGCATAAAAAATGGGGCTTATTGCATAATTGTTATTTATTGAAAGAGTTTCCACCTGCGAAGTTCTTTAAAGAATTGCCATATGAATCTACAAGACGTTCTTATCACAGGCGAGCTCGACTCTCGCAAAAGCAGGAGACCTGATGTCTTTGGCGAGCGCAGAGGTTTCACGACGATCGCGCGGCGTACGACCTATGGGCGCGCCGTCATCATGCAAACCATATGCGAGCAGGCTTTGGTGCTCTGTAATGCGGATTCCGCAGGCGTGAGCCTGTTGTACGACTCTGACGGCGAGGAAGGTTTTTCGTGGGACGCTCTGGCAGGTCGTTTTGCGCCGTTCGTCGGCGGAAAAGCGCCGCGTCACGAAAGTCCCTGCGGCGTGTCCCTGGAACTTGGGGCTACTCAGCTTTTTTCTCATCCCGAGCGGTATTTTGCGTGGATGCGAGAAACCGGTGTTCCCATCGCGGAAGGACTTGTAGTGCCAATGTATCAGGAAGATAAAACACCACTGGGCACCATCTGGATCGTCCTGCATGATGAACGCCGTGTATTCGATGCAGAGGATGCGCGCATCATGACTGCATTGGCAGGTCATACCTCTGCAGCATTGCGAATGGCAATGCAGGATTGAATCGATGCATTACTACGCTTAATCGGTTGGGGGAGAAGGAATTGAACCTTCACCCTATCCGGCAGACGTCGGGATTACAGCCCGGGGCGACTTAAGCGATATTCGCCTCCACCCAAACGCATGATCAAGATAATCGGGGCGAACCGGATGCCGTTTGATATAAGGTAAACTTGCCGGGGTACGAAACGCGAAATTTTCGATGAACCCAATGAGGCGCGTAAATGTATGGCGAGTGCCCGCATGATTCAATCTTGAGGAAAGCGCGCACGCAGTGAAAGGTCAATCAGCGTATCCTTGCACTGCCGTGCAACAATGCCTATGTCGCTATCTGCCGCTCTTTATGCATCTAAGCAGCAATTTCGAAAATCCGGCAATTACATCACTTTAGGAGCAATTTAATTGAATATGAGAAAACGAAAGAAGGCCCTTTATTCACGTCTCTACGTCGGCCTTCTTGCCGCAGCATTATTGGCAGAACTGGAAGAGGCTGCCGAAGCGTTGCGCGCCGCTCTGGAATCCTGATCCCGGATGATTTAAACCGACAAAGCGCAACGTCCCGTTAATTCAATAGATTAACGGGTACCCTGTTGAGTTAAGCCGATGGCAGTGAGCCATTGATGATTTCCGGATATTGAACGGGGCGTGACAAATTTGTCCGCCCCTTATTGTTTTCGGTATCGTTAGACGGCGAAGCATGCAGACCGCGTAGCCTCATCAACCGGACCTCCCCATACTGCCGCTGCGGCGCACCCGGTATAGTTCGTCCCGTTCGGCACGTAGCGCTTCCAGGCGCAGTTCCACGTTCAGCAGATGCTGTATATCGGCCGCATTTTCGCCGCTCGGGTCGCCATAGTCCAAACAACCTGCCGTAAGTTATGCAGGACGTTCGGGCGCTGGTTACCGAGAAGAACAAAAGAATGCCGTTCAGAGCGGTCTGCACAGTGTCCCAGACCGCCCGGCTTTGCATGCGCGTCGCGGGCAGAGCGCTATTGGCCGACGTGACGAAAATGACGGGGACAATGATATTGCAACTGCAATACGGCAAACTTAAGCTTCATCGTGACTAGCAGGAAGCTGAGAGCAACGAATATCTCTAACGTTTTTCCAAGATCTGGCTCGCCTGTTCAAGTCAATATCCAACTGCTGCAAGATAGCCTTCCCATACACATCCATTGCAACCGCGCCCGCAACAACTGGTGGGCTCCTCAGGCGGATCGCGAAAAGGCAGGCCTCTCTCAGCTAGTTGCGCACCGAGGTCAGCAATCCACTGGCGCGCTTGAAAAGCATTCGCGGGTAAGCGGTTTTGTGATCCGTCATTCATGCGTTTAGCTGAGTAGAGTGCGGTCGGCGCAGGTTTAATAATTAACAGTTGACATGAGAGGTTTGCCAAGTGCGGCCCTCAGTGAAATTGAAACGCAGTTGTTGCATAGCCGCCGCACAGCTACCTTCGCGCTTGCAATTTGTGTACAGCCTTGCAGTCACTCATTATTTGACGGTGCGCCTAATTTCCTTGCTATGCCGCCGACTATCCAGGGCTCCGGATGCCGCCGCCTTCAGCAAGCGCTGAAAGGTCGGGCACTCTGCGTGGCTCGGCGCCGGACACGCGACGGCATGTCGCAGTCCTCGGCTGACCGCTCGCAATTGACTGATCGTTTTGTCGATCTCATCGGCCTTGGCTGCGAGCAGTTGCCTGTCGATCACCGGCCCACCATTTGGCGACAACATGGCGCTGATTTCATCCAGGGATAATCCAGCGGCTTGCCCAAGTGCAATAAGCGCCAACTGGTCCAGCACGACCGGTGCAAAACGACGCCGCGCGCCTTGTCGACCCACCGACGCTATGAGCCCTTTTTTCTCATAGAAGCGCAGTGTCGAAGCAGGAACGCCCGCGCGCTTGGCGACTTCAGCGATATCCATTTTAAATAAGCCCTTGACTTAAAGTTGACTTCAACTTCTATAGTGAAGTCAAGACTTTCCCCTGTCAACCAAAAGGAGTGCTCATGAACATAGCAGAAGTCATTACACGAGTCATTCTCGTGGGGATCGGAGCCACCGTCGTCATGGATGTATGGCTTACGATGTTGAAATACATGGGCGTCCAGACGCTCAACTTTGCGTTCATCGGACGATGGGCGGGACACCTGTTTCGCGGCAGGTTTGCACACCGCTCCATCGGGCAGGCACAGGCCATTTCAGGTGAAGTGACATGGGGCTGGCTGACCCACTATGCAGTCGGCATTGCGTTTGCTGGATTACTTGTTGCCGTACATGGCACTGCCTGGCTACAAAACCCGTCCATCTTGCCAGCCGTCGCAGTCGGTTTTTCTACGGTGATCATTCCCTTATTTGTGATGCAGCCAGCCATGGGGCTGGGTTTTGCTGCGTCCAGGACACCAGCTCCTTTGAAGAGCTGCCTTCGAAGCATGGCCAATCACACCGTCTTTGGCTTGGGTCTCTATTTATCTGCGGTCGTCATCGGATGGATATCACGATAACGATGGCGTTTCATCTAAAGCAATCACAACCTTGTCTGGAACCAGAGAAATGAAAAAAATCGCTGTCATTTACCATAGCGCGCAGGGACATACCGAACACATTGCAACCCATGTCGCTCACGGCGCAAGAAGTGTCTCAAGCACCGAAGTACATCTGCTGAAGGCGGAGCACTTCGTGAAAAACCCCGATGATCTGGTTAAGTTCGAGGGATACATATTGGGATCACCGACCTATCTTGGCGGCGTATCGAGCCAATTCAAGGCATTCATGGATGCTACCGGCCGCCTGTGGCGCACGCAGCAACTCAAAGGCAAGCTCGCCGCCGGGTTTACGGTATCTTCGCTGCCCGCCGGAGATAAACAATCAACGCTGATGTCGATGTTCGTGTTTTGCATGCAGCATGGAATGCTCTGGGCGGGCAACCCGTTCCTGCCAGAACAGCACATCGGCGTGCCCTACGAAGAGGCCGTTAATCGACTTGGATCGTGGTCGGGCCTGATGGCTCAGGCCGGGCATTCCACTTCAGCTGAATCATTCGCGCCAGGCGATATCAAGACTGCCAGGATGTTTGGCAAAAACTTTGCCGAAACGCTGCATCGCATTTCCTGCCGGACGGTTGAAAAGCATCTGGAGACTTTGCATGATTCCTAAGAAGTTTGGACCGATCCTGTTCGCAGTCATTCTGTCGGGGCTGATGTCACTCCTGGTTTCAGGCATTTCGACATATCGTGCTACCGGCCCGATGCCGGACTTTGTCAGCATGTGGACCAGTGCATGGCTGACCGCGTGGCTCTTTGCGCTTCCGGTAGTCATGCTGGTGGCCCCACTCACCCAGAAGCTGGTTCGGCTTCTGGTTGCGGACAACTGAACCACCCAGTGCGCCGTGGGTTACCGCACGGCCGGAGTCCGGTCGTCACGCGCAAGCGGGCGGCCTACTGGTCGTGATCCGTGACATGATCAACACAACGCGAAAGGCGTTCACAATGGTTTCTGCCGGCTCAGTAATGAGCCGGTCTTTCGGCGCATGGATTTAAGATTACAATCACCGACTACCGCAGACAAACTATGGCGAAAATGAAAATCAATGAATGAAACGCTGAACATCGTCGCCTCGCCCTGGCAAGCTTTACCTTAACACCGGCATCCAGACTATGCGCTTCGAAGGAAAACTCAAATCCTGGAATGACGAACGAGGTTTCGGCTTTATCGAGCCAACGCTTGGTGGTCAACAAATTTTCGTTCATATCAAATCTTTTGACGACCGTTCACGCCGGCCCGAGATTGGCTTGCCGGTCTCGTTCGAGGTAGAGTCGGATACAGCGGGGAAGAAGCGCGCCACGCGCGTACAGGCTCTGCGGGCATCTCGTCCGGCAAGGCCCAATCGGGATAAATCTCCAGCGCAATGGGGTGCGGCAAGCTATTTTGCCATCCCGCTGTTTCTTGTTGTGTTTGCCGTTGCCGCAATTGTATGGCGCGTCCCGGGCTGGGTTGCGTTGGCATATCTGGCGGTAAGCGTTATCTGTTTTATCACCTATGCAATCGACAAATCTGCGGCCGTGGCAGGACGCAGGCGCATTCCGGAAAGTACTCTTATTTTTCTCGGCCTTGTTGGAGGATGGCCAGGTGCCATCGTCGCCCAGCAGCTACTTCGGCACAAATCAGTCAAGGCAGAGTTTCGCTCGGCGTTTTGGGGAAGCGTACTGCTCAACGTTGTATTGTTTGTCGGGCTGAGCTCGCCACTCTTTTCTAAACTGATCACATGATTTCTTGCTGCGGCGGTTTGCCTTAACATTCAGGATCGACTGCATATGGCGTATAAAGACACACTTGAGCAATAGCATGGAATGCTTGGTTATGCGGCGGGATCGGTTATCAAAGGTGGGATCTTGGTGCAATTGATGCAGGGTTTTCTTCTGACCCGACACTGGCGCGATACGGCCACCGGTACGGAAGTCGAATTCTGGCTGGCGACCGATGATGGTCCGCGTCATGTCCGCCTGCCACCGCAATCGTCGGTCGCCTTTATCCCGGCGGAGCAACACGAGCAGGCGGAAGTGGTTTTACGTGGTGAACGCGCTGTCGAATTGCGCGCTCTCGCGATGCGAGACTTTCGGCAACGGCCGGTTCTTGGCTTGTATTGCCAACACTATCGCAAGTTACTGAAGCTGGAGAAGCGCTTGCGGGAGAACGGTGTCGACGTTTACGAAACGGACGTGCGTCCTCCCGAACGCTACCTCATGGAACGATTCATCACCGGACCAGTTTGGTTTGGTGGCCAGGCCGAAGCAGGCGGAAACGGCACGCTGATCGATAGCCGGATGAAGCCTGCGAGCGGTTACCGTCCCAAGCTGAAACTCGTATCACTGGATATCGAAACCAGCGCAGATGGGGAGCTGTATTCGATTGCACTGGAAGGCTGTGGTCAGCGCCAGGTGTACATGCTTGGGCCCTCAAACGGCGACAGCACTGGACTCGATTTCAATCTCGAATACTGCGATAGCCATGCGCAGATGCTCGAACAATTAAATCGATGGCTCGAGCAGCATGATCCCGATGCGATTATCGGCTGGAACGTGGTGCAGTTTGACCTGCGCGTGCTGCAACGGCACGCGGAGCGCTGTCACGTTCCTTTGCGTTTCGGACGTGACCGTAGCGTACTGGAATGGCGCGAGCATGGTGGCAAGGCGCAGCATTTTTTTGCTGCGGCGGCAGGACGCCTGATCATTGATGGCATTGAGGCACTCAAGTCCGCGACCTGGAATTTTCCGTCATTCAGCCTGGAACATGTGGCGCAAACACTGCTGGGCGAAGGCAAGTCCATCGACAATCCTTACCAGCGAATGGCGGAAATCGACCGTCGCTTCCGCGAAGACAAGCCAGCCCTGGCGCGTTACAACCTGAAAGACTGCGAGCTGGTGACACGCATTTTTGCCAGGACAGAACTGATGTCGTTTCTGCTGGAACGTGCGAGCGTCACTGGACTGGCGATTGACCGTAGTGGCGGCTCGGTAGCAGCCTTTGAGCATCTGTATATGCCGAGGATGCACCGAAAGGGTTATGTGGCGCCCAATCTCGGTGACGTAGCCGGCGAAAACAGTCCTGGTGGCTTTGTCATGGATTCCCGGGCCGGCTTGTACGATTCCGTGCTGGTGCTCGATTACAAAAGCCTCTACCCTTCAATCATCCGTACTTTCCTGATCGATCCGGTAGGCCTGGCCGAGGGCAGTCTCCATACCGAGGATGCGGCAACGGTGCCTGGTTTTCGCGGCGCACGCTTTTCACGCGACAGGCATTGCCTGCCGGAGATCGTCAACCAGATCTGGCAAGGGCGCGAAGCTGCTAAACGGGAACGTAATAATCCGCTGTCACAGGCACTGAAAATCATCATGAACGCGCTCTATGGCGTGTTGGGATCAAGCGGTTGCCGCTTCTTCGATCCCCGGCTTGCTTCCTCGATCACATTACGCGGACACGAGATCATGCACCGCACCCGGAAACTGATCGAGGAGCAGGGTTATCAGGTGATCTACGGTGATACGGATTCCACATTTGTCTGGCTCAAGCATGCACATACGGAGGAACAGGCCGCCGCGATTGGCGACTCACTCGTCCGCTATGTCAACCAGTGGTGGGATCAGCATCTGCGACTTGAATTCGGGCTTGATAGTGCGCTCGAACTCGAAGTCGACACCCATTACAGGCGCTTCCTGATGCCAACCGTTCGCGGTTCGGAACTGGGCAGCAAAAAGCGCTATGCAGGTTTAATGGTGAAACCTGACGGTAGCGAACAAACCGTGTTCAGGGGACTGGAAACGGTACGCACCGATTGGACGCCACTGGCGCAGCAGTTTCAGCAGGCGCTCTATCTGCGCATTTTTAAAGGCGAAGCGTATCGGGACTATGTCCTCGACTATGTAAACCGTACCACCAGCGGCGAGTTCGATCCCTTGCTGGTGTATCGCAAACGGCTACGTCGACCGCTGGGCGAGTATCAGCGCAACGTGCCGCCCCATGTGCGCGCAGCCCGGATCGCCGATGAATACAATCAGCATCAGGGGCGACCACTGCAGTATCAGAATGGTGGCTGGATCCGGTATGTCATGACGTCGTCTGGTCCCGAACCGCTGGAAACACAGCGCTCGCCAATCGATTATGAACATTATCTGACGCGCCAGCTGCAACCTGTGGCGGACGCCATCTTGCCATTTCTCGGCGACGATTTTGCCAAGCTCACCAGCCGCCAGCACATCTTGTTTTGAAGTACACGTTACGGACTCCATCGTGCAGATGGGCAAGGTGACACAACAGAAGCTTGCCATTGCTGAAGAGGCTGCGGTCGCAGCCGGGCCATTGCCAGATCAGTCTGGCGATGTTGCCGAGAAGGCAGCAGCTCAAGGCACACTACGCGTCTGAACATTAAGTCCGCACTGGGAAAGGCATTGCCGTTTACATAAGTTCCACTTGCAACGGATAGACCTTAGGTCATCGTAACGATACCAGTCCTCGCCATTTGCGGTACTGGCACGTAGACGCATAGAATAAACTTCGAAAAAATGTCTGCACTTCCATGTTCTCTTCGGGAACTCGCAAATCATGTTGTAATCGAACCACGAAAGACGCAAGCCTTTTGCGATTGTTCAAACTGGATGGAATGGAGCTATGGTGAAGAATTGGCAACAAACGAAGAGTGCAGCATTTGCCCGCCAGAACACTGGTGACAAGATGCTCGGGTTAGGCTGCATCATCGCTTCGGCAAGCGTAAGTTTCGGCATGTTGGCATGGATGATTCAATTGCTCATTAATAAGGGCTTGCCGTTCTAAGGTAATTGATTTAGTCAATCTACCTGTACTCAGCATCTCTTACAGTATCCTGGCAAGGCTCTCAGCTTCCACGTCGGAACCTGGGAGTCTTGCTTTTTCTACTCTGGACTCGTCATTTACCAAGGCGCAGTGAAACGGCGACGACAGTGGTCACCCTTCTGGCGCACACCCTTGAATTCCTCATCGAGCCGCGTCATTGTTTTGTTGCATATTGTCCGAAGCGACAAAGCCGGCGGGATTGCATATCGGTAGAGATAAACCATCCTATGGACGAACGGCCTGGTTCAAAGCCCTGGCAGCCAAAGCCATTTTCAGTCGCTGTACTGGACAGCGACGCGTATCTCGCCGATACGCTATGCGGACTACTTCGCGACAGCGGATTTGTTGCATCCGCGTTCTACGATATTGCTTCATTATTGCAGGCGCACCAAACCACACGATTCGATGCGTACGTGCTGGATTATCTGGCTGACTGGTTACCGCAATCGCGTGCACTCGAAAATCTTATCGGCTCCATCCGGGGAAGCACCGACGGCAATGTACCGATTTTCGTTTTGGGCAATCAGACGGCGCCGGAACGGATCGAGCGCCTGGAGAACATCATCATGCGATATAAAGTCCGCTATGTATTAAAGCCGCTACGCGCGAGCTATCTCGCTAAAAGGATCGGCGAAGCGCTTGCCAGACATGCCGGGCTTTGACATCGACAAAGATGTCTTTTGTAGGCCGGGGGAGTGACATCAGGGTTATCGCAAGGCTCAGTCATCAATTGATACACTTCATTGACAGTACATCCGCGGACGCCGCAACCTCCACCACCACATATTGACCTGCAGACACTTGTATGTCTTGCAGAAGCTGCCGCCAAATTGCGTGAGCAGCATTCTGTTTTATCAAATCCACCTTCGGCTCCCACTGCCCCTTCATCCTGCTACGGCACTGCCTAATACATATACATCAACGCTGGTTTGTGTTTCCAACCAGATGGGACTAATCCTGATAAGCGCAACTGCGGCAGACCGCTGGCCTGCCGCTGCTCTTGCTCATTTTCATTGAGCCAGAAATCTTTCCAATATAGTTAGTGTCCAAACCGGCAATGCGCAAGTACGGCGAACAGGTTCCCGCCAGCCAGGTTGCGGCGATATGCCTGAATATTTGCTGACGTCCGGCACGCAGCGCAGCTCAAATCAAAAATAAGAGGCTAACAATGAAAAGAAAACTTAACTTCCTTCTCTCCATCATTCCTGTAGCTCTCATTGCGGGATGCAGCGGCGGAACCGATGAGGCGCCCTCAATAGGAGAAACGGCTACCGTGGCTCCGCCTGCCATACTTCCTCCTGCTCCGGTTACGGCGGCGCCTGCTGTACGTCTTCAGGATAGCCGCGTATATACGCTCGATCAGTCCAAGTTGCCGTTTGGTCCGCTGGCAGATACAACCGTACAGACCGATCGCTGGTTCGGGGTATTGAATGGCGCCGGTTATCGTGTCGAGGTCCCGAAAAACTGGAATGGCCGCCTGGTGCTCTACGCGCATGGCTACGATGGCCTCAACCCGGGCCTGGATATCTCCGAACCTCCGATCCGCCGCCACCTGATCGAGAATGGGTATGCCTGGGCTGCATCCAGCTTCAGCAAAAATGGTTACGACGTCAGGGCTGGTGTTGAAGACACCAATGCGCTCGCGCTCGCCTTCACGACGATTGCCGCACAAAACAACCGACCGCTCGCGGCACCGACGAGGACATATATCGTCGGGGCATCCATGGGAGGGCATGTGGCGGCGGCCGCTGCAGAACGCGAAACCCTTGAGACTGCAAACAATAAGCTGCGGTATAACGGCGTTGTGTCGATGTGCGGTGTCGTGGGGGATACCGAACTATTCAATTATGTAACCGCTTACCAGCTTGCAGCCCAATATCTCGCCGGCGCCCCGGCGACCACCTTTCCGGTCACTGATTTTGCGGCAAGGGAAGACGAGATCAAAGAAAAGTTGTGGCGCATATTCCCGCTCGTTCCCACGGATCAGGGAAAGAAACTGAGTAATGCATTCATCAATCTGACAGGCGGTCAGCGCCCGATCGCGGAAGATAGCTTTAAACTGAAGCCCTTGCAGGATCCCGTGTGGGCTCGTTTTGGCCTCGACGGCACCATAGACGGCATACTAAACAAGAACGTGGTCGACACGACAGGAGCCGTTTACCAGTTGGATGCGGATCGCGCACTATCTGCGGAAGAACAGCTGATGAACGCCACGATTCTTCGCGTCGCTCCCTCGCCGGATGCCAATCCGCGGCGCACCGATGGCCTGCGCTGGGTGCCGAAGGTAAACGGACAATTCGATGTCCCGGTAGTGACTCTGCATACCTTGGGAGATCCCTTCGTACCATTCAGCATGCAGCAGATTTATAAGCGCCGCGCAAGCACGAACGGCAGCGATCAATGGCTTGTACAACGCGCAATCCGCTCGCCTGGCCATTGCGATTTCACGATCGCGGAACAGGTTGAAGCATTCGAAGCAATGGTCAGCTGGGAGCAGCTCGGCATTCGGCCGGCCGGTGATGAAGTGCTGAACCCGGGTATCGTGGCAAGTCCAAACTATGGTTGTACATTTACGCGCAACGCGACAGGCGCTGACGACCTGGTCGAGCTGGGCGCCGTAAGAAGAATCTTGCCGTCCTGCTCATAAACGCCGCGGCATCTCACTTGCCTGCATCTTGCGCTGCTCGTTGGCGTTGGCCCCGCGTTTCTGTTATGCGATGCATGAAAGAAACGCGGGGCCACCATCCGGAAAACTTATGGGCTGGGCGGTGTTGCGCTAGCTTGTGTTTTTGAAGCTGTGTCGGCAGCGCCGCTGGACTGCTTGGAATCCTTATCACCGCGCGGTTTCCCGGGTGGAGTCCGCTTGGTGTTCCGGAATTCGCTGTACTTCGTTCCGGTCTTGTCCGCGGGATACTTGTTTTTCACGTTTTTAGCCATTGGGCTTCCTTTCATCAGTGAGACTTTGTGCTGGTCGATGTCGTGGACACGAGTTTGTTAGTACGCTGTGTTGCCAATAAGGTTTCATGTTATTTCGCAGATAATCGATATCAAACGTGCCCATCATGGCGTAAACGCCGCGTTTAAAGCTGCAGAAAAGCAATGTTGCTGATCAATATCATATTGCCTATCCGTCATTTTGCTATTTTTATCAAGAGTTACAAATTTTTGTCCTATTGGATAGTTGTAGCCAGAGTGTGAGTAGCGTATTCAGATGATGTCATGACGCTTGCTGCGCATGACTGACCGGTTGCGTTCCGCCTGTATGGGATGTGAGCCAGGTTTGTCCGATGCCCTGCTTAGGCAACGAAAACGCGCCGACGATATAACGACGTTAAGAGCATTCATGCCATCTTCACGTCACTGTCACACGTAGTCGCTTCGCCGGCCGCGACCACTCTTTTTTAATAATTTGATTGAAAGGTAAGTGATGACTGGAGTGTGTTGGACTCAGCTGTCGAGTGACAGAGCGCGTACTATCCTGGCCAGGGTAGCGCGCACAATTCAAGTAGCCGCGTTTGCGTCGGCATCATTGGTGTGTCTGGGTAACGTACAGGCCGCCAATGTGCCCGTCGGGTTTGCCGATCGCCTGATTGCCACCGGACTAAACAGTCCCACGTCAATGACCATACTTCCGGATGGCCGTGTTCTGGTCGTGCAACAGAACGGCATCATAAGAACGATCAAGAATGATGCGCTTCTTCCGGGAAATTTCTATGCCGTTCCCAACGTCGACTCGTTTTCCGAACGCGGCTGTCTGGGCATCACTGCCGATCCCGGATTTGCGACTAACCATTATGTATACATATATTGCACCGTAAGAGACGGTGCAACGAGCCATAATCGCATCTTTCGTGTTACCGAATCCAATGACGTCGCGGTCCCCGGCAGCGAACGCTTGATCCTGCGCTTGCCGAATGTGCCGGCAGGTGTGCAATGGCACATGGGCGGCGCATTGCGTTTTGGACCCGACGGCAAATTGTATGTCGCGGTAGGCGGTCAAGAGGATCTGCGCGAGCCGGTCGAAACTTCCAATTCTCAAAATCTTGCGAATCCCTTCGGCAAGATTTTGCGTCTGAATCCAGACGGCACGGTTCCACCAGATAACCCGTATATCAATACCGCCGGCGCTTACTCCTACAACTATAATCTCGGTTTGCGCAATCCGTTTGCATTTGATATCCAGCCCGGCACCGGCCTCATGTATATCAACGACGTCGGCGCAGGAACCTGGGAAGAAATCAATCGTGGGCTGCCAGGGGCAAATTATGGCTGGCCTGCTTACGAAGGAGATAACAGCGATCCCCGCTATACCAATGCGGTGTTTTCCTATTCGCATACCACTGGCTGCGCAATCACCGGAGGCGCTTTCTACAATCCGGCGAACACTCAGTTTCCTGCTTCGTTCACCGGTAAATATCTGTTTGCCGATTTTTGCAACGGGACAATCCGTACGCTTGATCCCGCAAATCCCACGGTTGCGGCAGATTTTGTCAGCGACATCGCGAACCCGGTGAACCTGGGCGTGGCGGCCGATGGAAGCGTCTATTATCTCGCGAGAAACCAGAACGTCGGGGACTCCGCAGATGTCGGGACTGTCGGCAAGATCGTCTTTACCAATTCGCAGATTCCGCGCATCACACAAAATCCACAGTCGCGGACAGTATTCCTTGGGGATCCGGTTACCTTCACGGTCGCCGCCAATGACGCCACAACTATCCAGTGGCAGCGAAACGGCGTTGCCATACCCGGAGCGACATCGGCTTCGTACACGATTCCCCAGACCACTGCGGCGGACAACCAGGCAACGTACACAGCAGTGATGTCGAACTCTTTTGGAACAGCAACTTCTTCTCCTGCGGTTCTGACGATTACCACCAACAGATTCCCAGTACCATCCATTTCCACTCCTGCTGCCGGTGCCGGTTTTAATGCGGGCGATACGGTGACGTACAGCGGCATCGGTACTGACGCGGAAGACGGCAACTTGCCAGGGAGTGCCTTCACCTGGCGTATCGACTTCATGCACGATACCCATTCTCATCCGTTCATGGCCGAGACGACTGGGCAGTCGAGTGGTTCCGTTACCGTCCCGGCGTTCGAGGCGGACGCGCCGAATACCTGGCTCAGGCTTTATCTGTCCGTCAAGGATTCGGCTGGTCAGGCTGAAACAGTGTTCCGTGATGTGTATCCCTTTGGTCAGCTTAGCGAGTTCAAGCCAGTCGGCACCCCGGTCAACGGCAAGGGGCCGATTGAACTCAACATGAATAACGGCGAAGCTGCCGCAGGTGATGGCAGCACCATTTCGCTCGGCCGCATCCCCTATGCCAAAGGCATTGGTGTACACGCCCCGTCGGATATCCGTTACGACCTTGGTGGTGCCTGTACCGGAAATTTTGTGGCCGACGTCGGTATCGACGACATCGCACAGGGCGCTGGCAGCGTTGCGTTCCAGGTTCTCCTCGATGGCAGGGTCGCGTTTGATAGCGGCATAATGCGCGGCACCGATCTGCGGAAAACAGTGAAGCTCAGCATTGCCGGCGTAAAGGAGTTGCGACTGCTCGTCAGCGACGGTGGCGACGGCAATACACTGGATATTGCGAACTGGGCCGGCGCGCGTCTCAGCGGATGCCCGGCGCCTACACCGGCACAGCCTCCATCTACCACGCCTCCAACCACGCCTTCAACTGATACGCCGAATCCATCGCCACTTGGTGCAGGCGGCGGCGGGTGTTCAATGCGGCCGGATGGCACTTTCGATCCGACATTGCCAGGCTTGATTTTGGCTGCGTTGGCTTCGGTGGTCTGGCGGCGTCGCAAAAGCGCAAGCTAGACGCTGCGAATGATGTAAATCACCCAGCGCGTTCTTGCTCCGGCATCTTCCACTCTGGAGAAAGGACTGCGCTGGGAACATGAGTGCATCGCCTTCCCGCTAACTGATCCATGCACACCACCACAGCCCTTGCTATCAAAGAATTCGGTTTGCGATTCCGAACCGGCTTCTTAAAGGATCGTTTATTTCATGCGGCTTTCCTGGCAGGGCCCGTATTTCTCTGGGCAGCCCATGTGGCCTGGCCGGAATGGCAGCATGGACTCCCACTGTCGTTCTCGTTGCTTGTGTCGATGATTTTCATTCAGCCTTTGGCTGAGGAAGTCTTCTTCCGCGGTTTTTTGCAAGGTCATCTTGACCGGATTTTTTACCATCGATATGTGATCCGCGGGGTGTCGCTGGCCAATCTGGTGACGACCCTCGCATTCTGCATTGCGCATCTCGTGCATCAACCTGTCCCATGGGCTCTCGCCGTCATGGCACCGTCGTTAGCGTTTGGTTTTTTCCGTGAACGGCACCAGCATATTTATTCCGCGGCGATTCTCCACTGCTTTTATAACGCCGCGTTCATTTATGCCGGCGCTCAATACGCTCTATAGCAAGTTCGTGGCGAACATTCACACCGCAAACAAGAAGTCACCCAACGCCCGTTATAGACGCCGGGTGCATTCCACATCGTCTGCCATTGCCCAGGCTCCTGGCCTTACAGCGAGACGGGAAATCAGCTTGCCGGCACAACATTCCTATGACTTCATGGTTTTAACTGCACCCGGATTTCCCCGGCCGGATGCGCGGTGCTATGCACGTTCACATATAAGTTACCCGCCTTGTAGTCAGCGTATTGTGCTTCCGTGAGTCTGGTATTCGCCGGGACGGCAAACACCTTGTCCGAGGTTTTTGACAAAGGGATCATGACTGGACCGTTTTGCCCAGCCGCGCCACGGTGAATATGTGCGGCCGTTGCCACCATGTCGTCGATAATGACGGATCCGCTGACGGTTCTGTCATCGGCCACGGTAATCGTGCTTTTTCCAGAGGCCTTCGTTGTCACTGCAGGAACCTCATTGGCACCGCTCAAGGTGGTGGTCGTCGGCTTAGACCCTCCAAGACCTACCTTCTCCATCATTCCGCAACCTGTCATCAGCATAGCCAGGCTGGCGATGGCGATAACGCGGGCACTATTCTTGAAAGCACTATTTTTCAGATTTTTCATGCTTGTCTCCTTGCAGTGAGGGTTGTTATTTCAAGCCATTCTGCAGACAAATGACGAACTGTCCGCACATGTTTTGAGCACACTTCTTCGTTGCTTAGATGCGAATTGCCTGCTCTCAAGATGCTCATTTCCGGTCAGAAGTTTTCTCCACCGACGAAATGTTCGGCAATCACCACTCGATGCTACGCCTGGCGAACCGCAATAGCGCAAAAGGACGATATCGGCGCTTGCGCAAGCTCAAAATTATGGTTGCCAACTTCTTCTGCGACCTTGATGGCTATGCGCTAGGACGACCAATGGGAGTCGTGGTCGACAAGAAAGGCGCTGTTCTGGTCGCCGATGATGTCGGCAACGCGGTGTGGCTCGTAGCGCCATCTACGACTAGATAGTCATTGAAACGCGACTTCAGCAAAGCTACGCAGCTTCCTGCTGTGCAATCGGCCCAGTGCCTGCCGGCGCAGGAGTTCCAATGCTCTTATTCCTATCCGCAGATGCTGGTCGACCCGTTCGCGGTAGAAATGATTCGCCATGCCGGGAAGCTTGATTTCCCCATGCAAGGGCTTGTCGCTGACACAAAGCAGTGTGCCGTATGGCACACGGAAGCGAAAACCATTCGCGGCAATGGTTGCACTTTCCATGTCCAGCGCAATCGCCCTGCTCTGGCTAAAGCGGCGGACCGGCGTGTTATGCGGCAGCAGTTCCCAATTACGATTATCGGTACTGGCAACTGTGCCGGTTCGCAAGATACGCTTGAGCTCGTAACCGGAGAGTTGCGTCACTTCTTCGACCGCCGCTTCAATCGCCACCTGGACTTCAGCGAGCGGCGGAATGGGTACCCACAGTGGCAAATCCTCATCAAGTACGTGATCCTCGCGAACATAACCATGCGCCAGCACATAGTCTCCCAGCTGCTGACTGTTGCGGAGCCCTGCACAATGGCCCAGCATCAGCCATGCATGCGATCGGAGAACCGCAATGTGATCAGTAATCGTCTTGGCATTTGCCGGACCTACGCCGATATTGACCATCGTTATGCCGCTGCCATCCGGACGGACCAGATGATACCCCGGCATCTGCGGCAAGCGCGGCGGTGCGACGCCAAGGTCATCACCCGGCTGGACACTCTGGCCGACACGGCGTGTGATGACATTGCCCGGTTCAACAAATGCGACGTAATGATCTTCATTGTCAGCTGTACCCGGATCCGGCTCGCGGTTCATGATCTCATGCCCCAGCCGGATGAACTCGTCGATGTAGAACTGATAGTTGGTGAAGAGCACAAAATTCTGGAAGTGTTCCGGCGCCGTGCCTGTGTAATGGCGCAGTCTGTGCAATGAATAGTCGACACGTGGTGCCGTAAACAAAGCCAGAGGCTTCGCTTCACCTGGCAGCGGCTCGTAGGTGCCGTTGGCGATGCCGTCGTCCATTGCTGCCAGATCCGGCAAGTCAAACAGATCACGCATCGCGAGGCGCCGCTCGACACTCATGCTGCCTTCGATGTGGTCATTCTCTGCGAAGGAAAAGTGCACCGGGATCGGCTGACTGCTCGTGCCTATCTCAAGCTGGACATGCTGATTGCGACCATGGTTCTTGAGTAGCAGGTTGAATTGCTCGAGATAATAATTTTCAAATAGATCAGGGCGCGTGATCGTCGTCTGGTACGTACCCGGCCCCGCAACGAAACCATAGGAAAGCCGGGAATCGGCACGCGCGACCGTGTCAGTATGAATGCGGACAAATGGATAATAGGCTCGCACCCGGCTCGCCAGATGCTCACCGTTGATAAATCTTTGCAGATAATCCCTTAAATGGCTGATGTTCTCCTCATAGATAACGCGTGCCTGGGCAAACGCGGCGGCAGGATCGTCAAACAGCATCGAAGAAGTAACTGGAGGCGTGATCAAGAGGACACTCCTGTGCGTAAGAAACGGATAGGTTGTAAAAAGCCAGCAGGTATATTGTAAGGCGCATTTCATCACCGCAGTTCGCCAATGCGAATGGGCGCACCAACCTGTGAACCGGCACACGTTGGTGTGCCAGCCTCGTTCCCAACGCTCAAGAAGTACTTGAGAAATACTCAGGTCAACATGCAGGTCGGCCCGTTTGGCCGCACAAGTTGTGGATCATAAGACTTGAAGCTTGAAGTTTGGCAATTTGCAGACCATACGGAAGCGGAAGTGCTTGTCGGGTCCTGTCGCATCGCGACAGGATGTCGATTGGGTGCGGTTTGACGATGTGAGGCTTGCTTTTGATGAAGACACCCCCCCATGGCGCCACACTTTATTGGGCGCATCAAGCTGTCTTCAACCGGACTCCGAATGATAAATGCATCGGTGTTGCGGTGGCTTATGACATGACCGTTATTGCCAAACACGAAGATCCGTCCGATACCGCCGTAAGGCGACGCTGGAAAAACCAAGAACGATATCGCTCGCTAACCATCTGAGCCACATTGCCTCAAATGTTTGCTCTTATTCCAATCGTGCTCCCGATTGCTTGACGAGCTTTGTATGTTTCTCAAGTTCGGTTTTGAAGAATTGTGTCGCTGCATCCGGCCCGCTGCCAATGACCATAATCCCCTGTGAAGCGAGACTCTCCTGCACCTCATGAGTGGCAAGTGCCGTCCTGGTGTCGTGGTAAAGCCTATTGACCGTTGCTGCAGGCAGGCCCTCGGGACCAACCAAGGCAATCCAGGCATCAAAACTATAGTTCGGCAGGCCCTGTTCGGCTACGGTTGGTACGTCTGGCAAGATGCTGGCGCGCTTGGCGGTCGAGACCGCGATAGCGCGTAACTTACCCGCCTTGATATGTGGTGCGACCGCCGTAACTGAAACGAAACCGAACTGTACCTGACCACCAAGCAAGTCATTGGTAAGCGGTCCGGTGCCTCGATACGGCACATGACGAATGTCGATACCGGCCTCGCTCTTGAACATTTCGGCAGCGAGATGAAGCGAACTGCCATTGCCCGCCGAACCGTAGTTCAATTCGCCCGGTTTGGCTTTCGCAAGCGCTATCAGTTCTTTTAAATTTTTCGCCGGGACGGAGGGATGTGTTACCAGTACCAGTGGAACAGTGCCAATGACGGAAATCGGTACGATGTCCTTGATGGAGTCGAAAGGAATCGATTTGTAGATGCTAGGATTGATCACATGATTGGACGACACCATGCCAATTGTCATCCCATCCTTCGGCGCGCGTACCAGCTGCGCTGTGCCTGTAATGCCGCCCGCGCCAACGAGGTTCTCTACCACTACCGGGTGGCCCATGGATTTCGCATACTGGTTAGCCATGACACGGGCAATTGCGTCGACCGTCGATCCCGCGGCCAATGGCACAATCAGTCGGACTGTCTTTTCACCAAACCCTTGGGCAGATGCAGTAAGAATCGGTGCGGCAAGTGCGGCTGCCATCATCACGCCGACCAGGCGGCGCTTGCTGGAAAAGCTGTGCATATTGTCTCCTTCAATTTCTTGGTAGGTGAATCGTTAACTTGAAAAGCGCTCGCGCAATTCGGCATACGACAAAAGCTCGCCAGCGATGGCACTGGCCGCCACGGTCGGCGGACTGGCAAGCCAGACCTGGCCAGGTCCCGAGCGGCCAGGAAAATTCCGGTTGATGGCACTAATGGTGACTTGTCCGACATCGGTCGACGATCCAGGGCCGCAGTTCGCACAAGCGCCGCAAGCCGGTTGCAGCAATTCCGCACCGACTTGCTCAAAGGCCGCCAGATAACCTTTGCTGATGCAATAGTCACGCACATCGGCCGTGCCAAACTGCAGATACAGTTTTACTCCGGGCGGTACACGCAAGCCCTGCTTTGCGGCCCAAGCCAGCACTTCATGGTAATGGTCGAAATCTTCGCGCTTGCCGGCGGTACAGGAACCACCGTAGGCAATGTCGAATTTCACGCGTTCCTTCAGCGATCCCAATGCAATGCCGTTCCCCGGGTCACCTGGCGCAGCCACCATGGGCGTCACCGTGGCGCAATCAATGCGTATCGTATCGGCATATCGCGCACCTGGGTCGCTGCACATCCATGGCTCGATTTGAAATTCGATATCGCGCCGTTCCTTTAAGTAGCGAACAGTTTCTTTATCGGGGGCGACAATGCCGGTGAAACCGCCAAGTTCCGCAGTCATGTTGGTGAGCGTTGTGCGTTCGTCTGTGGACAGCTGCGAAATGGCGGTGCCACTGAACTCGAATACCTTGCCTACACCCGCGCCAGCCTTGATCTTTGGTTCTGCCAACAGATA
Organism: Herbaspirillum sp. GCM10030257; assembly: GCF_042666555.1. Classification (NCBI taxonomy): domain Bacteria; kingdom Pseudomonadati; phylum Pseudomonadota; class Betaproteobacteria; order Burkholderiales; family Oxalobacteraceae; genus Herbaspirillum; species Herbaspirillum sp. GCM10030257. The sequence goes on from NZ_JBHTDH010000007.1 coordinate 175,410, forward strand.
CAGAATCAGATCTTTCGCTGTCACGCCGGGAGGAATCTCGCCATGCAGATCGATGCGCAATGTTTCGGGAACCGTCATGCGGACCGCGCCCGTCACCATGCTGTTCGCCATGTCGGTGGTACCAACTCCAAACGCGACGCAGCCAAGCGCACCGCTATGCGGCGTATGCGAATCGGTTCCGACGACAACATCGCCGGGTAATGCATACCGTTCCGCCATCATCGCGTGGGATATGCCTTGCGATCCCCCTTCGCGTCCTTCGATGCCATCAAGATATCCATGGCTGCGCACACCGTAATCGGCAACGAAGGCTCGATGGGCGTCGGACAGGTTGCGCACGTCGTTCATCAAGCCATTCGCAATATGCACCGGACTGCGGTGCGAATAGGACAAATGATCCTCGAATGCGATGATCGATTGCGGTTCGTGCAGCGTTACAGGCCTGCCGAAAGCGGCGTGCAGCATATGCGTGCACATGCCAGTGTAGTATTCATGAATGAAGCGCCAGTCGGCACGGACAAACGCGCCGACACCTGGTCGCAGGTCAGCATCCACATCTTCGGTTTTGACCAGATGACGTTCAAGAATTTTTTCGGCAAGCGTGCGTGGCGCGAGGTGTCGCTGCACAACGCCAACCGATATCGTCCGCATGCTTTTCTGACCATAGCGAAGTAATCCGCCGTGGCGCAGGATCGCTGCGGCAAGCTTGTCGCGGGAGGCGACAATTTCTTCGATGTCGATGGGGTCGCCACGCTGCAGACGCTCGATCAGGCCGAAATCGGTGGAGGTAAACAAGCCGACGTTGTCCGCATTCTGGCGGTAGATTCGCTCGAAGCTTTCCGCAATGACAAGGCGAATGCCTGCGGTGCGTTCAGCAACCGGGCTATGTTCGCGTGAGGAACCCTTGCCGAAGCGCTTGCCGGCGACCGTCACGCTAAAGCCGCCGTCCTTGACGGCGTCCTTGCCGATCGGAAGATGTGCGCCCGCCTTGAATCCGACATAGGGATAACGGCCGAGTCGCTCGTCGTAATAGGCAAGCACCGGGATCGGCGTGATCTCGTCCGTCGATACGTCATCCCGCAGCGGTCCTGCCTGCGCTAATAACAGATCATTTCCTTTAAGCTGTGCGGTAACTTTGTCGGGATCGACGCTAAGGAAGAGGATACGTCCGGTCAGGTTCAGTGTAGTCATTGAAATCTCCTGGGAAGGAATCTACACGCCGAACCGGGCAACAAAAAGTGCTGAATAACTACGGCAGGCATCTCGGTTTGTGATGCCTGTGTCTAGTCTGTATGCAAGAATCGATTGGCTTAAGCCGTAATACGCTGTGCGACAACGACGATTCCGTCCTTGTCGGCGTAAAGCCATTGGCCGGGATGGAAGCGCACACCCTGAAAGACCAACGGGATGTCGCGCATGACGGGAATGTATTCCGGCCATTGGGGCCTAGAAGGAATGCTTCCCAAGGCATGAACGCCCAATGGGATATTGCGCAGTGTCGCCACGTCACGCACATAGCCATTGAGGACTATTCCTGACCATCCGTTATCAAGGGCAAGCTGACTCAACTTGTCACCGAGTAACGCCCATTCCGCGGCTTGACCATATCCTTCGACCACGAGCACACGCTGATGCCCGGGTTCGGTCAGCCTGTCGCGCAGACGCAGCGGCGCTCCGTTGCTGGCGGCTACAGTCGTGATTTCGCCGTGGTAAAGCTGCTGTCCGCCGAAAGACATCAGGCCGGGTCTGGCAACCTGCAATTGGCATTCGGGATTGTTTATGCATGCGTCATGCACATCGGAAGTCGAAGGCTGGTTCATTGGTTACTGCAAGCTGGAAAAGTGTGGACTGCCGATGATGGCGCGCCGCAAGGAGGAATGCAAACCTGATTCGACATGGCAGGCATCGCAAAAGGAGATGCCCGCCATGCCCTTTCCAGTCGAGGTGTCAGGGCTGCTGCGCCAGAAAATTGACTAATGTGGCAGCAGTTGCGTTCAGCTGGGCCCTTGCCCGGAACACGATAATGAGTTGGCGAGTGGCCCATACATCACTTAATGGCACGAGGCTGACGTTCAGCGTGTTGATGTACAACTCACCGACTTGGTGAGGAACAACCGCGATACCCAACCCCGCATGCACCATACGGCACAGCGCATCCAGGCTGCCGACGCGGATCTTTACTGCCAGTTCAGCGCCAAGGGCGGCGGCTTCTTGTGCCAGGAGAATGGTAAGCGCACTGTCACCACGGAGGCCGACAAAATTTTCCTGCAGCAGGTCGGAAAATTGTAGTTTGATTGCATCGCTCAGGCGGTGTGACTGTGGAAACATCACCGACAGCCGATCGGTTCTGTAATGTACATGCTCGAACTCTTCAATGCCCGGAATCGCATTGCATATGCCGAAGTCGGCCGCGCGCTCGGCAAGCAGGCGCACGACATCGACGCTGTTATGCTCCTCGATATCGATATTGACTGCGGGGAAAATACGCTGGTAAGCGGCGACATCTTCAGGCAGGAACTGAACAATGGAGGACAGGTTCGCCACAATGCGTACATTTCCTTTTGCGCCGGAAACATATTGAGACAGTTCCGCGCCCAGCGCTTCCAAATTACCAATAATGGCAAGTGCATGACGCAGCACGGTTTCACCAACCGGTGTCACGGTGATGCCTCTCGATTGCCTCTGGATAACAGGAAGGCCGATGACACTCTCGATATCTGCGATGCGACGGCTCACGGCTGAGGGCGCGATGAGTTCACGCTCGGCCGCGCGCGCGATATTTTTTTCCTGGCAAACTGCGACGAACAGCCTCAGGGATGTCAGGTCCAGCTTTCGAAGAAGGTTATCCATGGGTCATGGCTCGATGACAATCTGGATGCCAGTTTACTCCATGCCTCTTTCATGGGTACAAGATCGGCGATTCAGATTGGGTAGCCGGCATTCATGAAGGCATTTTTTCCGGGGCCAGCAAGGGAGGTGTAGTTCGGACGCCCCAATTCATCGTTGAATATGATGCGGCGTTAGCGCGCTTGTCATTTCGAGATCGAAGCTGAGGCCGGATTGAAGGCCGACGGCAAGCGGCCTTCCTGCGATCCGAAGCGCGCTAAGCAGGCTGTGGCCCCTGCCGGGAATCAAGCTTGCCACCACCCGTGGCCCATCTCTCCCTGAGCTTTTAATAAAAGCTTTTAGCGCTTACTCGTGACAGACTGCTTCAATATTGTGACCGTCAGGGTCAAGGACGAAAGCACCGTAATAGTTAGGATGATAATGAGGGCGAATTCCGGGTGGCCCGTTGTCGGTTCCGCCCGCGTCAACCGCTGCCTTGAAAAAGGCGTCGACAAGACTTCTGTTGGAGACGCGAAACGCTACATGCACAGGGGGGTTATTCGGCGTACCGAGATTTATCCAAAATTCCGGCTTCGGCGGCTCACCAAACCCGGCAACATCGGTATGCCCTGTAACCGCGGCGGGAAATTCAGCGAGCAGGCAAAGACCTATCGGTGCAAGTGCTGCCGAGTAGAACTGCTTGCTCTTCTCAAAATCCCTGACGACTACACCGGTGTGATCAATCATAATTCCTCGTAACTATTTAATTTCAGTATTGCTGAAGCGATGACAATCAATAATTATCTTCGACTGCCTCGTCAAATTAGTCGAAGCCAAAGTCGTGACTAGAACGTGATGTGTACGGAGGGGGCGCTGCGATTTGCTTCACCATGGTACACAGCTTCGATGTTATTGCCGTCGGGGTCTAATACAAAAGCCGCGTAGTAGCCCGGATGGTATGCACGCTCCCCGGGCGCGCCATTGTCCTTGCCGCCGTTGGCCAAGGCTGCTTTGTAGAATGCATCCACCATCTCTCGGCTCCGCGCCTGGAATGCGAGGTGATGACGTCCGGTCAAAGCGCCTTGAGCAGCTTTACTGTCGGGCGTCGAAACGAACAACTCGTCCGCCCAAAAAAATCCGTCGCCGGTGCCGCCTATGGGAATACTCAGAACTTCGAAGACGGCTGCGTAAAATGTCTGGGCCGCGGATAGGTCTCGCACTACCAACTGGATGTGATCGATCAATCGCCCGCGATGAAGTTCCTGCGTTTCCATGCTGTGCTCCTTTCGAATAGTTAGATAGTCCCTGCTTACCCTATTTGCTGTATATCCTGGATCTCCGCAACGCGCTGGTTGTCTGAAGAGCAGCGCAATACTTTGCTAATGTACGGCATCAATAAATATCTCATAGGAATCCTTGCCAAACAGTATCGGTCATGCCTGCGGCAAGTTGCCAACCTTTGACCTTATCACGGCTCATCGCAGGCGGCGAATTTCAGCGGCCATAGGGTTCCCGTGACAGGAAACGGGACGTTTGCCGGTTATGGGTGATGAAACCAGCGCTGATGATGTGTATTGCATGCCTATAAGTCTTGGGACTTTGTAAGTTCTCCAACCAGAGCGCGATGTCCAATACCGTCTTGGCCTGTCTGCTCTTAATACCCTTGACCTTTGCTTAACCACTCTCTCGGTGAAACGCCCATCTTCGCAGTAAACGCGCGCGACAGCGCCGGCGGGTTCGCATATCCAAGCTGCTCGGCCAGCAATTTGATTGGTCGCCCCTCGCGCAATCCCATCTGTGCAAGCGTGATGCGGCAACTCATCACGTAATCCGCCGGTGTCTGCCCCATCACCTGCTTAAACACCGTCGCAAAGCTCGTGCGTGACATACCTGCGCAGTCGGCCAGGCGTTCCAGGGTCCATGTTTCGCCAGGCGCTTCATGGAACATTACCAGCGCACGCGCAAGGCGCGAGTCGGAAAGTCCGGTGATCAGACCGGGTTGTATGCCGGCCTCTTCCGGGTGATCCAGCAACCATCGCAGTAACTGGATCAGCACTACTTCAAATAGCCGGTCAGCCAGCACCCGCTGTCCACAGCGCACTCGATCCGTCTCGGCAAACAGCAACTTAAGCGCAGGTTCAAGCCCTTCTACTGCGGCCAGCGGCAACCGGATGAACGCTGGCAGGCTGCGTGCAATGGGATTGCCCGCGCCGCCCTCGAACGTCAACGCCGCGCAGGTGAAGTCGGAACCTTCCTGGGGCGGGTTATGGAAATGGTGGGTAAGCGGCCGGGGATAGAACAGGACAGTAGGTTCGTCCAGTATCAACTTTTTCGGGATACCCGCGACGCCGTAATGGGTCACTTCCATTCGGCCACGGCGAAGCACATGCAAAAAGCCATGGCCGCTGCTGCAGTCGTACTTCTGTAAGCCGCATAAGACGCCCGAGTGAAAAAATTTGACGCGTACACGGAAGCGTTCCAGGAGCACGGACAACCTGTCAACGGGCGGATGAGCATTCATTTGAACGAAATGGTACGAACTTTGAATGAAATGATCCCAATGATACGCCATTGCTCCGCATACTGTACATCACCGGAGCAGTTGGAAACGCTGTCCGGCTGCTTGGAAAGTATCCCTTTTCGTTAAACCGTGCATTTGAAAGGAAAAACAGCATGCCACGCGTTAATATCAATACCGAACTCGTCCCGGAGGCAAGCCAGCCTGTCCTGAAGCAGATCCATAGGGCATTCGGGGCAACGCCAAACATGTTCAAAGCGGTGGCTAACTCCCCTGCGGCACTGAAGAGCATGTGGGGTGCGTTCACCGCGCTGGCCGGCGGCACCATTGGTGCTAAGCTGGGTGAGCAGATCGCGGTTGCGATTGCCAACCGTAACCGTTGTGAGTACTGTCTTGCTGCACACACCATGCTGGGTGAGAAGGCTGGTGCCAGCGCGGACGAGATGGCATCCGCACAGATAGGCCAGGCTGCAGACCATAAAACGGCGGCTGCCCTTGCTTTCGCAATTAAGGTCGTCAACGATCGTGGTGATGTATCGGCCAACGACATCGCGGCAATGCGTGATGCGGGATTCACCGATGAACACATCGTGGAAATCATGGCGCACGTGGCACTGAACCTGTTTACGAACTACGTTAATGTCGGATTCGAAGTACCCCTGGACTTTCCAAAAGTCGCATTGCACAACTAAGAATTCGCCTGATTGCTACGACGGCATATGCCGTTGTAGCTTCCAGTCAACTGGAGGACAACATGCACAATTTTTCTCTGTATCCCGAACTCGATGTCCTCGAGTGGATCAACACCGCACAGCCGATCCGGCTGGCCGACCTGCGCGGCCGCGTGGTAGTACTACATGCGTTTCAAATGTTGTGCCCCGGCTGCGTGTCATACGGCATACCTCAGGCAGAACGCATTGCACGAACGTTCCCTTCCAAAGAGGTGATAGTGCTGGGCCTGCATACGGTGTTCGAGCATCATGATGTGATGACGCCCGCGGCACTGCGCGCATTTGCGAGCGAATATCGGATCCGCATGCCGATCGCGATTGACCGACCGGCCGAGACGGGATCCGTGCCAACGACGATGAGGTTGCTGCAGTTGCAAGGGACGCCTAGCCTGGTATTACTCGACAAGACCGGCAGGATCAGGCACCAGCATCTGGGTGAGGTGGAAGATTTGCGAGTAGGGGCAGAAATCGGTGCCTTGTTAATGGAAACAGCGCAATCCGAACACCCAGTGGGCAGCGATATAAAGACCGGAGCATCACCTGCACGCGGATGTGATGGAGATACGTGTCGCGTGGATCCATCCATGCCTGGACTCGAACGTCGGTACTCGTCGGACGCGCCATGATGGAGATAACGGTGCAAACGCTGCAGGCACTTCCTTATTGATCATACTTTAGCCGATGACTATAACGGTGTTATCAACGCGGCGGAAGTGAGGAGATGAAATCAGATGCCAGGTCGATGACTGCCTGCGGCCGCTCCTTGTGGGGCACGTGGTAGGTGTTTTCCATGATTTCGACCTGCGACGTTCCGCTACAAAGTTGTCCGATCATCTTCGGATGCTGCGTCGATCCATATTCATCGAATACGCCATGAATGGCCAGCACCGGGCAAGTTACTCGGGGCAGGATGTCGTTCAACGACCATGAAGTAAACTGCGGATCGAGCCAGGTTTCGGTCCACGCATCGAGCACCCACTTTGCCTTTTCTCCATGATATTTCTTAAGTCGTTCAAGTTGGCTTTCGTCCTTGAACTGCTGTTTTGCGGCCAGAATTCCCTGCAGTGTCTCTATCGATGCAAATGTTTGCGCAGATTCAGTGATCAAGGCGATGCAATCCGAAGCGTATTCGGCAGCACAATTGACTGCCATGCCCCCGCCGACGCTATGGCCAAAGGCGATGAAATTCCGGAAGCCAAGCCGCCTGCCAATCACCGGGAAGAACGTCTTCGCTTCATCGGCGATGAAATCGAGCGCCAACCTATCCTCCCTTGGATCAGATTTTCCAAACCCAAGCCGGTCATAAGCAATAACCATTCGTCCGGTGGCCGCGCTCAGTAATGCGGGAAAGTCGCGCCATAAATCGACGCACCCCAGTGAATCATGAAGGAGCACGATGGGCGCTTTTTCTTGATGCACGCGCGAATTCTTCCAGGTGCGAGTAAAGATCCGACCACGAGGATGGTCAACGAAAAAGTCGTTGGAAATAATGTCGGCTGCGTCAGATATCATGTTCATGCGCTTGGTTTTTCCTTCAACAAATTACAAACGAAAGCAGGGCGCTACGGTCACAAGAAAACTGCGCATTGCGTCCCCAAAGCCCGTCCATTCAGTTCCAAACTCAGCCACATATAGTTGCATTGTTACTCTTTTGCGGCGCTGTGCTGGCAGCGAGATAATACTTTAAATGCCAGATCTATAACCATCCGCGATTGGCTCCAAGAATGGTGACATTGACGGATACCGACAAAGACATTAGTCTCATCCGACAGACCAAGCTTCTGCAAGGTCGGCGATTGGAGCTGTTTGGGCGGTAACCGACGCCAGTGCTCAACTTCTCAGGAGACACGAATTGACCAGCAAAAACACGATCTGCCTGTGGTACGACGGTGACGCCGTTGAGGCCGCAAAATTCTATGCCAAAACTTTTCCCGACAGCGCCGTCGGTGCCATCCACTACGCACCGGGCGACTATCCCGACGGCAAGCAGGGTGATGTCCTCACGGTCGAGTTCACCGTCGCCGGCATCCCCTGTCTTGGGCTGAACGGCGGCCCGCATTTCAAGCACAACGAGGCCTTTTCCTTTCAAATCGCGACCGACGACCAGGCCGAAACCGACCGCTTGTGGAACGCTATCGTCGGCAATGGCGGTCAGGAAAGCGCCTGCGGCTGGTGCAAGGACCGGTGGGGATTATCATGGCAAATTACCCCTCGCGCCCTCCTCGCAGCGATATCCGACCCCGATCGCGCCGCGGCAAAACGCGCATTCGACGCGATGATGGCCATGAAAAAGATCGACATTGCCGCGATAGAAGCGGCACGACTAGGCTGAAGTTCAGCTGCACTATTAACGTCTGCGGAACAGGCTGAATAGGAACTGTACAGTGCGCACACTCACGCGGCTGTAGCACTTGTTGCATCACCGCTAATGTTTAATGGAAATGATCCAGGCTTGAATTTTTCCATCGACAGGACCAGTGCCGAAACGATTGCGTATCGTATTCGCTGCGATATCGGTGGCTTCAGTCAGCCGTGATGCGCCACGGGCTTCGATCTCAATGCGAAGAGGAGTACCTTGGCAATACGCCAGTGCAGGAATATGTGATGAGTCTGCACGGCTGCGTGCGGATCGCGTTTCCAGCTCGGGAGACGCGGTAAATCCGGCATGCGCAAGGTCCTGCGCGATGACGGCAGGATCATGGTAGCCGTGAGGAATCCTGGCCAGGAATTGCGGCGGGTCGTTCGGAAACAGGGTTTTGAGCGAGTCGGTCACGAGATCGGCAAACTCGTTCTGGTCGATCCGGTCCCACACACTGCATATAAAGCGGCCACCAGGGCGGAGAACACGCCTCGCCTCAGAGAATGCCTTTGCCTTGTCCGGAAAGAACATGACTCCGAACTGGCAGACCACCATGTCGAACACCCCATCCGAAAACGGCAACTGCATGGCATCGGCCTGCCGCCACTCCACAGCGCGGGATGTACCGACTGCGACGGCCTGGTCGAGCATCGGCTGGTTTAAATCCGTTGCGATGATCGAAACCTCGGGCGGCAGGATCTTCGCAAGCTGACGCGTTACGACGCCAGTACCCGCCGCGATCTCGAGCACGTGTGAAGGCTGGAAATGGGTGACCCGCGCAGCGAGGTCTGCCGCGTACGGCTCGAAGATAAGCGGCACCAGATACCGTTCATAGAGCTGCGGAATGGTACCCGCAAATGCGGTATCGACGTCAGGAGAATTCATCATCGCCTTGTCAAATCGGCATGCACACGACTATGCAGCATAGCCTGAAAACAGGCGCTTAACAAAGCTGATGGCACATAGATGCGTCGAGCCTGGGTTACCACGTTGTTTATTGCTCTCTGCCGTTGCAACGGATACGCAGTCGTATAGAATGCTTCGCTTAAGAAACATATTTTTTGATTATGTCCGTAAAAAGCGTCTGCACTTCCCTCATTGTTATTTCGTCTTTATCCTTCCCTCTCTCCCCGGCAAATGCTGAATCTGACAAATCAGCGGTGGCCTTAGCCCGCGCTGCGGAACTGGCTGCGATACGCGCCAAGCATGATCAGGTCGAGCGCGAAGTGGCCGCGACGCTGAAATTGCGGCAGGAAGAATTACGCAAGGAAAAGGGTTTGCGCTCTGCGGACCGCACGCCAAAGGGAAGATCCGCAGGCGATCTGCAAGCTGAACCAGACAGCGCCGGACGGCATGATCACTGGGACTACGATGGCGAAGCAGGGCCTGCCCGCTGGGGCAAGCTCAATCCCGCCTGGACCAAGTGCGAGGTCGGCACGCGGCAATCGCCTATCGATATTCGTGATGGTATTCAGGTCGACCTGGAGACGCCCGTATTTGAATACAAATCATCGGCATTCAATGTTGTTGACAACGGGCATACGGTCCAGGTCAATGTCGGGCCAGGCAACCGCGTAACGCTGACCGGCCGCAGCTATGAACTTGTGCAGTTTCATTTTCACCGCCCATCCGAAGAAAAAATCGCTGGCCGGGGGTTTGATATGGTCGCGCACCTTGTCCACAAGGACAATGATGGCCGCATGCTGATCGTGGCTGTATTGATGGAAAGCGGCAAACCACATTCGCTGGTTCAAACGGTATGGAACAATCTGCCGCTCGAAAAGAATGACCCCTTCGTTCCCACCATCACGATAGACCTGAACCAACTACTGCCGCCGCGAACAGATTACTACACCTATATGGGTTCGCTCACGACACCGCCCTGCACCGAGGGTGTGTTATGGGTAGTGATGAAAGAACCGATTCAGGTTTCGGCGCAGCAGATCGGTATATTTGCAAGGCTATATCCAATGAATGCGCGCCCCGTCCAGGCAAATTCCGGCAGGTTGATCAAAGAATCGAATTAAAGCCTGGCCTAAAGCCGAGTCGAAAGTCGTACTGCATTACGCTTGAATGCCTACTGCTTCAAGCCATTCAAGCCGGCAACTCAAGCCATGCACTCCGGCATCGAGCATCGCTGTTCACAATTGCCGAAGACCTTCAGGCGTGTTGATGTGAGCCACCAGTCGTGGCGCCGCGCCGTTTTCCGTTTTGCGTATGGACACCGGTCCATCGAGACCGATTGCCGCTAGAAGTCTTTCCATGCGTGCGGGGTCCGGATGCAGGACTTCCAGTCTCGCAAGGCTAAGGCCGACATCTTCAAGCCTGGAAGCCGGATGCGTCTCGGCGTGCCACTGGATCAATGCCGGTGCAACCCCGTCACAGGGAACCGAACCATCGGCAGGGATGGTGATCAGCCAGTTCAGCGCCCCACGCGTCATCGGCTCGATCGCCCCGAGCGCTTCGGTACATGCCGCATGGGACGCATGAATGTCTTCGGTGCGTACCACCCAGGTGGTCAACGCCGGAACAGCATTCGCCGATAAGCGGTCCAGATTGAACCAGCGTGGCCTGGAAGGCGATGGTGCTGCGGGATTGGGTGAAATCACTTCAAGGAACAGCGCATCGCCAAGTCGAAGCAGGAGGTTGTGCGTTCCCATGCGTGGATGCTCGCCACCTGCCTGGGGCGCAACACCAAGCGTCTTTAACACATACTCTTCGCCGGCCTTGAGAGTCGGTGAGGTAATCGTAATGTGATCAATGCTGCACGGCTTCACTTTGCCTCCCTTGATGACACGGTTAATGATGCGTTAGTCGATGGACTGCTAATCAGGCCGCTCAGCATCAGTCTACGGCAAACGCAAGGCAGGTGCGCGGATATGAAACAGCCAAGGGTTGTCCCAGGCTCCGGCAACCGACACCAGTTTCATATCGCCAGCGCTGCCGTTGCTGCACACACTTTGCTTCATGCCTGATCCGGACGAGTTTCGCACTTGTTGCGAAACTGATTACCCTGCGACAGCAGGCCGTTTACTACTCGGCACTGGAGGCACGGCTGGAGGTCCACTGTGCTGCCTAAGCATTTCCTGAAACGCTGGCTGCCGCTGCAACAACTCGCTGACACTGCCAACATCCTGGATCTCGCCGTTTGCCATCAGCACCACCTTGTTAAAGTGATGCAGTAGATGCATCCGATGTACCGACGCGATAATGCACGCATCAGGTAACGCCGCGGTGATGCGTGCAAATACGTTTTCCTCGGTGATCGGGTCCAGTGCACTGGTCGGCTCGTCCAGCAATACCATTGAGTTGCCCTGTGCAGCCAGAAGCCCGCGTGCGAGGCAAAGCCGTTGGCGCTGTCCGCCCGAGAGATTGCAGCCTCGCTCCGACAGCGGCGTATTTAAGCCCAGAGACATTTCCGCCATAACGGAGTCGAAAGCGCTGATATGGGCTGCTTTGATAAGGTCAACGTCGTTATGCTCGCCTGACAGTGAGAGATTATCGCGGATTGACGCGTTGAACACATCCGCTTCCTGCGGAATAAGTGTCGCGATGCTGCCGAGGTGAGGCGTCGTCTGGTAATGCTTGCCGTCGACCTCGATACGCTGGCCGTTCGCAATGTACTGCCCCGCCAGTACACGCATCAGTGTGCTTTTTCCTGCACCACTGGGTCCGACAAGCGCGATCCGATCTCCCCGGCCAAGCGTGATGGCGACCCGCTTCAGGCCTGCGCCCGCGGGGCTCACTTTACCTGCACCTGCCGGGGTGGACTCCGTGAGCCCTGCGGCGGTATGGTCGTAATTCAAACCGCTCACCTCGATGCGCCGCCAGTCGTTCGGAATTGGCGCACCGGCGTCGGGCTGATCGGGAGCACTCCAGATCGCTTCCGCACTGGCAAGGTCGGTACGGGCTCGCGCGACGGTCTGGAACTTGTCGGCCAGGGCAAGGACGACAGCCCTTGCCTGGTGCGCATACTGGTGCACCAGAAATACGCTACCGATCAGGATGGTCCCGTCACGTTCGCTTAGCCATACCGCTGCGGCGACGAGCCCCCACGTGAACGCTACGCTGAACAGGTCGGCAACACACCACTTGACCTCCACCACCGTGATGCTCTTTCGTGCCGGCACAAAAACCTGGTCAAGCTTTTCGTCGACCAGGCGCGCCGAACTGCGCTCCATGCGAAAGGACATCACAGTGGCAACATTGCCAAGAAAATCGAGTAACCTCGCCTGGTAGGTGCGTTCAGCAGCGTTTTCTTCTTTGGCAAGGCGCATTAGCGCAACGTCGAACCGGATCATGATGAGGCCAACCAAGCCATATCCGACCACGGCGAACAATCCGAGCACAGGCGAGAACAGCATGATGGCGAATGCCGCTCCAAGAAAATGCACAATGGCTTTGATGTAGTGAAACTGGTTTTGCGTAAAGCTGTGCAGGGCAAGCGAGGACTGGCTGATTCGCTGCTGCACCTCTCCAGAGTGATGACGGTTATGCCAGGCCAGCGGAAGCCGCATCAACTTCGCATATACCGCATTGATGAAGTTCTTGCGAACGAGCAGGGCAATCCGCCGCTCCCCTACTCTTCCCGGTCCATGCAATGCCCATGCGCCAACTGCAGCGGCAATAATGGCGGCTCCATAATATGCCGCAGTGGACAAGGCCTGTGTTCCGTTCTGCTGCAACGCATTAAGCGCTTGCGCACCCAGCCAGGGTGAAAGCAGCTCCATCAGGGCGGCACCAACCAACATGGCCCAGGTCAGAGCCAGCCTGAGTCGCACGCCTCCAGCATAGCGCCACATGTTGACATAAAGACCGCCGGGCCTCGTCCGCACGCAAACGCCATCGTCATTGGCGTTGCAATCGCGTGCCGCTTCGGCACGGGCGGACGGCGAAAACTTGAAATGCATAGGAATGAAACGAACAGGCGGGCAGGTTCAGGACCCTCATCTTGTACAAGGGAGAGTCGAAATCGAAAAAGTCGGAAAGAATAATTTCCTTCAACCAATACTACCATGCAGGTACGCCAGTGTTGACGCGGTGTAGCGCTGATGTCACATGTGATGACACAGCGTCAAGCCCAAGCCGTAGCTGCCTCCGATTCGCAGATACCTTTAACAGAAAAGGATAGGTTGAATGCCGGTCGGCTCCAACGGGGGGGTGGATGCTGCCATTACTAGCAGCATCAGCGTTGGTGTAACGGAGGACATGCAATATTGCCATTCAATGTTGCAATTCTATAAAATGGCGAACATGTCTTTATTGCCATGTGAATTTATTGCCCCGACGAAGTGGGCTTTAGGACTTGAATATTATTGAATACTTGCTGGACGCCTGAAACTTTCAATGCAGTCTGAGCAGCATCTTGTCTCTGTTGCTCGGACTCAAGGAAACCGGTCAGGACGACGATACCTCTGGACGACTCAACGTTAATACCACTTGCATTGCCAATGCCGGCGGTGCGTGCAATGTCCTGTTTGATGCGGCTGTTCAACTGGGCGTCGGGTGACGGTGAAGGTGAAGCGCAAGCGCTTAATAGCAGTGCCGCACTAAGGAAAAAACCAGCAGTTTTCATGACAACTCCTTTCATGGTTGGAGGGTGCCTCATAACCAGTAATGATCTGACACCCACTCCGTAGTCACATTCCTGTTATTAAAGTTCCATCTTTTGGAGAATGCAATGGAACAGGAATCTGATGATTGAGGGCACACGGCGATACAACAATCGCGATACCGTGCCGCGAAGATGGCTGTCAATCAACTATTATTCAATTCGATGTGCTCTGGCAGTTGTTTAGTCAATGCACAAACCAAGTGAACGACATTTGCAAGATTTGGAAGGCCCTTGCTTTCGACAAACCGTGATGAAACGCCGACACTAGTTAGTCTTACCGACGGATGACGCAGAGTGCCTGTCGGTATAGCACTTGTATCAGAACTAAACCAAAGCCTTCCTCGATTTAAGATGCATACGATATACATCTTTGATACAATGCATCGCGCCGGACAGGGAGCACGAACGCTTGAGTAAAGCGGAGCATCTGCCCCTTCGAGGTCTGCGCATTCTTATCGATCTGTCAGATGCGGACAAGGACCGAGTACCCGCAACGGTGGCCGGCACCGGAACATCACTGTGCGGCTTGCAGGGAAAATGGCCCGCCATCTCGGCATCTGAGGCAAGTAGCTTTACGCTCACAGTACGAGCAATTTTTTTAAAACTTATCATGCATAATTAATGCATGTTTTTGAGGAAAGAATGGTTTCTGCAGTAGCCCGCCCCTATATCGATGCCAGCGTTCCGGTTCTGCGCGAACACGGCCTCGCTATTACACGCACGTTTTACCAGAACATGTTCGCGGCGCATCCGGAGCTGACCAACCTGTTCAATATGGGAAACCAGGCGAGCGGAGTGCAGCAACAATCTCTAGCTTCGGCGGTATTCGCCTACGCCGCCAATATCGACAATGCTGCAGCACTTGGCCCAGTCGTCAGCCGCATCGTGCACAAACATGCATCGGTCGGAATCAGGCAGGAACACTATCCCATCGTCGGCCGACATCTGCTCGGTGCAATTCAGGAGGTGCTCGGCGATGCAGCGACACCGCCGCTGATTGCCGCATGGGATGAGGCATATTCAGAACTTGCAGCTGCATTGATCCAGGCCGAAAAAGCATTGTATGCGCAGTCAGGGACGAGCCCTGGCGAATTACGGGCAATGCGTGTGACAGAGACTCGCAACGAATGCGAGAACGTAAAATCGTTCGTCTTGCAAGCGGTTGACGGTTGTGCTGTTCCTGCATTCAAGCCGGGGCAATACCTGAGTGTCTCGGTCAGCTTCGACAACGGAAACACGCAACTGCGCCAGTACAGCTTGTCGGATGCGCCTAACGGTCAGACGTTGCGAATCACGGTCAAACGCGAAAAAGCGGAAGAAAACAAGCCGGCTGGCCACGTGTCGAACTGGTTGCACGACCATACCGTCGTTGGCGACACGATCAGGGTAACGCATCCGTTTGGCGACTTTACACCAGACACTGAATCCGATTCGCCGATCGTCTTGCTTTCCGCCGGTGTTGGCATCACGCCGATGATATCGATACTGAAGCGCATTGCCGAAGCAAACCCCGCGCGCCATGTGGTTTTTGCGCACGCTACGCGTCACAGCGGCCATCATGCGCACCGTGCAGAAATCACCAAGGCAAAAAGCATCATGCCGAATCTTACCGTCGCAACTTTTTATGAACAGGCGTCGACCGAAGAGATCGCTCAAGGCATCGCATTTGCGGGACGCATGGATGTTTCCAGGCTTACTCCCTGGTCGTATGCCGAGGCCAGTGTCTACCTTTGCGGGCCGGTCGAGTTCATGCAGGCGCAATGGCGTAGCCTGATCGATATCGGTGTTCCTGCCAACAAATTGCATCGTGAAGTCTTCGGGCCAGAGTTGCTAAATTATGTAAACTAAGGACGCGTCAGTCGGCCGCTTCATGCATCATGCACAATGTAGGCATTGATATGTGAAGTGGCAGAGCAATTTTCATCTCACACAGGAAAAGCCATGTCGGTCAAATCAATCAACGAATCGTCTATTCGTATCATGGTGGATACCTTCTATGCAGGTGTGCGCGAGGACGCGGTGCTGGCGCCTGTCTTTGAAAAAATGCTGGCCGGGAAATGGGAAACTCACATGCCGCGCATGTACGCGTTCTGGACCAAACTGCTGCTCGGCACCGGAGAATTTCAGGGCAATGTGTTTGGCAAGCACATGG
This sequence comes from Herbaspirillum sp. GCM10030257, assembly GCF_042666555.1. Taxonomy (NCBI): domain Bacteria; kingdom Pseudomonadati; phylum Pseudomonadota; class Betaproteobacteria; order Burkholderiales; family Oxalobacteraceae; genus Herbaspirillum; species Herbaspirillum sp. GCM10030257. The sequence continues at coordinate 191,610 of NZ_JBHTDH010000007.1, forward strand.
CGCTGGAAGGCATAGAGAAAGAACATTTCATCCACTGGCTGGGCCTGTTCCGCAAGACTGCTGTGGAGATCTTTGGCAAGGACGAGGCGCACGTTGCAATTGAAGTTGCTGAACGTATTGCAGGAAGCTTGCAGCTTGGCTATTTCGGTGAGCAGATCGAGGTATAGATAGCGGGGACTCACCGTTGGACATGCCCTGGAGCGGGTTTCATATTGGTGTGCGGAGCGTCGTGTGGCGGGCCACACAAGCGACAAGCAACGCCGCCCGGCGCTTCAAACGATCATTGCAGCGCACAGTGCTTGCCGGCACCCGATTCCCGTACAGGAATGCAGTTTCAATAGCCTTTGGCGTGTTCTGGAACTAGAATTGCGCAGCACAGACCAGAGGAAAAACCATGAGCCGTAACATTCTCGACGAAGCACATATTCATCCGGCGGTCAGGAGCATCGTGGCCAACAATCATATCAATGTCATCGCCGAAGTTCAGGCAGCCATCGCGTCCAACCCGATAGTCGTCGTCGGTATGGCGCAGAATCCTTTTCCACGGAAGGCACGTCGCGCGCTCGACGAGATCAAGGCTAAGTATGCGTATCTGGAATACGGCAGTTACCTGAGCGGCTGGCGTCCACGCACCACGCTGAAAATGTGGACCGGTTGGCCGACATTCCCGATGATATTCGTGAACGGTATTTTGATTGGCGGGGCAAGTGACCTGCAACGGCTCATTGCAAGCGGCGAACTAACCGGCCTTCTCGCCGGCTAGAGCGTTTTAATCCTGACCGTCACGTACACCTGCGCTCGAGCCCTGAGCCAGTCTGCGCAAAACACCTGTTAGAGCGCCTATCAAAATGCCGCTTGCCGAGTTGCTTGGGGCCGCGGAGGCTCCTAGCCGTACGCCTGTACTGTCTTCGTCGGCGCGCCTGCCATCGTCATTTTGATAGGCGCTCTTATGTGTTTGAAGGTCATGCACGCTCCCCGAACTTCAACAGATTTCCGTGCGGGTCAATGACATAAAGCTCTTTCATTCCCCATGGACGTGTTGCCGGTGCGTCGACGGCAAGTCCTTTTTCCACAAATTCCTCATAGAGCTTCTGGGCGCTGGCTACGCGGACATAACAGGAAGTGTTTTCTGCGATCATACGATCAGAACACAGCCAGAAATGGATTTCCGCGCCGTCACGCATCACCATGGCGTAGTCATCGTACTGGCCGGCTCGTATAAAGCCCAAACGTTCTGTATAGAAGGCGACGGATTCATCCAGGTTCATGGAAGCCAGAACCGGAATCGTGGTTTGAATTTGTATGGTCATAGATATAACGCTTTCAATATGGCCTGCCAGGCTGGAATGCTACCACCGTCACCAAATATCCAAAACGGCGATGCGCGTTATCATGCCATGATGCATTCCACTCTCTCAAATCCGCGTATTGGCCTGATCCAGATCCATGCCGCCGTGCTGCTTGCCGGCGGCGCCGGTCTCTTCGCCAAGTTCGTTCCCGCCAGCCCGATGGTGCTCACTGCCGGCAGAACCGTCTTTGGCAGCCTCGCCCTGCTACTGGTCGCCCTGGCGGCCGGATCGAGCCTTCGACTTCGCAGCGGGAAGGACCTGTTCATACTCGCGCTCTCGGGCGCCATCCTTGCCGCGCACTGGTTCACGTTCTTCCTGTCGATCCAGGTATCTACGGTCGCCATTGGCTTGCTGGCTTTTTCAAGCTTTCCACTGTTTGCAACGTTTCTTGAGCCACTGGTCTTCGGTGAACCGTTACGCCGCCGCGATGTGGTGACCGCAGCCTTTGTCACTATGGGACTGATCCTTGTCACGCCGAGCTTTGATATTGGCAACCACCTGACCCAGGGCCTGCTTTGGGGCGTGGTTTCAGCCCTGGCCTATGCGGTGCTGTCACTACTCAGCCGGGCTTACGCTAACCGATACCCGCCGATTGCCGTATCTTTCTATCAGCAAGGTTTCGCAGCGCTGTGCACCCTGCCTTTGGCATTGCAGTGGAACGGTACGCTTGCAGGCCGAGATTTCTTGACCTTGCTTGTACTGGGCGTCGTCTTTACCGCCCTTGGGCAAGGTCTGGTTGTTTCCAGCCTGCGTCACCTTCGCGCACAAACCACAAGTGTCGTATTTGGTTTGGAACCTGTGTACGGCATTATCCTGGCAGGCGTGCTACTAGGCGAGATTCCCACGTTACGGACTTTGCTTGGCGGCCTACTCATCTGCGGCGCGGTATTGTCGGCCTCGTTTGTGCACGACCACCCGATAAAAAGGAGTGCGTAGCCGGCGACAACGCGGCCAGAGCGGGTTTCATATTGGTGTGCGGAGAAGCGGGTCGATTTGGCGTGCAGGGCAAGGCGCGCGGAGCGCCGTGTGGCGGGCCACACAAGCGACAAGCAACGCCGACCGGCGCGTCAAGGCGGCCCGAGGCGACAGTACATCAATATGACACCCGCTCTAAGCTTTGGCTGACAGGCGATAAGCTTAGCAAGCGGTTCAGTCAGATGTGCGACAGCCCGGCTTTCCTACGCGCAACGGCGGCGCGGTCGCCGGTCAGCGGCACCGTGACCCGGGCACATTTCTCTATCAGGTCGCTGAGCTTATCCAGTTCGCCGTTAGTGACGGATTCCCTGGCAGCCACCATCGAATGGAACAGATCTTCTTGACCTGCCATATCAGGATGAAACTGCGCGCACATATCCCAATCGGTTTCCACGCCGCGCCGGAATGCAGCCCGCACCTCGTCGACCGGGGCAGCATCCTGCTGAACCAACGCGCGTTTGACGTTTTCCTGGATGGCCCATGCGCCTGCCGTGGCCGCAAGTGCAAGTATCAGGAAGGTAAGGCGACGTTTGACGATGAACAGGTAGTATAAAAACCGCATTGCATCGGCCCTTGGTGAGCTGGTTATCCATTTACCCGATGCCTATAGCGTGCCCTGATGCCGTAAAAAAACCTTGATCCTGATCACTTTTTCGTCACTGCTTTTTTATTGCTGGAAGTACAAGAGGCGCAATGCCAGTGTGTAGCCCGCTTCCGTAGCCATCAGGCCGACCAGCACCAGCAGGCAAAGCGGCGGCAACAGGATGGCATAGACCAGTGAAAGACGTTCCCACGCCATATGCATGAACACTGCCACGATCAGACCCGCCTTCAAAAACATGAAGATAAGAATCAGTGTCCATCGCAGGTAGCTTTCGACATGAAAATAGTCGACGAGATAGGACAAGGTACTAAGAAAAAACAGCAAGCCCCAAATCTTGAAGTACAGACCGATGGGATGCTCTTGCCCATGTTCCTGTCCATGCTGTTGTGGACTATGCGCGCTCATGGTTGGCCTTACCATAGATAAAATAACGCAAAGATGAATACCCACACCAGATCGACAAAGTGCCAGTACAGGCCTGCTATCTCGACGATCTGGTAATTGCCGCTGTGCTCATACCGCCCGCGCAGTACACGGGTTGCAACGACCAGCAGATAAATGACCCCGGCGGAGACGTGCAAGCCGTGAAAGCCCGTAATCATGAAGAAGGTCGAACCGAATTGCGCTGCCCCCATTGGATTACCCCAGGGACGAACACCCTCCTCCACTATCAGCTTGGTCCATTCAAAAGCCTGCATGCCGACGAACATGAGGCCAAACGCTGCGGTGACAAACATGAGCAATGCGGTGCGACGCCGGTCGCGACGATAGGCAAAGTTGACTGCCATCGCCATGGTGCCGCTACTGGTGATCAGGACAAAGGTCATGATGGCGATCAAGATCAGTGGAATGTCCGCGCCGCCTATCTGCAATGCAAAGACTTCGCTCGGATTCGGCCATTGCGCAGGGGTTCCCATCCTGACCGTCATATAGCCGGTCAAAAAGCAGCTGAACACGAAAGTGTCCGATAACAGAAAAATCCACATCATCGCCTTGGCCCACGACACTTGAAACGCCTGGCGATCCGATGACCAGTCCGCCACCACACCGCGCCACGCGGTGGCTGGTGTTTCCGGTACCTGCTGCGGTGGCGACAATTGTGCGCTCATGATCTCCTCTCTGTTTCAACCGGTGCCGCAAATGAGGCGAACCGCTTCAGGCGTGAGCCAGCCAAGCGTGCCGAACAGGACCAGCCACACTGCCAGCAAAAAATGCCAGTAGCGTGCGCATAGCTTGATGCGCGTTGCGGCGTGAACGCCAGCAGCGCCCAACCAGACGCTGCGCATCGACGCCGCCCAGGCTATCTGACCGCCTGCGACATGCAGGCCGTGCATTGCGGTCAGCAAGTAGAAGAAGCTGGCGGCCGGATTGCCGGTCATGGAGACACGGTTCGTGAGCAACTGCTGCCATGCCCAAAGCTGCACGCAGATGAAAGCAATGGCGCATACACCGCCTGCAATAAAAAGAACATACGCTTGATGCCAGCTTGCGCTGCTGGCTCTAGCCCCAGCCAAATGCATCAGAATGCTGGCGGCGACCAAAAGCGCTGTACTTAGCCATAACTGCGGTGGCATGGCGATCGGAGACCAGTCCGTCGATTCCATCCGCATCACATAGGCGGTGAGAAACAATGCGAACAAGGAGGTAGCCACACCCATGAATACCCAGAGCGCGATGCCGGCGGCCGATCGCCGTTCCCTGCGATACGCGCCGGAGGTGTCACGCAAGTAATCGTCATTGCCATTGCCGGTCGTGGCTTTCAGCAAAATTGCACTATTCATGCCAATGCCTCCTTGCCGCCGTATGGCGCCGGTTCCGTTCCGCCGTCGTCGGCTGGCGCGTTCTGCGCGATGAAGTCCTGCGGCGCACCCGGCACGCTATAGGCGTAGGCCCAACGATGCGCCACCGGCAAGTTGGGCCCCCAGTTGCCGTGGCCAGGCGGTGTCATCGGCGTATGCCACTCCAGCGACGCCGCGCGCCATGGGTTACCCTCGGCCCGCCTGCCACGGAACACGCACCAGACCAGGTTGAAGACAAAGATCAGTTGCGCAACCGCGACGACCAATGCGAGCACGCTGATGAAGGTATTGAGACTGTGCGCGGACTGCGGGATAAAGTCATACTGCTCGAACGCATAGTATCGGCGCGGCATGCCCAGCACGCCGAGATAATGCATGGGAAAGAAAATCGCATACGTGCCGAGAAAGGTTACCCAGAAATGCAAGCGTCCAAGACGATCGTCGAGCATGCGTCCCGTCACCTTCGGGTACCAGTGATAGATGCCGCCGAAGACGACCAGGATAGGCGCTACGCCCATCACCATATGGAAATGCGCCACCACAAAATAGGTGTTTGACAAAGGAATATCGGCGCTCACGTTGCCGAGAAATAATCCGGTCAACCCACCGATCACGAAGGTACTGATAAAGGCCAGTGCAAAGAGCATTGGCACCGATAGATGGATGTCGCCGCGCCATAAGGTCAGGAGCCAGTTGTACACCTTGATCGCGGTCGGCACGGCGATGATCAGTGTAGTCGTCGCGAAGAAGAACCCGAAATAGGGATTCATTCCGCTGACGAACATGTGATGCGCCCACACCACGACCGACAAAACGCCGATGGCGACGATAGCCCACACCATGTTGCGATAACCGAAGATGCTTTTGCGCGAATGCACGCTGATCAGATCGGACACGATGCCGAACGCTGGCAGTGCCACGATGTAGACTTCCGGATGCCCGAAGAACCAGAACAGGTGCTGAAACAGAAGAGGACTGCCGCCCTTGTAATCAGTCACCTGCCCCATGGATATCAGCGACGGCATGAAGAAGCTGGTGCCGAGCACTTTATCAAGCAGCATCATGACGCCGCTTACGAACAGTGCAGGGAAAGCCAGCAGCGCGAGGATGGTGGCGACAAAGATGCCCCATACCGTCAGGGGCATACGCATCAGTGTCATTCCTTCGGTGCGCGCCTGCAGCACCGTCGTCACATAGTTCAGGCCACCCATCGTAGCGGCGACGATAAAGATCAGCAGGGAAACCAGCATCAGGATAATTCCCCAGTCATAGCCCGGCGTCCCTGCCAGGATGGCTTGCGGTGGATACAGCGTCCAGCCGGCGCCGGTCGGGCCGCCCGGTACGAAGAAACTGGCCATCAGGACCAGTACCGACAGCAGGTAGACCCAGAAGCTCAGCATGTTCAGGAAGGGAAAAACCATGTCGCGCGCACCTATCATCAAGGGGATCAGGTAGTTACCAAACCCGCCGAGGAACAGCGCAGTGAGCAGATAGATCACCATGATCATGCCGTGCATGGTCATGTACTGGTAATAGTGTTCAGCAGTGATGAAAGCAAAACGACCGGGAAAGCCGAGTTGCAATCGCATCAGATTGGACAGGGCGACTCCGACCAGGCCAACGGCAATGGCGACAACCGCGTACTGAATAGCAATGACCTTGTGGTCCTGGCTCCAGACGTATTTTGTCCAGAAGCCCTGCGGTTCGTGGTGCGCATCATGGTCGGCGTAACTCATCGCGTCCTCCCGCTATTTCTGTGCCTTTGCCGGCGGCGGGCTACCCAAGGACTGGATATAGGCGACGATGGCCGCCAGTTCATCGTCGCTGAGCGGAATCTTCGGCATGATGGGCGAAAAGCCTTTCACCGATCGCGCTTGCGGATTGAGGATGAAATCTCTGAGATAGGCTTCATCCACCAGTGCGGTGGTGCCGTCGGCCATGGTTTCGGTCTTGCCGTACAAGCCCTTCCATGTCGGCCCGACACCCGGTGCGCCGTCAACGGTATGGCAGGCGACGCAGCCCTTGGACTGGGTCAGGGACTTCCCTTGCGCAAGGCGTGCTTCGGGCCCGCTGCCGGCAGTCGGCACGCTACCGCCGCCCGGCTTTGCCATCAGGGACGCGAAAGTCGGTTGCGTGCCCAGCCATTTCTGAAAGGCCGCGTCGTCCTCGACCACGACATAGCCGCGCATGTTGTAGTGGCCGACACCACACAGTTGCGCGCATAAAATTTCGTAACGGCCGGCCTTGGTAGGGGTGAACCAGAACGACGTGACCATGCCTGGCACCATGTTCATGCGCGCCCGGAATTGCGGCACATAAAAGTCGTGCAGCACATCATGCGACCGCAATAAGATCTTCACCGGTTTGTTCAGCGGCAAATGCAGCTCGCCACTGACGAGGATGTTGTCATGGCCGGGCGGATCATCGGGGTCCAGGCCGAACGGATTGCCTGCGTTGACATGACGAACATCCGTGAGCCCGAGCTTTCCATCGCGGCCGGGAAACCGGAAGTGCCATTGCCATTGTTGGCCCAGCACTTCGACGACCAATGCCTCTTTTGGCGGCTGCACATATTCGGCGTACACGAACAGGCCGGGTGCCAGCAATGCCATGATCGCCACGGTAGTGGCGATCAGCAGTCGGCGTTCCAGCTTGTTGTTATGCGGCTCATAGGCGGCACGCGAACCATCGCGGTGACGATAGCGCCATACCGCATAAGCGACAAAGAGATTGATGCCGATAAAGAACACACCCGTGACCACCAGCGTAATGCCGAGTGTGTCGTCCATCTGGTTCCAGTTGGAGGCGAGAGGTGTAATCCACCAGGGGCTTGCAAAGTGAAATAGCAATGCGGCAAGGACGATGCCAATGAGCGAGGCAGCCATTACCATGTCTATCCCCTTTTGCGACTGTTTCGCCGCCGTACCGAATCAAGACGGCCAATGTTCCGCAAGCATGGCTGCGCCCGGGTGCGTAGCCGGTATCACGGAAACACGGGAACGTGCGGATCCTCACCACGGAAATTCAGTTCGGGATGGCGTTCCGCGAGCAGTTCCTCGATCTCCTTGACCCGATAGTGCGGCACGTCGGCGATCATCAACACCCTGCCTTTTTCAATTTCCGGAAAAAAGGCTTGAAGCCGTGTGTTCGGAATGGCTGCCGCCACCATGCTCGCTGCCCAGCCTCCAAACAGGATGCCAATGACAGTCGCCGCCGTAGTCACCAAGGCAGGTGAAGTGAGGTCAAAATAATAGACCACCACAAAGCCGAGCAGAATGCCGAGAATCGCACCAGCGATCATACCGTTCTGTGCGCCGTGCACCACATCCGTCTTGTGCATGAAGTTTGCTTCAGGCAGATCAGGCGGTAGGTCCATCTTCGCAAGAAAGTGAACATGCCGCTGTTCAATACGATGCAATAGCAAATCGTCGAGCGTACGCCGGGCGCTGTGAATATCCGGCAACAAATAGTAAAGCCTGTGTCGCATCACTGCCTCCATGGTGGCTTGCCGAGGACAATTCCAGTATATGCAGTGTTAAGAAACATTCAATCCGTGAACCAAGGCTATGGCCGACAAAAGGTGAAAACCCTTGGTCGGCCAATTGAGGAGATTCGGAAACACATCTGAGGGGAAACAAGAGGGAGTGAAAAAATTTTTAAACGCTTATTTAATTAATCGCTTATTTAATATATTATTCAAGTGCGGTTCAACCCATTCAATAACTATTCGGAGACAACAATGCGTCAATGCATCTACGCCCCACTCGTGGCAACTGCTCTGTTTGGATCTGCGGCTGCCTTTGCTCAAGAAACCATCAAAATCGGTCTGGTACAGCCCCTCACCGGCTCTGTCGCTTATAACGGCATTGCCGACGTCAATGGATCAAAGCTCGCCGTAGAGGAACGTAATAAGGCCGGTGGCGTGCTTGGCAAGAAGATCGAACTCATCATTGAAGACGGTCAGTGCAAGCCGGCCAACTCCGTCAATGCCGCCGAAAAACTGATCCAGAAGGACAAGGTTGTCGCGCTCTCAGGTGCATTCTGCAGTTCAGCCACCGCGGCCATCATGCCTATCGCTGAACGCTACAAGATGCCGCTGATCACCGGGGTTTCTTCCAAGGCTGATCTGACCGAAAAAGGAAATAAATATTTCTTCCGGGCAGCGGAAACCGATGCGCTGCTTTCCAGAGCTTTTGCGAAGATCCTTGCCAACGACCTCAAACTGAAGAGTGTCGCCTACGTCGGCGTCAACGACGACTGGGGACGGGGCGGCGTGGAAGAATTCTCGCGTGACCTGAGCGCCGCAGGGGTAAAGACGGCAGCCAAGGAGTATTTCGACCACGGCGCGACGGACTTCTATACGCTCCTGACCAAGTTGCGCGCCTCAGGTGCGGACGCGGTATTCATCGCAGCGGAAACTCAGGACGGATCCATCCTCGTCAAGCAGATTAAAGAGCTCGGTTTGAAGATGAAGGTATTTGGCGTGGGTTCATGGGCGACTGCTGACTTTATTAAACTGACGGGCCCCGCCGCGGAAGGCATCTACGCTGCCGTGCCATACGCTTCCACCCTGCCTAATCCGCGCAATCAGGAATTCGTCAAGAAGTACAGCGAGAAATATAACGAGCAACCCGGGAAGTACGGTAACGCCGGATACAACGCTTTGAATATCCTTATGGATGCCATCCAGCGTGCTGGCAGCACCGATGCGGAAAAGATCCGTGCTTCGCTTGCCCAGACCAATTATGAAGCACCCAACGGCAAGTATCAGTTCACCGACAAGGGACAGGCTTACGGCTTCTCGCTGGCTCTTGTGCAAATCGAGAACAAGACTCCCAAAGTCGTTACCACCACTTCAGTGGATGACCCCAGGTAAGTCAAACATCGAGACGTCCTAAAAAGGAAACCGTATGGATCTCTTTCTCCAGTTCCTCGTAAACGGACTCGTCACCGGGTCCTTCTACGCCCTGTCCGCGCTGGGGCTGACCCTCATCTTCGGGCTGATGCGTGTCGTGAACTTCGCTCATGGCGAGTTCTACATGATGGGCGGCATTCTGGGATGGTTCGTGACATCCCGTCTCGGCCTCGACTTCTTCTCCGGTCTGGTTGTCGTGGCCGTCCTCATGGCGACATTCGGCTGGCTGGTGGACCGCTTCCTGATTGAACGGGTTCGGGATCAGGGGGAAGAACCCGGCATCCTGCTGACCATCGGCCTGTCGATCTTCCTGGCAAATTCGGCGCTGCTCGCCGTCGGCACAGCACCGCAGAAGATCGAGGGTCCGGTGGGCAACGAGTTAGTTGTACTCGGTCCGGTCATCACAACGCAGCTTCGCCTGTTCTCGGTCGCGGTCTGTGCGTTATTGATCATTGGCGTTCACCTGCTTGTGCAGAAGACCAAACTGGGACGTGCCATGCGCGCTACCTTCCAGGATCCGATGGCCGCCAAACTCGCGGGCATAAAAACGGAACGCGTATATGCCTCGACTTTCGCACTGGGGGTGACCCTTGCCGCCATGTCTGGAATGCTGCTCGGCTCGGTCTACTCTGCTCAGGTCGCCATCGGCGGACTGATTAGTCTCAAAGCCTTCGTAGTGGTCATTCTGGGTGGCATGGGCAGTTTTGGTGGCGCCATCCTTGGTGGCCTGATCCTCGGTATCGCAGAATCGATGTGGGGTGGATATGTCTCGACCGGTCTGGTGGACATCATCGGCTTCGCCATCGTCATTATGACGCTGCTGTTCAGACCCTACGGCCTGTTCTCGACCCGCAGCGAAAGGGCATAACATGAAATTTGAACGCAACGGTATCTTCGCATTTCTAGCCATTGCAGCCGTCCTGCCGCTGCTGGTGTCCGATCAGTACCTGCTGCATATCGGCATTCTCATACTGTTCTACGCGGTACTTGCCACCAGTCTGAATCTGGTAGTCGGTTACGTGGGCGAATTTTCGCTGGGTCACACGGCCTTCCTCGGGATCGGCGCCTATACCGCGGCGATTTTGTCGATGAAGGCGGGCTTGCCGATGTGGGCGACCGTGCCGCTGGCCGGACTCATCTCTGCGATATTCGGCACGCTCATCGGTGCCATTACGCTGCGTCTCCAGGGTCCGTTCTTTGTCATCGTCACCCTCGCCTTCGCCGAAGTGCTCCGCCTGATCGCCAACAACTGGATCTGGCTGACCAACGGTCCGATGGGTATCGCCGGTGTGCCCCAGCCGGGCATGCTTGCAGATGCGAGCAATCTGTTCGGCAAACAGGTCTATTTCTACATCGCGCTGGCCATCACCGCCTTCGCACTGTACGTGGCATACCGCTTCGTCTATTCGAACGCGGGCCGGGCGGCGGTAGCCGTCAGGGAAAACCGGTTTGTCGCTCAGTCAATTGGAATCCATCCGTTCACCTATGCGATGCGTGCATTCGTGCTCGGCTCAATGCTGGCAGGCCTGGCAGGCGGTTTCTATGCGCACTACATCTCGTTCGTCGGCACGGACGTATTCGCGTTCTCCTTCATGGCAACCATGATCATCATCGTCCTGGTCGGCGGCAAAGGTACGCTGGTCGGGCCACTGGTCGGCGCCATCCTCATTACGCTGTTGGAGGAGTACCTGCGCGAAGTGAAGGAGCTGCGCTTGTCTATCTTCGGCCTCATTGTCATGGCGATTGTGCTGTTCCTGCCACGCGGCTTGATGGGCTTCCTCGCAGCGCGCAGGGAACACCACACAGGGCAGACCGATGCCGCGGCAACAGGCTCGGAAACACAGGCTGGCAGCCTGATTCAGGAGAGAACCGCATGAACCAGCTTAGAACATCAGGCGAGCCCATATTGAAGGCACGCGGGTTGTGCAAGACCTTTGGCGGCATCAAGGCAGTCAAGGACATTAGCTTTGATCTCATGCCAGGTGAAATTCTCGGCCTGATTGGACCGAACGGTGCCGGCAAGACTACCTGCTTCAATTTAATCACTGGCTTTTACGAGCCGAGCGCTGGCAGTGTGTTCTACCAGGGCAAGGATGTCACCGGCCAGAAGCCGTTCACCGTTGCGCAACAAGGCATCGTGCGCAGCTTTCAGAAGACCAACATTCTCAAAGGTTTGTCGGTGTTCGAAAACGTACTGACGGGCCATTATCTGGAAGCACGTCAGTCGCTGTTCGACACATTCTTCCCGCGTGCTCATGTGCGCAAAACGGAAAAAGCAGTCCGTGACAGCGCTGCCAGCATTATTGAAACCATGGGCCTTTCCAGGCGCATGAACGCCCCGGCTTACCTCCTTTCATGCGGAGAGCTTCGCTTGCTCGAAGTGGCAGTCGCGCTTGCAGCAAAACCGAAAGTGCTGATGCTCGACGAACCCGCGGCCGGTCTGAACAGCCAGGAAGCCCAGAACTTCGGCACAGTGTTGAAGCAACTCCGGCAGGAACACGTGCAATCCATTCTTATTGTGGAGCACAACATGGGACTGGTAATGAAGACATGCGACCGCATCGTCGTCATGAACTTCGGTGAAAAACTGGCAGAAGGAACCCCGGCCGAGATCCAGTCAAATCGGCAGGTGATCGAAGCCTATCTCGGAAAGGCCGCAGCATGACAGCGACAAGCACAAAGGAAACGCTCAAAGTCGAAAAACTGCATGTTGGCTACGGCAAGACGGCCGCCTTGCATGGTGTCGACATGGAGATCAACGCCGGTGAAGTCGTCGCCCTCATCGGTGCCAATGGCGCCGGGAAGAGCACGGTGCTGCGCGCAATTTCCGGCTTGCTCAAGCCTTCTTCCGGGCGCATCACCTGGAATGGCCAATCCATCGGCGCGATGGCGGCTGACCGGATTGTCAGCGCCGGAATTGCTCACTGCCCCGAAGAGCGTCATGTTTGGCCGAATATGACCGTGCAGGAAAACCTGGCGCTGGGCGCCTATCTTTGCCGAGACAAGACGGAAACCGAGCGACGCATCGGAATTGCCTTCCACCGCTTCCCTCGCCTGCGCGAAAGGCACCGGCAACTCGCCGGCACCCTCAGCGGCGGCGAGCAGCAGATGCTTGCCATTGCGCGCGCGCTGATGTCCGAGCCGCGCCTGCTGATGCTTGATGAACCTTCGCTGGGGCTCAGCCCGAAGATGGCCGATGAAGTTTTCGACGTGGTCCGGGAAATCAATCAGCACGGCGTCACCGTCCTGGTTGTGGAGCAGAACGTGCATAACGCCCTGTCGGTTGCGTCCCGTGCTTACGTGGTCGAAACGGGCCGCGTCGCTGCCAGCAAGGACGCGGCGCACCTGTTGAACGACCCGGAATTGCTCAGCGCATATCTCGGGGGTTGAGCATGAAGGGATAGTCCCGCTTGGACAGGAAATGACACAAAACAGGAGAATATGATGGGACGTAAAATTCGGGTGGGCGTGATAGGCGGCGGCATCGGCGGCCTTGCCCTTACGGGCGCGCTGATTCAGCGCGGCATGGAAGTAAAAGTATTCGAACGCGCACCCGCGTTTGGAGAAGTGGGCGCTGGCATCCAGATGACGCCGAACGCCGCCAAGGTATTGCGCGCACTTGGGCTTGCCGACAATCTAAGGCGCGCAGGATTCCTTCCCCAGGCAATCGTCGGACGCAACTGGAATACCGGGCGCGAGACCTTTCGTACGCCGCTGATCGATGCCTGCCCCAAGCTTTATGGTGCGGACTTTTACCATATTCATCGCGCCGATCTGCATGCCATGCTGGTTTCACTGGTGCCGGATTCAGCCGCCACGCTGTCCAGCTCATGCGTATCGGTGCGCAATGATCGCAACACGGCAGTAGCGACGTTTGCCGACGGCAGCCAGTATGAAGCTGACGTGATCGTTGGTGCAGACGGTGTGCGCTCGGTCGTGCGCAACCAGTTATTCGGTGCCGAGGAGCCCCGTTTTACTGGCCATATGTGCTATCGGGCAGTCGTTCCATTCGAAGACCGTCGACCGGATTTCGTGAGCCCCGACGCCTCCTTCTGGATGGGCCCCAAGGGTCACGTCGTCACTTACTACGTTCGAAGCGGCGCCGCCGTCAATATCGTTGCCGTCAACGAAACCGCAAACTGGGTTGAGGAATCCTGGAACGCGCCTAGCAGCCGGGAAGAGTTGCTTGGCGCATTCCAAGGCTGGCACCCTAACCTGATCAAGCTGTTTGAACGAACCGACACCGTATTCAAGTGGGGGCTGTTCGATCGTGACCCGATGAAGACCTGGTCCTCTGGTCGCATCACACTGCTGGGAGATGCCGCTCATCCGATGCTGCCTTTCCTGTCACAGGGAGCGGCCATGGCGATCGAAGACGGTTACGTACTTGCCAAATCACTGCATGTGCATGGCCTGGATTTCGAGTCCGCCTTGCGCGATTATGAAGCCGAGCGTTTGCCCCGGACCAGTCGCGTTCAACTCGAAGCACGCGAACGCGGCAAGACGTATCACCTGCCGTCGCGGTTTGCGCAGATGAAGCGTGACGTGATGTACCAGTTCCAGGCGATGATCAATCCGCATGCATCTGGCATCAAGGCGAATTGGGTATATGAGTACGACGCCACCGCGTTCAACCCGAAGAAAGCCGTTCTCAAGCAAGTCGCATAAGCACTGAAAACCAGATAAAACTACTGAGAAAGATAATGGAAAAATCATATCGGATCGGACAAATTGTCCCCAGTTCCAACACGACCATGGAAACCGAAATCCCGGCGATGCTGCTGGCACGCCAGACCATCCGTCCTGAGCGGTTCACCTTCCATTCGAGCCGCATGCGGATGAAGACTGTCGCCAAGGATGAACTGGCTGCAATGGACGGTGAATCCGACCGCTGCGCAGTCGAACTCAGCGACGCGCGAGTGGACGTTCTCGGTTATGCCTGCCTCGTCGCCATCATGGCCATGGGGAAGGGGTACCATCGCGTTTCCCAGAATCGCCTGCGTGAAAGAGCTGCGGCGAATGGTGCCGATGCCACTGTTATTACCAGCGCCGGAGCCCTGATCGATGCGTTGGGCGTCATCAAGGCAAAACGTATCGCACTGGTTGCACCCTATATGAAACCACTGACGGAACTGGTGGTCGACTATATCCGCCATGAAGGCATTGAAGTCGTCGATTACCGGGCACTGGAAATTGCTGACAACCTGGCGGTCGGCCGTCACGATCCACGCAATCTTCCGGGTATCGTTGCGCAAATGAATACTACCGACGTGGATGCCATCGTGCTGTCAGCCTGTGTGCAAATGCCGTCGCTGGCAGTCGTTCCGAAGGTGGAGGCCATGACAGGCAAGGCAGTCATCACCGCAGCGATCTCAACCACCTACGCGATGCTGAAAGCACTGAACCTGGAACCCGTTGTGCCTGGTGCCGGCGCGCTGTTGTCTGGCGCCTACTGAACGCAGGTCCGCCAGCCCAACCCGTACTGGAACTGAACATGCAAAGCACCTTTCTTTATGGTGGAAACGTCCATGCCAATGGCATCCGACAACATTACCTTCGCTATGGCGGTCACGGACGGAGCGTCGTCATCGTCCCTGGCATCACCAGCCCTGCGGTGACATGGGGCTTCGTGGCGGAACGCTTCGGACGGCACTTTGACACCTACGTCCTTGACGTGCGCGGGCGTGGCTTGTCCGAGGCATCCGAGACGCTTGACTATAGCCTCAATGCCTGCGCTGCAGACATTGCCGGATTTACGGAAGCGCTCGGCCTGCAGAGTTTCGCCCTAGTGGGGCATTCCATGGGCGCCCGCCACGGCATCCGCATGGCGGCGCACTTCGACACCAGGCTGGAAAGGCTAGTGCTGGTCGACCCACCGGTGTCCGGGCCGGGACGCCGACCCTACCCTGCCCAGCTTCCGTGGTACATCGACTCGATTCGATTGATGAAGAAGGGAGCCGACTTCGAGGCACTACGGCCATTTTCCCCGACCTGGAGCGACGCGCAACTGCGGCTTCGATCGGAATGGCTGCATACCTGCGACGAACGGGCGATTCTTGCCAGCTATCACGGCTTTCATGAGGACGATATCCACACCGACCTGCCAAAGCTGGCTGTACCGACTCTGCTGATCGTGGCTGGAAAGGGCAATGTGATCCTGCCGGAAGACGTGGCCGAAATCAGAGAACTCCAGCCAGCCATCCAAGTCGCGCACGTGGAAAGCGCCGGCCACATGATTCCATGGGATGACGAGGAAGGGTTCTACCGGGCGTTTGGAGACTTCCTGGGCCGTCCGCTTTGATTGGAATGAGCCCGTGCTTGTTTGCAAGCAGAAAACACACTTATACAAGGAGGCAAAATGCCCATCAGTGATTCTGAACTGATCAACGCATGGACACAGGTATTGACACTGTCCCAACTCAAAAAGGGTGACAACGTCACCGTGCTGACGAGCGCCAACACCCATCCGCAGACGCTTTCCACGGCAATCACCGCGGCGAGCCTTATGGGTGCCACGGTCAACCGGCTGGACTTGCTCCCGGTGAATGGCGAGAAATCACTCAGCCGCGACAGCCTTGCATATCTGGGCACGACGCCCCTGACCGGCAATCGCTCGGCCATCGCGGCATTGAAGGAAAGCGACCTGGTACTCGACCTGATGACGCTTCTGTTTTCCGCAGAGCAGCATGAGGTGCTCAAGGCGGGCACCAAGATTCTGCTTGCCGTCGAACCACCGGAAGTACTGGTACGGATGGTACCCACTGCGCAAGACAAGGCGCGTGTTGCGCGCGCGGCACGGAAGCTTGAGGACGCCAGAGAAATGCACATTACGTCCGCGGCAGGGACGGATCTGCGCTGCCCACTGGGTGAGTATCCGGCGATCCAGGAATACGGCTTCGTCGACGAACCAGGCAAGTGGGACCACTGGCCAAGCGGATTCATTCTGACCTGGCCCAATGAAGGAAAGGCCAACGGGCGCATCGTGATCGACCAGGGCGACATTCTGCTGCCGCAGAAGTCGTATGCTTCCTCGGCAATCGAGCTGACGGTGGAAGCCGGTTTCGTGACCCGCATCGAGGGAGGACTGGATGCTGAACTGCTGCGGGACTACATGAATTCATTCGATGATCCGGAAGCTTACGCCATCTCTCATATCGGCTGGGGACTGCAGCCGAGGGCGCGCTGGTCCACACTGTCCCTTTATGACCGGGAACAGACCATCGGTATGGATGCCCGCGCATATGAAGGAAATTTCCTGTTTTCCCTCGGACCGAATAACGAGGCGGGAGGCAGCCGGACCACGGCCTGCCATATAGATATCCCACTGCGCGGATGCACGGTACGCCTTGATGGTGAAGCCGTGGTAAAGAATGGCAAGGTTCTCGACAAGGAGATGGCATGAACGGTCAGACAACAATGCTGAAAGTGGAAGACAAAGAACAGGTTTATCGGCGCCAGGGATTTGGCGAGCGGCTGGGGATCAAAGGCAACATCGGTCTCGTGATCGTGGATTTCGTCAATGGATTCGCCGACCCCGCAGTGTTCGGCGGCGGCAATATTGCAGAAGCGATCACCGCAACAACCGTCGTCCTGGCAGAAGCGAGAAAGCGCGGTTGGCCGGTGGCGCATAGCCGTATCGTTTACGCCGATGATGGCAGCGACGCAACGGTGTTTTCGACCAAAGTGCCCGGCATGCAGACCCTCAAGGAGGATGCCGCTATTAGTGCCATCGTGCCGGAACTGACGCCGGCTCCTGGCGAGCTTGTTGTGCGAAAGACCGTTCCGTCGGCATTCTTCGGCACCGGGCTTGCACCTTGGCTGGCGCAGCGTTCAATCAATACCCTGCTCGTCGCAGGAGCTACGACAAGCGGCTGCGTTCGCGCCAGTGTGGTCGATGCCATGTCAAATGGGTTCCGGCCAGTCGTGCTGTCCGACTGTGTCGGTGATCGCGCACTGGCACCGCACGAAGCAAATTTGTTTGACATGGGACAAAAGTATGCCGATGTCCGAAGCTTCGCCGATTTCATTGCTGAACTCCAAGCGATGCAAATCTCTGCCTGAACTACAAAAAGCTCGCCTGGCAGAGGGACGGCAAACCGGCTTTTGCTAGAATCGGAAGGTCGACCCTACAAACCCACAAAATGAAAAAAAAGATGTTGCACGAAAATGTCCTCGAGGCAGAGCCCGCTCCCGAAGGCAAGAAGGACATTGCGCCCCGCAGCGGCCCCGGACGGCCCGAAGGAAAGAACAACAACGTCCGTGAAACGATGCTCGATGCAGCGGAAGTCACTTTTTCCGAACTTGGATATGCCGGAACAACACTACGTGAGGTGGCGCAGAGGGCTAGCGTCACGCAGGCGCTGGTCAGTTATTACTTTGGTTCGAAGTATGGTCTGTTTGAGCAAGTCTTCCTGCGGCGTGGACGTGTGATCTCTGACGCGCGAATGGAAAATCTCAACACGCTCAAAAGTCGTGGGGGAATGATTAAGGTCGCCGACATCGTGCGTGCCTTTCTGACACCGACCCTGGCGTTGCGGGCGACCCCCGAGGGGAGAGCGTTTAGCCGGCTGCAGGCACGCCTGCATACCGAGCCGCCAGAAATTTCCTATAAGCTTAGAAACGAGGCTTATGATGTATCGACCAAGGCTTATGTCGATGCCTTTTCCACCGCGTTGCCGCATCTACCTAAAAAAGACATTTACTGGCGTGTAACCCTCATGGTGGGCGCTTACCTTTATGCGTTTTCCGATACACATCGGCTTGACCAGTTGGCTGGTGGAATCTGTGACGCTAACGACCCGGAGGAAATTCTCACACAAGCTACAGCCTTCCTTGTCGGGGGATTGGCTGCCCCGGCTGCCGGGTAATCACCGCATACGATAAGGTAAATCTCCAGTGAAGTGCTATAGGCCGATACCGATCGGCACCACTTTATCTCCTTGAAGTAAATCGCTCTGTTTTAACCAAAGTAATCGGCATGGACGCCCAGTTCACCTTATTAGCCCAAGACTACCTTTCCCTTTCTGCTAAGAAATCGATCGCATTAAGCTTTGCAATGAGCCTCACTACAGTTGACCGCCTTTTACACTGCGCTATCTGAACGATAAATTTCCGCGAGTTTCTGGCGAACCTGTTCTTGCACCGCAGGATCGCTCAAACCCAATTGATCGCTCGTCTGGATTAAATGCTCTTTACACCAGACGGGCCAGCCAAATGCATCGTCATCGAGCGCAAACCAGTGTGTCGGCTTGCGTCGTTCTACATCAGCCCAGATCTGCATACCGCGTGACATCGTGTCGAACTCGGCTTTGACTATTTTCGGATGCAGAAAAGTGGAGCCAATCACCCGATCCCTCAGCGATGCAGAAAGCTCATGTTTTGCTTCACTGAACCCCAGTTCGCGAACCCAGGTGGTCGACAAGACAATCTTCAGGTCCGGGTACGGTGCGAGCAAGTCGTCGAGAATCGGCATCCATTCGAAAAAACTACGACCGGGCGTCTTGATAGTCATGCCCTTGATGCGATTGCGCAGCACATTGCCGTCATGCAGGACGGCTTCATAGTCGAGGTAACAGATCTTCATCATAAAGTTGGCAGCAAAGGGAAGGATAGTATCGTTAATTTCGGCAAACAGAAACAAGGCGTTGCGATCCCTTTAACCACCGTTTTTCCGTATTTCACTATCGAGCCGCTCATCGCAGCAATGACATATGTCAAGGCTGGCCAGTGGGTCCGGAATAACGTAGCTGAACAGCACGAGACGCTAATATTCAAACAGGGAGCGAGCATATTGCCTTACGAAGGCTTGCGGAGACTTCCATGTCCAGAATATGTTTTCCAATCCGGTATGCACTATGTGCATTCGCGCCCGCGGTGGTTTGTTTGCTTACATCCTGTGGCATTAATGTTGGAGATACCGACACTTCCGTAGAAGTATCCTCTAATCCAGGTCCAAGTGTTACAGGAAACCAATTTCTTACTATCCCAACGCTACTTTATCAACAGCAGATTAATGAGCCGGTTCCGGAATCTGTCGTCGGATTATTAACTTTAATGCACTCTCGGCCTGTTCTCGATGACTCCGGATCGGCGGTCGAGATTCAATACATAGTCAACGGCTTGTCGTCCTCCGTCTCGAGCTTTCAGATTGAATATGCAGATAGCGGCCTGCCAATCGAAGCCGCAGGATGTCAAGTGCTTACGCTTCAGAGTCTTTTAGATTATGGCTTTGTTTGCCAGGGCGATATTCTGGTTGATAAGTCAAATACGGCAATAAGAATCAAACTCCGACTTCAGAACGGTCGAGATGCATACTCTAACAATGTTACGTTGCCGAGTGCCTAGAGCAGACATGGAAAAATCCGGACGTGCAGAGCGCACTAATGCCGGGCTGCGGTCAATCTCCGCCATTCCGATATTCAGTTATATTTAAAGTTATTTAACGCGAGTCCTGGTGAGCCGCCTACTGTGCTGCTTGCCCTCGGAGTTCGCGTTTCGCCTTTTTGGCATGGCATCCTTGCTGTCGCATCTATCGAACGGACGCTGATATGAGAGTGATGAAGATGCTTATGGTGTTTTTCATGTTTGTCTCGACCTGTTACGGCCAAGACGCAGACGAACTGCGCAACTGGTTCAACGATCCTTTCTTTCAGGTGTCCAAGGACGTTCCTGACTGCCCGGTGCCGGCGGGTCCTTTCGTTGATGAACGTGCGATGCGGAATCAGTCTCACCAAAGAGCCGAGAAAGGTACCACCTGCTGGCTTGCCGGTGATTGCGACCGCCAAAATTCATATATGTATGATACCGACATCGCAAAAGAATTCATGTCGGCAACTGGCGAGCGCGGGCCGTTTGTCAATACGACCTTATGGATTACCGTACAAGGCCGAGTGGCCTATATTCAGGGATGCGGAATAAGTGAGTCACAAGTTCCGCAACTCGAGGAATTTGCGAGATCCGTGCGCTACGTGCAGCAAGCATTCGTCGATTTGCGCGTAGACCGCTCTCGGCGCGCTCCGTATCGTTTGCGCGAGCGATGACTTCACAGGGCCCGGCGGCGGCAATCATGGCATTCGCCGCTTCAGATGAATGTGAGTATTCTTTGTACTAAACGCAGTCGTGCTCAACCAAAGCTGCTTAATTAACGGGTGTATGCCCGGGCACTTCATTAAGGCGCTAAAGAGATAAACGAAAACATCTTCCTCAGATCGACATCTGATTTCGTTCTCACGGCCGTTGCCTGCCGGTATTGGGTCATCGCGTAAAAGGCAGCGCAACAACCATTGAGCTTCGTGAACGGAGGTCAATGATTATTACCTTGTCGCAATACGATGCTTGGGTACAATTTTACGACATTATCACTTTGCTGCAATCGCAAACATTCCGTTAATGCAATCACTGTGTCGTCCGTAATCACCATATCGCTTTATGTAATCAGCGAATTGCTGATGATACGCATACTTGTCTTCGAACTAATCGAGCACTTGCATTTCTAACATGTTGTGACTCGGCTTATCTCTGCCTATATCGTCGAACGCTTAAGCAGGGGTATGCCGGATTCAGACTCTAATCTAATAGAGGTCTCAACATTCATTAACCAGGAGTGAACGCGATGGCAGACCAGAATAAGGACGGGACCACCCCGATTGCGAGCGGGCTGCAGCCCGGACCAGGCGAGCACTTGCAGTCGACCCCGACAGCAGGTGCAGCGGGTACATCAACTAGTGCACTAACTAGTCCATCAGCTACCGCAGGCAGCACCAGCGGACCGGCAACCACAGCGACAGGAAGCGGCAGGACCTCGGATACGCAGAGTTCCGGCAGCACTGCTGGCATGAGCTCGGACAAGACTTTTTCGAAGCAGGCTATCAAGGAGAGCGGCACGCGGATTGCGAGCGAGGCCAAGCAGTATGCAGGCGACGTCGCTAACCGCGCAAAGGAAAAAGGCCGCACGGTATTCGAGGAGCAGAAGGAGACGGCTGTCAGTCAGGTCGATAATGTCGCGACTGCCATCCGGAGTACCGCCAGCCACCTGGAAGGGCAAGGTCAGGGTCAGGTCGCACGCTACGTCGGTATGGTTGCAGACCAGCTTGAATCCTTTAGCGGGCGGCTGCGCGAGAAGGACCTCGATTCGCTGATTAATGATACCCAGAATCTCGCACGCCGCGCTCCCGGTACTTTCCTGGTTGGCTCGGTCGTGGCCGGCTTCCTGCTGGCGCGTTTTCTGAAGAGCTCTTCCGAGCATCGCCAGTATCAATCGGGCATGTCCACCTCGGCGACACGCCAGCGGTTTGCAGCGACCGATGACACGGATACCATGTCGACCATGGCGGGTGGACGGCAGCCGATCGGCGCAGATGGCACACCCGACCGCACAACCGATGCGCCGCTGGGCGCCGGTAGCGTCAGTACCGGGACAGTACCTCTGAACGGTTCCAGGTCCGGGGGAGGCTCGTTATGATGATCGACAAGAGTGACAAGTCGCTTGCAGCCCTGCTCTCCGATCTTACGCGCGATATGGTGGACCTGGTGCGCCAGGAAATCGCCCTCGCCCGCGCGGAGATGTCAACCAAGATTGGAAGTGCCCAGGCTGCGTTGACATCCGTTGCCATCGGTGCCGCGATTCTGTTAGCTGGCCTGTTCATCATTCTGCTTGCCGTAGTGAAAGGCGTGGAAATGATATTGCCACCTTCAGTGGCTCCCTGGCTCGCACCGCTTATCGTTGGCGCTGTGGTCGTCGTAATCGGATACGTGATGCTCAAAGGCGGCAGCTCCAAGCTGACTGCAGAGAACCTCATGCCAAACAAAACAATGGACTCGCTCAAGCGGGACAAAATCGTCGCACAGGAGAAGATGCAATGAAAGATACTGATAACCGCAGTCCGGAAGAAATCGAGAGCGACATCGAACGCACACGCGCTGATTTCAGCTCTACCGTCGATGCCATTCAGCGCAAACTTTCCCCAAGCGAAATGATGGATCAGGCGGTCGACTATGCACTATCCACCACGCCCGGTGCCTTTGGCGCCAATCTGGTCAATTCGGTGCGGGATAATCCGATTCCGGTTGCCCTGATTGGTGTCGGCATTGCCTGGCTGATGGCGGCAGGCCGCCAGCAGACCAGCAGCTATTCGTACCCGCGATCCCGCCGTGCCATGCGTCGATCTGTCTATTCGCCCGATGCCCGTGAAATCTATCGCGGCGCGTCTTACGAGAACTATGACGCCGGATATTCCGGCGATACCGAGGGTGGCATGCTGCAGCGTGCGGCGTCGAAGGCGAGCGATACCGCCAGCGGTCTCAAGGAAAAGGTCAGCGACGTGGGCCAGAAGCTTGGCAGCTCTGCTTCCTCGATGACGGATCGCGTGTCCCAGGTCGGGCAGACCGCACGCTCAAGACTTCATGAAACTGCTGAGGAAGCACAGGCACGCATGAGCGATATGAGCAGGCGCTCGCAGGAGCAGTATTATCGTGCGCGAGATCAGTTCGGTCAGTTGCTCGACGAGCAACCGCTTGTAGTCGCCGCGTTGGGCGTTGCTCTTGGTGCCGCAATCGGTGCCGCGGTGCCAGCGACACGCCGTGAAAACGAGCTGATGGGTAGTGTGCGCGACGATCTGCTGGACAAGGCAAAGGAAACAGCAATGAGCCAGGCCGAGACAGTGAAACAGTCGGCACAGCGTGTTGCAGAGGCCGCAAAGCAGGAAGCTGAACGAGTCAAAGGCGGCCTGTCGAACGCGGGAGCCGAGGACAGTGACCGACCAGGTTCGATGTCCGCTACTGAATCCGATGCTGCTCGATTTGGCAGCGTACCCGGACAGTCGAGCATCCACTAACCTGGTTTGCAGTAGTCAACAAGCGAGCAGCGCCCGCAATCCTTATGGTTGCGGGCGCTGTGTGTTTATTCATGTCCCGAGGTATCAGCAGCGCCGCACATAACGCGAAGTGATCTCAGTCCATTCACTGCATGACCGGAAAAATCCGGATTCCCTCGTTCTGGGTCCGCCAGACAAGCACAATCCTTGATTGCGACGTAATGAGATGTGGCTTATCCGAATTGGCAGTCGTGCGTGCAATCTCCTGTTCGCGCCAGTTGTTGCCACCGTCGTCGGACACGCGCGCCATGATCGCCGTGGATTTTCCGTCAAACTGCTTCCACACCACCGCCATCTGCCTGCCCTGCACTGCGACATCGGGATGCGATACCTGGGCGACACCGAGAGACACCGGCTTCGCTAATGCACCGGATGGGCTTGCCATTGCGTAGAATGCGCCGCCACCCTCTTCCTTTCCATTGAACCAGACCTGATGACGCGTTCCATCGGCGCCGAATGCAATTGAAGGTCCATGGTGCGGACACGCATCGATGCGCCAGTCGTCGTAGCTTACCCGCTGCACTGGCCCTGGTTTGCCATCCACACTTAATCTGGCTATGGCGTGGTCGCGGATATTCGGTTCGAATATATGACGCCACATCACAACCGGCGCACCACCCGGATCCAGAGCCATGCCGACACGGCAACATTCACAAGCGTGATCGGCCACCTTGTAGTCTCCTTTGAAGCTTGCGCCGCCGTCGCGGGATACTGCGTAATACAAGGCGGAGCCGGCGTAGCGTTCTTTCTTTGATTTTGCAAGGACCGCATCGCGGCCGTCAATCCAGGTGACGAAGATGCGCCCCTCAGGGTCGACCAGCAGGGTTTCAAAGCTGTGCGTGATGACATCGCGATTAGTGTGCACAGTGACTGGCTCGGAGAAGGTCTTGCCGCCGTCAATGGAGCGCACGAAACGGATGTCGCCGATATGGGGGCGGGCGACCGGCTTGGTGTAGGTAATGTAGATTTCGCCTTTACTGCCAAGGGCGATATGCGGTCTTGCTTCACCACTTGCCGCGACCGGTTCGGGATGCTTCTGTATCCGTTTTGCGGATGACCAGGTTTTCCCCATATCGATCGATGACTGGAGAATGACGTACTGCCCGTCATCGGCCGTCTGCTTGGTAACAGCCCAGATGCGCCCTTCCTTGTCAATCACCGCGGAAGTGCCGAGGTCGGACGCTGCTGTCTTGCCATGGATTTTCCCGCCATGATCGTGTGCAGCGGGTTCTGCCCCTATGCCTGCTGCTGGCACGGTCGACAGCAAGGCAGTACAAAAGAACGTCGACACTGCGCGGACTAATAATTTCATGTTTTCCATGATGATTTAGTTTCCTTTTTCCACTTCAATCAGATCAGGTCAATACACTAAAAATCGTACTTCAGCTCCGCATACAAAGTGCGTTGCGGGAATGGGTGGAACAGGATGTACTTGCGATTGTTCAGATTATCGATCCCGGTGGCGGCACTCCAGTGTCTGTCAAGCTGATACCGAATGCGGAGATCTGCAACGAAATAGCCTTCGAAGCCCTGGTAGGTTGCCGGATTGATGTCCGTATTGTCGACTGTCGCATAGAGTCGGCTGCTATACCTGCCGGCAAGTGTGTAAGACCATTTTTCATCGGGCTTATAGGTTGCGACGGCGGTCGCCCGCCATTCAGGTACATAGGGCGTGCGCTTGCCAACGGATGCTGCGCCGGGTGCCGTCGCAACATAGCCGGCGTTAGCCACGATCCTTGCGTCTACATAGGTCAGGCTGCCGTTGAGCTCCAGGCCTTTGATGAGCACATCTTTCTTTTGCCCTACGAGTTCAATACCACGTTGCCGTGTCTTGTCGACGTTTTGCACAAACGACACGGGAACTGCGACGCCCGGGATCGAAGACGTCTGCGAAATCAGTGCGTCAGATACATGCTCTTCAAACAGCGATACCCGGAGCTTGCTGTCCGATGTCCTGCGTTCCAGTGCCAGCTCGCCAGCCAGTACTTTTTCCGGCTTCAGGAAAGGGTTCGCCTGTGTGAAGCTTTGTCCTGTCTGCACATTCTGATAAAGCTCGCCAACGGTCGGGAAGCGCAACGCCTTGCCGAACGAACCCGTCATGCTCCAGTCGTTAGTGGCTTGCCAGGTCAGCGACAGTTTCGGTGAAAAACCGCTGTCGGACACTTCTGGCTGAGTCACGGGGAAACCCGTGCCGGTGCCCGAGGTCGCAAAGTTAAAACCGTCGTAGGCGCGCCAGCGCTCATATCGGCCACCGATCGTCGCCATGAGATCCGGCGCAATCCGCCAGACGTCCTGCGCCCATAAAGCTTCGGTGCGGGTCCTGCCACGCGAATCGCTGAAGAGGTCGCCTTTGTCGCCGTTGATCCAGTCGCTGGTGTTATAGGTGGGATTGGCCAGCTTGTACTGGTCGGCATGTGCGCCGAAACTGACCGAGTGCTGAGCTCCCCGCCCCTTTTCTCGCCACGTGCCTTTCACATCCAGGGTGGTCCAGCCAGTATCGCTTGCATCGGCAATACGTCCCGGGCCGGCAATCTGTGCGAGCGGATAGGGACCGGTCGACGTCCGTGTAAGGTCATTCCCGTAATTGAAATGCGTCGCAATGACTTCCCAGTTCAGGGGCCCGCTATTCCTCGTCTTCAGTGATAAAGCTTGCATCCAGCGTGCCTGATCGGTGGAGTTGCTGGAGAACAGGCTGCCACCTGTGGCCGTCGTCAAATAGGATTGCGAAGAAGCATCGGCATTGTTTTGCCAATATCCCAGGGTGTAAGCAGCGGTGAGTGCAGGCGAAAAATCATAAGCCAGCTTAAGCTTTGCCGTGTCCTGTACGGTATGGGTCAGGTTGCCGGCGCCAAGCACCAGAATCGGTGCACCGGTGCGATTGCGGTCGGCAATGGCGCCTGTAGGTACAGGAGCGCTGCCCGTGGCGACGGTAGCTGACTGGTTGATGGTGAGATACGTGACTGGCTGGCTGAAGCTGTTCAGATGATTGACGCTGAACCACCACGACAAGGCGCCGGCACGATTCCCGAAGTTAACGCTGGCTTGCGTGGAAGGATAATGGTCCCTGGTGCCGTATTGACTGAAATCCTGGTTTGCGACGGTGACTTTTGCACTGGCCTCGAATTGCCGGGGCATGCGCGTGATGATTTCAGTCACGGCACCGTAGGAATTACCGGGATATGCTGCGGCAAATGGTCCGTACAGAACATCGATCCGGTCGATTTCGTCCGGCGCCACCATGAACCATTGGGGTGAACCGTTCTGGTTATTGTTATTAACGAGCGTAGAAAGCAGGATGCCATCGGCAAAGATCAGGCTGCGCGCGCTTGCATTGATCCCTGTCGTTCTCGTCGCCATTGGAGACTGCGTATCGCCAATGAAGCGCCTGCGTACCAGGACGTTCGGCAGATATTTCAGGGTGTCTTCTACGGTCACCGCGTTGACTGTGTCGGCGACCTGGTCAGCAGTCACGCTTTCCGTCGTCACAGGGTATTGATTCCTGTCTGAAACCGAACGCACCCCTTCGACGGAAACCGCCGGAAGTGTTTGCTCACCGGATTGGGCCAGTACCTGCAGCGGCGCAGCTAGACAGGTAAGAATGGCAGCCGCCATCGGCCGCAATGCACCGTGATTATTTAAAACCTTTTTCATGTTGTTTGAATTTCCTGTCCATTGTTCACCCGAAGAGCGCGAAGCAACAGCCTTAGAGCGGGTTTCATATTGGTGTGCGGAGAAGCGGGTCGATTTGGCGTGCAGGGCAAGGCGCGCGGAGCGCCGTGTGGCGGGCCACACAAGCGACAAGCAACGCCGCCCGGCGCGGCAAGGCGGCCCGAGGCGACAGTACATCAATATGAAACCGCTCTAGGTGTAGGCGATGCTTAAGTCTTGCCACGGCCGCATTGAAGCGCCATCGGCTTGAACAAATGTTGATGAAGAATGGCTAACAGGTTTTTATTTGTTAGCAGTTAAGGGCGCTGGGGCGCTCAGGACAGGAAAGGCGGTGCGCGAGGCTGGGCGGCGGACCACGCAAAAAGCGGTGTGGGCGCATGAAAGAAGAGTGCGGGCCGGACCGTTGCGCTCAGTTGCATCGGAAAGATGATGTGCTCCGCCGGAGGAAGGTCGGCAGAGCCTGTATGGGTCAGGCAAAAGGGGCAGTGCTCAAGGCTCGTTCCATCTGTATGCGTACCGGAACTCTTTTCAACGCGCGCGGTGGATGCGATGGAGGCGTCGACAACATGAAGTCTGGTGCCAGTGACCGAACATACTTCAGTAATGAAACTGAACGTGTTCTGCTTCGCGGGTTTCAACAGGGACAGGGCATGCGACAGGGCAGGCATCAGTGATGTGAGCACAATAGCAATACATGCTATCCATGCGGCGATGTGTCTTTGCTGTCGGATGATCATGCCAAAATTTTATCACGCTACCTGTACGGCATCGACTTCTCTGACTTTACGCCGGCCTGCTGGATGCGGGCTCACCCATGATGACAAAAGTGATATATCCAAAACGAATAAGAGTTATAAATACAGAGCACTACTTTTATATCACTGATGTCCTTATAATTACGGCTTAGTAATTTATTTTCGTTAGGAGGAATACCATGACTACCATAACGATCGGTTCGTCGAGTTCATACACCGAGAACGTCGCCCGTACCGCACGAGATTTTTTCGTCGCTCTTTTTGCATTGAACGTGCCTAAGGCAGCAACGAAAAAACGCAGTGCTCCGATCAATCTAAAGCTGTCCGATGCTTATGCGGACGTATTTAACTTACCGCGGAAATCCTTGATTGCCACTTCCGAAGCACGCTCCAAGCGCAGCTCGGCACTCGTTCCGTATTCCCACTGGTTAACCGGCTGGAACCACGACCAAAACGGAGTGCAGGGGTAATAAACCTGGCAACATGGCGGTGCTGGTCTGACACCAGTCGCCGTGTGTCACGCAAGTCTATTCTTTGAAGTACACCACCTGGTGGCTTGTCGCCAAAAGGGCACCGTCAGGGCTCCATACTTCAGCACTCTGATCAAAAAATCCCTTTCCGAAGTGAAGCGCGCGTGCCACGCCTAATAGCGGCGCGATACCTTGCGCACGCAACTGCTCGGCGTCGGCATGGAAGTACGTTGTAAGTGCCACGGTGCCAATAGGCACCCACTTTGGCCGCCGCACGAAAATACGTGGAAAGAATGCATCGCAGATTGCCGACAGCGACAGGAAGTCAAGCGGTCGCGGTGGCTGGTCACGGATCCATAGTCGCGACTGCGAAGAATGGTTGCCCGTATCGGCTGCGTCCGGCGCACCATCGATAAAGCGCATGTCATAACACGCTGTCCAGGCCGCTCGCGGAATGGCAGGTGCCGGTGCGAGCGTATCAGGCGAAGGAACTTGCGGAAATACGGCATCGGTCGTGCCCCAAGTGTCGCGTCGGATTGCAGTGACCGCAGTGGCAAACGCTGCGACCTGCTCCGATTGAATCAGCTCGACAAACCAGTGCTGTGAAGAGCGATTGGTCCGCATCACCCTTGCATGAACTGTAAAGCGACCGTCCGCTATCGGCGCGGCATAATGCACGGTCAGCGATACCGGGTCCCCCAAAAGAGCCGGATGGCAAAGGATCGCATTGAGCAGCGTCGCCCCAATGGCACCGCCAAATGGTCCAACCATATTGCCGTAGGCAGGATGCGTGTGGCCGGTGTACCGGTCGTCGCCTTCCGGCGCGAGCGCAACGGCGGCATCGAGCACATGCACGGGCGTTTGGTGAGTCTGTACAGTCATCTGTTTCCTTTTCAATTGCCTGCCGATTATCTGCAAATACGGACAGTATCCTGAGGACCTCAGGAAGATTTCTTGACGTGGCGCTGCGACACCGCATCTTGCAGGAAGCGCTTGCTTGCTTCGATGACAGTGCGCTGCATTGTCTCATCCGGCATTGCTCTCGCGACCAGAATGGCACCGACAAGCTGGCAAATGAACGCCCACGCGTGATCGTCGCTGCCCAAGCGCTGGGCAAGGATTTGCTGCCCCTTGAGTAGTTCTTTTTCGTATATTTCCCTGACCGATGCGTCCGCCCGCGCAATTTCGGCGGCAAGCGAAGGTAACGCACAACCCGCTTCCGGGTGCTTGACGTGGGCAAGGTTCAGGTAGCGGTCCAATTCAAAACCGATCCATTCTTCCGCAGTTTCATGTGGATTGCCGGCCCACATTTCACGGCTCGCGAGGAGTTCGTTTTCGATCAGGGCCTTGAACAAATCCGTTTTGGATGAAAAGTGACTGTAAAACGCGCCGCTGGTCACGCCGGCGGCCTGCATCAACGCATCGACTCCTGTCGCAGCAAAGCCGCTCTTCTTGACCAGCCCACCGCTGATCTTCAGCAATTCCCTGCGTTTTTCCTCTTTATGGCCGGGCTTATATCGCATGTATTTTGTCCATGAAGTCGCTTGACACAACGAGAATGGTAGCATAACGTTCGTTATCGTAACGATCGTTATTTCAAAACCAACGAGGGCAAATATGGAAAGCGGAACAACTAAAAGGGCAGCGCTGATCATCGGCGCCGGCGAATCGACCGGCGGTGCCATCGCCAGAAAGTTCGCGAAAGAAGGATTGATCACCTGCGTAACACGGCGCTCCGCAGACAAGCTGCAACCACTTATTGACGAAATTCAGGCAGCCGGTGGACAAGCCTACGGTTTCGGCTCGGATGCGCGCAAGGAAGACGAAGTCGTTAAACTGGTCGATGACATTGAGCGCGATATCGCCCCCATTGAAGTCATGGTATTCAACATCGGCGCCAACGTACCTTCCAGCATCCTGGAAGAGACCGCACGCAAATACTTCAAGATCTGGGAAATGGCCTGCTTCAGCGGTTTCCTTGTCGGCCGCGAAGTCGCGAAACGAATGGTGACACGTGGGCGCGGTACCATCATTTTCACCGGCGCCACTGCCGGCTTGCGTGGATCAGCCAACTTCGCCGCGTTTGCCGGTGCCAAGCACGCATTGCGCGCATTGGCACAAAGTATGGCACGCGAGTTAGGACCGAAGAACATCCACGTCGCGCACGTCGTCGTCGACGGTGCCATTGACACCGCATTCATCCGTGATAACTTTCCTGAACGTTATGACTTAAAGGATCAGGATGGAATCCTCAACCCTGACCACATTGCGGAGAACTACTGGCACTTGCATAAGCAACCACGCGATGCGTGGACCCACGAATTGGACTTGCGTCCCTGGATGGAGCGCTGGTAAGAATCCCGGTAACGCTCACCTCGGTTCATGAGACAGGACAAAGACAGGATAAAAAATGAAAACCATAGAATTTTTCTTCGATGTCGGCAGCCCTTACAGCTACCTCGCCTACCATCAATTGCCGAAAATTGCGCAAGCCAGGAAAGCAAGCATCCTATGGCGTCCCATGCTGCTG
This sequence comes from Herbaspirillum sp. GCM10030257, assembly GCF_042666555.1. Classification (NCBI taxonomy): domain Bacteria; kingdom Pseudomonadati; phylum Pseudomonadota; class Betaproteobacteria; order Burkholderiales; family Oxalobacteraceae; genus Herbaspirillum; species Herbaspirillum sp. GCM10030257. Next base: position 222,547 of record NZ_JBHTDH010000007.1, read on the forward strand.
GGTGGTGTGTTCCAGGCGACCGGCAATGCCAGCCCGGCTACCGTGCCGCTAAAAGCGGTGTACTCGCAAGTCGATCTTGAGCGGTGGGCAAGGCACTTCAATGTAACGTTCAATCACAATCCGCATTTCCCGATCAATACACTGCAACTGATGCGCGGCGCAGTCGCGATGCAAATGCGTAGCGATGAAGAATTTCATCGTTATCTGTCCGCGATATTCAGCGCGATGTTTGAACACCCACGCAACCTTGGCAACCCGGAGGAAGTAGCCGCAGTCCTGGAAGATGCAGGAATCAGTCCTCTTCTTTTCCTTGAGCTGATCAAGGACGACAAGGTGAAGGCAAAGCTCAAAAGTGACACGGAGGAAGCTGTTGCGCGCGGAGTATTCGGCGCACCAACTTTCTTTGTCGGCTCGGACATGTTCTGGGGACAAGACCGCCTGGATTTTGTTGACATGGCCTTGTCCTGAAAATTATCCATTATTTACGATTAGCCGTGCACAGACCTTAGATCAATACAAAGGACAGGCTCCTTCACATTAGAGCGGGCGTCCGAACAAGAGGCGACGCATTTGGATCGCTGTCCTTTTCTGGCGGCAACGAAAGCCACTTCGGCAACGGCTGCTTGCATGATGCTGAAGAGGCAATCGTTCGCTGCCGGAGTTGAGCAATTCCAGATCGCGCTTGATTTGACGTTGACCTTACCGTCAGCTTTCCATTTGCATCTGGAAGCGACGCCGGCGTTCAGCTTCAATTGCCTCCGGCGTGCTCGCGCCGATTTTTAACAGCACGTTGTTCATGTATTCATTGCGCTGCGCAGGGGTATGCTGCAGTGCCATCACATAACCATCCGTCATCCCTTTCAGGTGCTGCACTTTTCCGGACTGCGTTTCTCCTTTATCAAGGCCTTGACGATAGCCTTGCAGCCGTCCACTGTAATAACCGGCGACGTACACCAGAATTGCGCTAATAATAATGACGAAGACTGTCGTAAGAAGTTGATCACTGCTCATAAAATATTCTCGGTTAGCAATAAGACGATGCTACCGCTTCCGGCCCTATGAGTCATTGCCCTTCTTGACAACTCCGCCAACTAAAATAGGCTCCGAGGAATTCCGCGATGGCAAACAACCAACGCTCCCTGAATGAGTTAGTATCCAGGCATCGCGTCGCAGACCGTCATGAACGGCTAGCGTCAATGCATAAGCGCTTCGACTGTTTCTGCCGGTACGTAATGCGGCCCATCGAAGAGGTAAACCGGGTATCCCTTATAAGCATCGAGCTGTTCACGAATTTCTTCGGGGGTGGCAGGACGAAATTGCCCGCTGGCAGTAGGGCGAAACGCTTCGGCAATTATTTTCACGCGTTTGTTACCCAGGCGCGCAGTAATCACATCAGCGTACTGTCGCGCAACACCGGCGGTGCGTGCGTGCACGCCGACGCCATCCTGAAAGAACACACCGACGTCGGATGGCAGCCATGCGTCCAGCTTCGCAGCAAATTCTTTTGGCCCCACATTAGCGCTGTCATAAGCGCTTACCCAGAGCGGCCTGGGCAACTGGTCGAGAACCACTTTCAGCGCTGCAGCGCCTTCCCACGTCGGGGCGATCTCTACGGAGAAGTACTAACCAACGACAATAAGAGGAAAGGATAACCGGGCAATCTGCTGGAAAATCTCACCCAGCCTGACAAGATCGACACGTGCCGCCGTTTCGTCGAAGCGCCCGGCCAAACCTACAAACACTTCCTGTGCTGAGCGTTGTTCACCAATGTGCTTCCAGTCAGATACCGGCGTTCTCGAAAAAAGCAGTGTCTTCAGCTTGAATTGCTATTAATAGCGTGCAACATGAAATAACTGTTTTCGACAGGAACTTATTTTCTTAAGGAAAATCCTTCTGCTGGAGACGAATTTATGAAGATCTATTTTCTTGCTTTGCTGGCGATGTCACTTGCATACAACTCGCACGCCGCAGACGAACGGACACTTGGCCTAGGTACGATCGCAAACCAGTCATCGTCTGCGCCGCAAGGTGAAGCTGCATTAGATAGCAGCAATCTGGTCAAGGAATTGAGGCGTGGTGGATATATCGTCTATTTTCGACATACGGCAACGGATTTTTCCAAGCTGGATGGCGCAATGAAGAGTTACGAAGACTGTTCAAACCAACGAATGCTATCCGATGAGGGACGTGAAGCGGCACGGAGCATCGGCGAGCACATCCAACGCCTGAAGCTCCCCGTCGGGAGCGTGCTCGCAAGCCCTTATTGCCGGACGATGGAGACCGCTAGGCTCGCGTTCATGCGCGCAGAACCAAAAGTCGAAATTCGCGAAAATAACGGAGATGATTATGCCGGCTTGAAGCGACTATTATCGATGCCAGTGCCGGACAACACCAACGTCTGGGTGGTAGGGCACGGCACGCCGTTTCGGGCGGTCGCCGGGCCACCGCATCTTGCGGAAGGCGAAGCTGCAGTAATCAGGCCGAGCGGAACATCCTGGAAAGTAGTCGCCCGAGTTCCTCACGATGCGTGGCGGACACTACCGGTCCCTTCCGAAGCAAAATAATTTGCCAGACGCGGCAAATACGTTTGCCTTCGTCACGGTGGCTTAGCGTGGTGCTGACTCGTGGTAATGACTCGCCGCTTGGGCTCGCCGGCGTTTATTTGCCCAGCAGAGGACACGGCAATTCCAAGCTGGAACGGATTCCCATGTATTATGGGATCTCAACTTGCGCAGGAACTCCTATGTAATTCAATAGGAAATCTTCCTGAGGCGCTTCGCAGAGAGAATATGCATGGTTTCACAACAAAACAGTATCACCGACGCGTTCTTGTCCAGCGGAATCGCAGGCCTCGACGAGGTGCTGCATGGCGGTTTTACACGTGACCGGCTTTACCTGGTGGAAGGCTCCCCTGGCTCAGGCAAGACGACACTCGCATTACAGTTCCTGTTAGAAGGCGCAAGACAAGGCGAGTCGGTTCTTTACATTACGCTTTCAGAAACGATCATTGAGCTACGCGCCGTCGCAGCGGCACACGGCTGGTCACTGGATGGCATCCATATCGAAGAAGTGATCCCGTCTGAAAGCATTCTTGATCCTGACCAGCAATACAGTATTTTTCATCCGAGCGACGTCGAAACCGGTGCCACGACCAGAGAAATCCTGTCCGTTGTCGAAAGACTGCAACCGACTCGCGTGGTGCTGGATTCGCTGTCGGAGCTGCAGTTACTCGCTTCAACCCCGCTTGCCTATCGACGCCAGGTGCTCGCGTTTAAGCAGTTTTTCGCGAGCCGCTCATGTACGACGATCTTCCTTGACGACCGTACGGCAAGCGATGGGGATCTGCAAGTACGCAGTATTGCCCATGGCGTCGTTTCACTTGAGCGCATGCAAACCGACTACGGTGGCATACGACGTCGGCTGGAAATCCTGAAGTACCGCGGCGTTGCGTTTCGCGAAGGATTGCATGATTACAAGATTCGGCAAGGTGGCATCGTGGTGTATCCGCGCCTGATTGCAGCCGAATCGCGAGAGACCCGAAACCCGCAGCAGTTCTCAAGCGGTTTGCAGGAACTGGACAGTTTATTGGGCGGAGGTATCGAACAAGGCAGCAGTACCTTGATTTCAGGCCCGCCAGGCACAGGCAAATCGACACTTGCGGCGCAATTCGTCTTCTCTTGCCTGCAACAGCAACATCAGGCGGCCATGTTTGTCTTTGAAGAGTCCGCATCCAATTTTCTGAACCGTGCAGATAACGTGGGGATCGGTTTGCGCGCTTATCTTACATCTGGTCAGCTGACGTTAAAACAAGTGGACCCGGCACAATTGACGCCGGGCGAATTTGTGCATCTCGTATGTCGCTCGGCGGACCAAAACGCCCGGGTTATCGTCATTGATAGCCTGAACGGTTTTCTTCAAGCAATGCCGAACGAAAAAATGCTTGCCACCCATATGCACGAGCTGCTGACCTACCTCGGTCAGCGTGGCGTGGTGACGCTTCTCATCGGCGTACAACAGGGAATGTTCGGCGGGAACATGAGCACCAATGTCGATGCCAGCTATCTCGCGGACAACGTGCTTCTGCTGCGATATTTCGAAGCGTTCGGAGAAGTCCAGCAAGCGATTTCCGTGTTCAAAAAGCGCGGAAGCCAGCATGAGCGCACCATACGTCCGATGAGCATTACTTCAGAGGGGATCCAAATCGGCCCGGTACTCAAACATTTTCATGGCGTGCTGACGGGGGTACCCAAACTGGTCGGTGATCCCGAAACCGAAGATAAGAACTTGCAGTCGCATGGCTAATTTTGTCGAACGTCGTATCCTGCTTTGCATGCCCTTTGGCAGGGACACCGAGCTCGCGTCCAATGTCCTGGAAAATGCGGGGCTCGACTGTTTTGTCTGTACCAGTCTCACCGAACTCGTCAGCGAAGTATATAAGGGTGCCGCTGCGATTCTGACTGTCGAAGAAGCGCTGCCCGAAGGTCCGTCAAAACCATTGAGCGCGTATTTTTTTACGCAACCCACCTGGTCTGATCTACCCATACTGGTACTGACTAAACCAGGTGGCGAATCGGCATGGATCAAGGGCGCGTACGAACGTCTGGGTAATCTGACGCTGCTGGAGCGTCCGGTGCGCACATCAACCCTGATCAGTGCCGCACGGTCCGCGTTGCGTGCGCGACTGCGTCAATATGAGGTGCGTATCGCAGATCAGCGAAAGGATGAGTTTTTAGCGATGCTGGCGCATGAACTGCGCAATCCGCTTGCTCCAATCAGTGCCGCGGCAAACCTGCTCGAGCTGGTATCTTCCCAACCCGAGCGGGTACTGCAGACAAGCGAGATCATCGCCCGTCAGGTAGGCCATATGACGACCCTGATCGATGACCTTCTGGACATGGCACGCGTGACACGCGGACTTATCACACTGCAAAAGGAAATGCTCGATGTGCGGGATATTCTGACGGAAGCAGTTGAACAGGTGAGCCCGCTGATCGCCCATCGCAGACATCATCTGGCGCTTCACCTTTCGCCTGATCCGGCTCCCGTAGTGGGCGACCGGAAGCGACTGGTACAGGTGATGGCTAATGTGCTGGGCAACGCATCGAAGTACACGCAGGAAGGTGGCAACATCGTTGTACGTCTACAGATTCACCCGGAGGAAGTTACGCTCGACGTGTCCGATGATGGTATCGGCATGGCGCCGGAAATGGTGTCACGTGTTTTCGAACTGTTTGCCCAGGCCGAACGAACACCAGACCGGTCACAGGGAGGATTGGGACTGGGCCTTGCACTTGTCAAGAACCTCGTCACTTCCCATGGCGGCAAGGTCGGGGCCTACAGCGAGGGACCAGGTAAAGGAAGCACCTTTACCGTTCGCCTGCCGCGTATGCCGATACAATGGGAGGCCGCAATTACACGCGAGGCGACACAGCAACTTGCCCGACATTCCACACAACCGTTACGGATCATGGTGGTGGACGACAACAAAGACGCCGCCAACACGCTGGAGATGTTTCTGGGTGCGACCGGACATGCTGTATCCGTTGAGTACATTGCTGCCGATGCGATAGAGCGTGCCAGGGCAACATTGCCGCATGTCTGCCTGCTTGATCTCGGCCTGCCGGATATGGATGGCCACGAGCTTGCGCGTCGCTTACGCGCCATGCCGGAAACATGTACTTCGGTTTTAATTGCCGTAACCGGCTATAGCCAGGAGCGTGATAAGGAAAAGTCCATTGCCGCAGGATTCGATCATCACTTCGTTAAACCGCTGGACACTGCAAAACTCGCACGTCTGTTGAGCAGTATTGCTATATCGTCGCCACATTCAATACATCCAACGGAGGCAACATGACTCAGGACGAAATACTGGACATCTTCCGCCAGGAGGCGGACAAGATACCCTCCGAAACGGCCCCGCTCAACGACGTTATCCTGGCGCTCGCGCAACTACTGGCTGATTCCCGCGGTAAGCTATCAAAAGAAAACTTTGAAGTGCTCTCGAAAATCGGTGGCGTGTTATACAAGGAGGGCAAGATACAGTTCAATGCGAAATCCGATGTGGACACAATCATGAAATTATCGTCTGATCAACATCGCGCGGAGTAACGCATTGGTTCGTTGTTCTTGAAACGCCCTCGGACAATGACTCTAATTGCTGGCCCCCTCACCCCTGCGTTGTACCCATTGAAACCCTCCATGCTTGCTAATTGATGCAATCTCGATCGGACCACCGACGGTTTTAGGGCGGGAAACCGAATACTTTACAAAGCCGATGGTGGTGTCGACAAGATAACGGGCCAGATCAATCGCATCCTGCATCGGCATGGCTTCGATGAACAATAGCTCATAGAGATCCGGCACAAGCTTTTCCCTGAGCGTCGCTGCATCTTCCGTAGAAAGACCGTGGCGGATGGCCGACTCATTGAACCGGGTTCCCAATCCGAACACCAGCCTGTCCAGCGCCTCATATTCACCATCCCAGCGTAATCCGAATTCCTGTTCATGCTGGATACACGATGGTGGCGGGCAATTTTCACCCATCAGGTTAACTTCCCAAACCTCTGCCAGAGACCGCCCCGCCGAGTAGCCGCACAGGCGAAATTTAGTCCAGGTCGTCGCGCCATGCACCAGAGATTTTTCCTCGAACAAGAACCGGCGTAGCCTCATTGCAATGTTTTCTAGGGTGTAATCGCCCGGATCGATGGTCCAGTCCTTGTGCGCCGGATCGTGTCCGGTAAATCGATGCCGCAAGTCCTTCAACAAAGTATCCATGGATTCGTTACCGATTCCGCCGGCTCCCGTCACCATTGCAGCAAGGGGAAGTCCTTCACGCAGATTCACAATCTTTCGTGAGTTATGATAGATCATGCCGCTGGCAAAAGAACTGGCGCTATCGGTCGCCATTACAATACCGTCATTGATTTTGACGGAAACAAGAACAGTCACGGAGGCCGCTCCAAACGGAAATGTGATGCGAAGTAGGAGAAAATAAAACTGCGGATTACCTTGCATAGCAGTATCGCTTCTGCTTCAGGATGTCAATCTGCTAAATGAGCTTATCGCCTGTCATCGCAAGATGCTTGCGACGCCTCATCAAATAGCGAAATCGTTACCTTGCAAACAGGCGGCACTGGCACAATATGCAAGAGAGTGCGGACTTGCCCGCGAACATATTCTCGCCTGACGATGTGAACGTGAAATACATATTCACCATCTTTTTAAACATCGTCAGTCAATTTAATCCAACAGCGCAGCCATCAGGCGTCAGGCGTCAATATTGGAGTCAGTAGTCATGCAACAAAACCATCATGCCAGCATCAACCGTCAGGCTGGGGCCGACGCCCTCTCCGCAAAAGCAATCGCAATCGGCCAAGAAAAAGGCTTGTCCATTGTTAAGTGCGAATGGGATCTGGGACAAGATTTCGGTCTTCAACATGCTCACCGTCTCGATCTCTTTACTGAAACAAAAACAGTGCGAGTTTATTTTCCGGATCTGGAACTTAGTACAACCGGCAGTGAGTCCAGACTGAAACGAAGCGAAGAGAGATTGCGCAGTGCTGTTGCGCAATTGCTTACTGTACCACCGGCCCCGACCTATTCCTTTCGTTAAGCTGAACATTAGGAATAGTTCAGATCAGCAAGAAGGCATTTAAGAATAAACGCAGAATTGTGTAGGTCAATCCTGCGTTAGTCTGTATAGTAGGCTCTGCACTTGCATCAAGTCGTCGTTATTGTTGGTCTCTTTCCCGTGTTGCTCTTCTCCAGAGCGATCCCTGTTTGACTCCCTTCGGTTACATATCTTGGTTTCCAGTGTGCTGCGGGCATATGCCCCTGTCTATTCAAACTATTCAAACAAGGAAATAACATGAGTACTCAAACTGGTACGGTAAAGTGGTTCAACGATTCCAAAGGTTTTGGCTTCATCACTCCTGATGGCGGCGGCGCTGACCTCTTCGCGCACTTCCAGGACATTCAGAGCAACGGTTTCAAAAGCCTGTCCGAGAACCAGCGCGTGTCATTCGACCGCGGCACTGGCCCCAAAGGCGAAAAGGCGAGCAATATTCGCGTGATCTAAATTTCCTCGCGCAAGTTTATGCGCGGGAAAACCCCGAATTCAACAGCCCTAGAAGATCGCTCTTGCGAATTCAACGGCAAACGGTGCAACCAGAACAGATAAAGATGACACCACGCAGATAGCATGGGTTGTCGGACAATGATGCCAGCGGCACCATGCAGATAGCATGGGTCTTTGGCAGGTGGATGCATCAGTATGAATGGAAGCTCGCTTAGGCGAGCTTTTTTACGTTTACAGTCGGTTGGCATTTTCCGGTGGATAGCGACCAACAAGAAGCTCGTTGAGCGCCGCCGGTCCGTGATTCATTGTGCACTCAGTACTGCATCGCCTACGCCAAGCTTTTTTGCGTCGATACGTACCGGGCACAAAGCCTTAGCTTTCCAGACTTCAAGGATATTGCGCCAGAGACCTTCTTGTGCCAGCATAGATTACGGTCTATCGCAGGTTTCCATACGGGTGCATGCCTATGTTTCTACGAACAGCATTCTCGCTATTCTGGTTGACAGCCGGTTTGTCTGCGGTTTCTTCGTCTATTGCAGCGCCAGTCCCTTCGCCACCAACCCAGATTGAAAACTCACTAGGCATGAAGTTCATGCTGATCCCCGCCGGTGAATTCATGATGGGTAGCGATGAGTCGCCGGAAGCACTCGCCAAGTCCTACCCCCAATACGATCAAAAACGTTTGAAGGACCTGAGCGATGAGGCGCCTGTGCACAAAGTACGGATCACGCATGGGTTTTACCTTGGCCAATACGAAGTAACGGTCAGGCAATTTCGTCGCTTCATCGAACAGTCAGGCTACGTCCCGGAGTCCGAGGCTGACGGTACAGGCGGGTATGGTTACAACCCCGACTATGACTCGGACAAAACGGTACGCGGCGATGCATTTGAGGGGCGTGATCCCAAATACTCATGGCGTGATCCGGGATTCGCACAGAGTGACGATCATCCTGTCGTTAACGTAAGCTGGAACGATGCAGTCGCCATGTGCAAATGGCTTAGCGAAAAGGAACAAGTTACCTATCGCCTGCCAACCGAAGCCGAATGGGAATACGCAGCCCGCGCCGGTACGACCACGCGCTATCACAGTGGCGACGCACCGCAGTCGCTGTTAAAGTCAGCAAACATCTTCGATGCCGACGCGGTGCAGTTCTGGCATAAATGGAAAAGCTATGCGCTTGCAGAATCGGATGGCTATCCATTTACCGCGCCGACTGGCAGCTTTATTCCAAATGCGTTTGGCCTTTACGATGTGCACGGTAACGTATGGGAATGGACGGCTGACTGGTATGACGACGGCTATTATGCGATCTCGCCAGTCAATGATCCAAAAGGGCCGTCTAACGGCTCGGTACGCGTGCGGCGCGGTGGTTCCTGGCACACGTGGCCATTGTATGCGCGAAGCTCATACCGCAACTGGAACTCGCAGAGCACTCGGTACACCCTGGTTGGTATGCGATTGGTACGTGAACTGAAATAAGGTCTGTGCCAGCAGCGCGTAGCAACATCCTCAGATCACTGCAAGGCACCGAATACCTTGCCAATAATCTTGCTGCCGGATCCTAACGGATCACGGCGTATCGCCTTTTCTTCGTCGGCAATCACTGTAAACAAGCCATTAAGCGCACGTTGGGTCACGTAATCCTCAACTGTCGCCTGCTGCGGTGCCAGTCCGACTTTGGCAACTTGGGACATCGTCGCATTGTATTGCGCCGACAGGCCGGAACGGTCGGTCACCTTCTTTACGATCGGTAAAAACGTCACTGCAAGTTGAGAAGATGTCTTATCACGAAAAAAGCTGGTAACCGAGGTTTCTCCTCCGGTAAGAATCTGCTTGGCGTCCGCTACCGACATCGATTTCACGGCGTTGATCAACAGTGGCTTCGCCAGCGGCACTGCCTCTTCCGCTGCGCGGTTCATTGACACCACCAGTTCGTCGAGCTGCTGGCCGCGTCCGGTCATTTTAAGCAGAGGACGCGCCTGCTCCAGTACGGGAGGCAACTGAATTTTCACTTTGTCGTTGTTGAGAAAGCCGTTTGTGACACCAAGTTTGCTTACTGCTGCACTTGCCCCTTTTTCCAGCGCCGCTTTCAGCCCGGCGGTGGCGTCCTGATTCGAGAGATCAGCAATGGAGACGGCCATGGCGCTTGATGCAACGATACACAGCGACAGCAACATTGATTTTTGTAAGGATGGAATAACCATTTCAGAACCTGCTGCGGAAGTTGAGCGGAGAGCATCCCAGTCTACTCCGGTAGGCGCTTCCCACCAAAGCACCGTTAGCCAATGTTTTGACATGATGTCGAGGTGCGCACACATTTCAGAAGGAAGACTTGCCAAGGTGCTTCTGGTCGAATGATTTGCGCCGGGAACGTTGAGCGTTTGATGCGACCAACGGGAAATCTGCGGAAGTCAGGGTGAAGTAAGAAATGCTGGTGCCAGCTGAAGGACTCGAACCCCCTCCCTGCTCATTACATTTGAGCGGCTCTACCTGTTGAGCTAAGCCGGCGACATGCAAAGAATACGGCAAGGGTACGGAGGCATTCTTGAGTTGTCACAAATCCGGGTGGCGTGAATGCAGCTTTCTGTTTATGCCGCGCTACATGTTCGATACCTGGGTGACACCACTTCTGACAACATGAATGCGGCTCTGGTATCCGCGCTCTCCGCCGCGGATACCAGACAACATGGTTTTTGGGCTGAAATCTTTCCTCGTCCTCTGTCGACAACGCATGTACAAGAAAGATGCTTACCGTCCAGCGCTTCTCATTGTTACCGCAGTGAAAACAGCAAACTTGCACCGGTCGGAGATCGCCATCAAACAAATCCTTGTGACCATCCTTGAATTCGTTAACTTGATAAGGACGTCGGCACCGCCAGTTAACGCAGCGTTCTACCCATATGCTTGTCTCCAGATGGAGTTGCAAACGTTCGCCGGTATTTTCCGCTGTTGGTCATCTTCATTATTTCAAGGCAAGATAGGAGCTTCTGTATGGATGGAACAATACATAGCGAACTTGCTGGAGAGGCCGCGCCTTTGGGTACAAACTGGCAACCCTCGCGTACCGCCAAAGTGTTGCTGTGGAAGCCGTTGTATTACTGCCCATGCGAGCGTATAAGTATTAAATTCATCTTAACGCTACGCCCGGAAATCCTCCTTCTATCGCCAAACCGGATCCTGGGCTGTTTCTCGTCGGTGTTCCATACACGACTTCAGGAAGGCCCATCATGTCCTGTTCAGCCGCATCCGAAGCGCGATGTCGCAATCTCCTGCTGGCGACTCTGACCAACGAACAATACGATGCGATCGCACCTCGCTTGCATACCGTCCCGTTGAAAATCAAACAGGTACTTTTCGAGCGAAACCAACCGCCGCAGTATGTTTATTTTCCCTGTACCTGCGTGCTCTCTATATTGGCTTACATGCTCAACGGCTCAGCCGTAGAAGTTGGCACCGTAGGCAACGAAGGCTTTATCGGTATTGAAGTGCTGGCTGGCGGCGAATTCTCTACGGAGACGGGCGTATGCCAGGTCGAGGGCAATACCTTGAGGATGACTGTCAGCGATTTCAAGGAGGCCACGGCCGGCGATACGCCGTTGCGCCGTGTTGCACAACGCTACATGCTGGTGTATCTCAGTCTGGTGTCTCAAGCAGTCGCATGCAATCGTCTTCATACGATTGAAGAACGCTTTGCGCGATGGATACTCATGACGCACGACCGGGTAGAAGGGGATCACTTCTATCTGACACAGGAATTCATTGCTGACATGTTGGGTGTGCATCGTCCCAGTGTCAGCCTGGTTGCCAGCGCCTTCCAGCAGGCAGGACTTATCCGTTACAGCCGTGGACGCATGTCTATCCTGAACCGCCAGGGCCTGGAAGAGCTGGCTTGCGAATGCTACGGTATCGCTCGCGAACAAGTCGACCACTTGCTTGACACACAATAAATAGTCGAACACATTGCTGGCGAAACGATCGCTGCTCTCCGCTATGTGGACGAAATACGGAAACATTTAATATGCCGGCTGTTGCGGCTAGGCACGATAGTCGTTTTGTGCCGTAAAGATCCAGCGATGCGCAGAGTCCGACCAACTACCTGCAATGGCTAACGCATACGCATCACCAGCACTAAAGCTTATGTTCAGTTGCCTGTATGTGCGACGCTATTTAATTGCGCCGATATTTTGGCATCTGGTCGCCGGCTCCTTCCTCTCATAGTGGAAGGAGCCGTGCTGACACATGCTTGCAGATGACGCTACCCATGCCACGCTCAGCAGGCTCATGCGGGCAAAGCCATGCGATTCTCTGAAGGAGTTTGCGCAACAGCACTTGCGGACTCCACTTCAGGATCTTGGGTAAGGGTTCCATTCGGACCAGCGACCCCTGCAATCGTTGGCTCGCTTGCAGGGGTCGCTGCAGGAGCAGGCAGTGGCGTCGATGCTGGCTCGATGGCTGCTGTAGTTATTGTGGGTGTAGCCGCAGGTTCCGCCGTCGCTGTGGTGGGTGTAGCTGCCGGTTCTGCCGTCGCTGTAGTAGGTGTAGCTGCAGGTTCTGCGGTCGCTGTGGTAGGTGTAGCTGCCGGCTCGGCGGTCGTTGTGGTGGGTGTAGCCGCCGGTTCTGCCGTCGCTGTAGTAGGTGTAGCTGCCGGTTCTGCGGTCGCTGTGGTAGGTGTAGCTGCCGGCTCGGCGGTCGTTGTGGTGGGTGTAGCCGCCGGTTCTGCCGTCGCTGTAGTAGGTGTAGCTGCCGGTTCCGCGGTCGCTGTGGTAGGTGTAGCTGCCGGCTCGGCGGTCGTTGTGGTGGGTGTAGCCGCAGGCGGTGTAGCCGCAGGCGGTGTAGTCACCGGTGGCGTTGCTACTGGGGGTGTAACCGGGCTAGGTGCGGCGGGTACCTCAGTAGCCGCGGGTGTAACAGGGTCCACGGTTCTCGTGCCTGCCCAGACGCCGCGGGTACCCCGGTTACCTCTCCATGTTCCGATGAAGGTTCCATCGGACTGAATCGCGCCTGTAATCGTCAGTCCGGCCGCCAGCGAACTCAATGCAATCCTCCCATCGTCTCTGGCCGTACCACTTACAGCCACAGTCGCGGGACCGCCCGTTGTGCCGGCGCCACTCAGGGAACCAGTCACCGTGCCGGTTGCATCCACCGTCATCACCAGGCTGCCTACTGCGGCATCGGGAGCATTCAGATCATTGCCGGTAACGACCGTTGCGGACCACTGTCCGACGAAGTCTGATTCGTTCACGGTAGTAACCGGTGCGGTTATTGTATTCGTCGTACCCTTGCCGAACCGGTCCGACATTGCCGAGGCGCCCTTCCTGAGCGAATTCGGCAAGGTCTTGGCATCGTAGTAAGCCGCCTCCACCGGCGCGGCTTGCGTCTTGTCGAGCGCGGCGCCATCCACCTTGCCGTCAGTCAGGTCTCGTGCAAGCTGCTCGGTGATACCGAGTGCAGGGGGGGGCGCGGCGGGTGTCTCGACCGGCCGTCGTTTGGCTGCTGCCTTGGCCAGCCCGCCGAGCACCGTCGCAGCTACGCCGTAACGATTGGCCGGCAGTGCATTTTCGGCACTGCTGTTGTCAACCGGCGTAGGCAGGCTCTTTACCGAGACCAGTTGCAGCTTTGGCTCGAGTGTTGCATTGACCGCAGTGCGCACTGCTTCATTGGCCGCACGCACCTGCTCCGCAGTCAGACCCGTTAGATCTCCTCGCGGCAACAGGGCAGTCCCGCCCGATGCGACTGACCCGGTAGACGATTTGAAATTATTCAGCGCGTAACGATATGCCGACTCGGTCAGCGGCGACACACCGATATTTTCGTCAAACCGGTCCACCAGCGCGTGCAACACCTGCCCAGGTCCAAAATCTACCATTCGGGCAGCACCTTCATCATAATATTGTGCGCCTGCACGTCCAGTCAGCGTCAGCAGCACCGGTCCGTCCGATGCACGCGGACGAATGGTAACCAGTCCCCGGACCCCGTCAGTCAATGCGGAGCCCAACACTGCGCCGTCGGACAGGCGGGTTACTGTCAGGAGTGCGTTGATGACCTTGCCCTCGCCGCCGCCCGCGCCTGCACCGCCTTCGCCGCCTTCGCCGCCTCCGGAACCGCCGTCGCCCCCGCCTGAGCCACCTGAACCACCATCGCCGCCGCTGCCAGCGCCGCCATTGCCTCCACCCACACCGCCACCGCCTTGGGTTCCGCGACAGAAATTGAACCCGGTCTGCGGGACACCGCCCCAGCCATCGGGATAAACCGCATTGATATCGCCTGCGAAGCCGGTAGTGATGTAACCAAAGCAGGGTAAGGTTTGCGTCGTACCCGGCGCTGCCGGTGCGCCTTGTGCGGTCGTCCCGCTGGTCGGCGTGGGATTTGCGCCAGTGGTTGCCGCCGGCACATTTGCAGACGTCGCGGAATCGTCGCCCCCTCCCCCGCCGCACGCCGTCAAGGCGATAACCAACACGTAGGCAGCAGGTTTGATACAGCGGGAAATTTCGATTTTCATGTTCATGATCGCAGTTCCTTTGTTGCGGGGTTTGGCTTTATTTCTCAGACTTCAGGACTCAATGCGGTATTGTTCGTGATGCCTTTTCCGGCGATTCCACCGATACGTTCGGCCACGCTGTTGTTGACGAAAAACGGGCTGCGACGATCGAGGCTTGATCGCCAAGGCTTTCGCGTTGTCGCAGTGCGAGCACGCGGCCGAGCAGTGCAGGCCGGTAATATTTTTCGCGGTAGCGGGACATCGGGTAATAATCGGCTTGCTCCCCTCCGGCCCGATTGATGGTCAGGCCAATCAGTTCATCAGCGCCTTTGGCTGCATCGAAGTAGCCGTCTTCATTCCACAAAACCCAGCGTCCGTCACGGGTAACGAACAGCGACATCAACATCGCTCCATCTTGTGCCCGGCGCCAACGCAGCGTACCGTCCGCCATCGCGACAACCAGCACGCGTCCATCAGCACTCACGTTGACCGCCCGCGCTTCAGTCGCGAGCGGGATCCGCCAACGCTCACGCCCATCAGGCTCGATGCGCCGCAATGTGCGGCTCGTTGCCAACAGCACCGCGGACTCGTCTGGCAGTACGGCGATGGCGCGAGAAATTTCTGTTGGCGCCATCGGGACCGGGCGGCCCGCGATCGTTACGTCGTAACTGTTTTCCCAAGTACTGACCGGAATACGTTTGCTAACAGTCTTTGCCTGCCTTTTTGCATTACGTTCTTCGCGACGTATATCGCGAGTGTCGACCGAAAAAGAATACCGCTGCTCACCCGGTGCAAAACGCCAGGCAACGGTCTTTGCATCGTCGCTCACCGTTAGCAGGTCCGCCTCATAGAACTGTGCATTTTTGGGGGCTACCATGGTCTTTGCCTCTGGTCCGCGCAGAACTCCCCATGCCGGTTCCACTGTTGAAAACAGCACACGGTTATCCGATAACGGCAGCAAATCTGTAATGGAGTTGGTCGCGGCGCGGGTCTCGCTAACCTCGCCTTGTGGCCAGCTAATCCGTTTGACGATGAAATCGTTGATGCCGCGATAACCTGACCCGGCGGCGTACAAGGCCCGACCATCGCGCTGCCACGCTACGTTGCGTAAATTGCCTTGGGAGATGTCGTCGAATACAAATGACTTCGCCAGTTCCTGCGTCGCCACATCGAACACATCAACCTGCACTTCTCGCGTCGACTTTCGCGATAGATAGCCAACCGCCAGCAGGTCGCCGTCCGGCGAAAACTGCACGCCGCGCGGGTCCGGCAACGCGCCGCGCAACGTGGCCAGCAAGTGGACTTCGCCGGCAATGCCGTACACCCGTACCGTGCCATCCGATACCGGGAGCGCCAGCAGCCCGTTGCGTGACAGGGTGATACTCCAAGCATCCGCGGGTAATCGCTCCTCATGCACCAGTTCGCCTTCGTCATCAAACACACGGAAGGCGGACGCACCGGCATAAGCGGCTGCCAGCAGCATGCCGTCAGGCGACCATTGCAGGGATTTGATATCACCACCACGTGCGTTCACTGATTTAAGGAACGCCATGTTGGTCAGGTCATAAAGGTATATCCGATGGGTACCATTCTGGCTCGCGGTGGTGCCCGCCAGCGCGAGCCGGCCCTGTGGCGAAATTGCCGCCGCGTAAAGCCTGCCAATGTGTTCGGGACCGACTGGCAGGTGCAGTGTGTGCAACAGTCGGCCGCTGGCAATATCCCACACGCGCGCCGTCTTATCATCAGACGCGGTGACCAGTATTTGCTCGGCCGAGTCTACGGCAATCTGGCGTATCGCCGCGGTGTGCGTACCAGGATCGAGCGTCAGCACGGGTGCTTCGCTTAGATCCCGTGCCGCAACGCTGGTGCCTGTGGTCGTTATCAGACACGCAACGATGAACACACTGCGCAGCGTGGTCCAGATCACGGTCAGGAGCCTATCTACAAGCATCATTCGCAATATTTGTTCCTACAATTGGGACGCTCGCCAAGCTACACAACGCATTACCGGGTGGCATGTAGTCATGAGGATGAAGATGACACCTTCTTCCACACTGTCTCGTCCCAACCGTGGTTCCGGTCCGATGAGATGGCAGGGATCGCATCCGCTTCCAGAGCAAGCGATTTACACTTACACATTGCTCCGACGCATAAATGGACGGCGGCAGCGGCAATAGACCGTTGCCACAGACCACTTCAAACCGTTGCCGCGTACCATACTGTCAAAACAGACAACAACAGAGAGTGGACTGCAGAAAACAAAGTGAAGTTCATGAGTCTTACAAAATTGGCATCCGCTACGCTGCCGGAAAGCCGATAGAGGATGCAATGTACGATCTCGATGGGTTGTCGATGAATTGATGCAACGCGGTGACAGGGCCGCATGCATTGGTAGGCGCTTGCAAAGACGAGTAACGTAATATTCCAGCGTGAAAACCTTCAGTCGATAAATACGGATGTGCTGGTAATGCTCGGAAGCATCACCGGCGCATTCTTTACGTTAAACCCGGCTTGCGTATCCAGTTAGGTGAATCGAAAGGCGGAAAAATCCTCGGGCATACGCAAGCTTTTCGCGACATAAACCTGGAGGCTACATATCCCGTCTTACCGAACCGATGATACGAGACGCATGTTTATCCGTACGGCACTGGCATCCCGCTTTATTCCCGCGATGCCACAAGAGGTGTGGAAGCAGAATACAAATTGCGCGAAAGCGAACTCAATTTTCGCCGAACGACCGATTCTATTCCGCAATTGATGTGGATTACCGATGAAAGTGTCCGTGCAATTCCCTTCAATCAGCAATGGCTCATTACACCGGTACACCCGCTGGTACCATGGCTGCGGAACAGGTATCGGAAAATTTTGTCCACCCCGACGACAACGCGCGAATCATCGAGGCGTGGAATAGGCGAAAACGAAAGGGCATGCTCGGAAGACGGCCGAGGTAGCATTGCGGAGCAGCGAAGATCGTTACCGGTAGCTATTTGAATCGTTCGACGAGGGTCTGTATGCGATTGACTAGAACGGCCTGACAAACAGCCCGATAGTCAGCGCTATACCGATGCAGACAATGGCTACGCGAAGAACTTTCTCATTCACCCGATGCAATGCCCACGAGCCAACCAGACCACCCGCCATCGCGCCTGCACCGAGAATAATTGCCTCACGCCAGTGAAGCTCTGGCGACGTCAGGAACAGCACGACCGCGGAGGCATTCATCACGGCGGCCAGCACGTTTTTGGTCGCACCTGCATTGCGCGTCGGCAGGCCGGCCATGGTCAATGCCGCCAGCATCAAAAAGCCGATCCCGCCGCCGAAATAACCGCCATAGATCGCGATCATGAATTGCGCAAAAGCGGTGCTGATCGGGCCAATATGCATACCTGCATCGCCGGTCTTGCGAAAGAATGAACCCCAAGCGAATACCGCCGTGGCAAACAGCACCAGCCACGGCACGAGACGGGCGAATACGGAAGACGGCGTGTTCAGCAGTAACACCCCGCCTACTATGCCACCTAAAATACTGACGACGAATAATGCCCAGAACGGAAGTTGACCGGCACCCGTGACAAGCTTGCGTCCCGCTAGGCCGGAGGTGATCTGTCCTGGAAACAAGGCCACGGTGGAAGTGATATTGGCCGCCAGCGGCGACATGCCCGACATGATCAGGGCCGGCAAAGTGATGAAAGAACCGCCGCCGGCGAGCGCATTTTGCAGGCCGGCCCATAAACCGGCGACGAAAATCAGTGCGAGCAGCATGAATGCCTTAACGGGAGTGTGCGGCTTTCAATGATAGCGAAAGTCGTGCCATCTTGTGTGGATGGGGCCCGCTGAAATCAGGATCCTGCTTGCGCAGATATCTAATATGTTTAACAAGACTGAGCTGAGCAGCTCCACACAGGAGCAATTGGGTTCGCCATCGATGCAGCAAAACTCGACTGTGATTACCTTGATCCCGACAGGTTGCTGGTCACCGCCGACCAAGCGATGTGAGGTGAAGTGCCAAGCGAGGTTATGGTGTCGCACCGCGTTCGGCTAATGCCGTATAGCCAAACGTGGGAATCATAAACAATGGTAAGCAGTGGTGCCTGGCTCTCCTCTTCCTTCGCGCTAAATATTCAACATTCCTCACCAAACACCCACCCTGCGTTCGCCAGTAGCGATAATGACCTCGTCTCCTGCCTTAAAGGCGGCTTAGCCCGGAATCGCCAAATGTTGCGTTCCCGGGCTTCTTTTTTAATCTCAACGATGTCAGCCTGCTATCTCGGCTGGCATTCCGCACTTCAATACACTGGAGCCAGGGCGACACGCAAGCCGTCCATCTGCGCGGTCAGGCGAATCTGGCATGACAGACATGACCGCGTAGTAATCTCGGGCGCTTCGTCGAGCTGCATCTGCTCTTCAGCGTTCATTTTTGGAACGTGGACCGATAAACGGATTCAGGATGGTCTCGCCGGTGCAGCTTACCTCGCCCAGCCCGGACATCAGAATGGTCGGGTTGTGTATGACTTCCGAATGCGCATTCGAATGCGAACGCGCAGAATATCCCAGGCGCCGGCAATGTGCAGCCATCACACCGGCGATTTCGGCGCCGCGCAGGTAAGCGCGCATCGACTGCGACGCCGATATCCAGTCATCGCCTGATGCACCTTCCCTCGTTTCAAAACCCTGATCAATCAGCATGCATACCGCGTACTTGTGATGGGCAGGAATTTCCTTTCCCTCGACCTCATCAGCCTGACGGAACAGTTGCCTCGCAACCTGAAGTCATCTTGCGCTAGCTCATAGGGCCGCGTTGTTGTCGCCTCTACCGGCAGTGAAGATTCAAAGAGGTTTTCCTATACTAACTTCGCGTAGGCGCCGATGCGGTCGCCGCCTAATCATTGCCGGTTCTGCATTCAGTGATGATGAAAGTTGCTCCACACAGACGCCTGCATCGGCGTGCCGTTGAAAGGAGCTAGCATGATCACGCGTACTTACAATTGGCCAGCGCTACTGCTGGCATTTCTCTTTACTACACTCACTACAGCACTCCAAGCCGGCCCGCGCGACGCGCCATTTCGTGCGACCTTGGCCGTACAGGAAACGATCGCGGAGGACAGCTCCTGCCCTTCGGGGCTTGGTGGAACGCTGACCGGTTCGGGGACTGCAACGCATCTCGGCGCGGTCACGATTAGTGCTACGCACTGCGCAACGCCCGGTGGTCGCGGATCAGTGGCGATCAGCCGAGGCGTGATTACATTCACCGCCGCCAACAACGATTTTCTGACCGCGGACTTTATGGGGACGATCTCCCCGTTTCCGGGCGACTTGCAAACAAACACGTTCGTAGGCAGCTTTTTGATCACCGGCGGCACCGGACGGTTTACCAACGCCGAAGGCGACGGTCTATTATCCGGCACCTTTTCCGGCAGCCTGTTGACCCGCATCTTCACGGGGACCATGACCGTTGACGGCCGGATCGGTTACTAGGATAACCTCGCGCTACTGGTCGCTCAGTGAAAACCGAAAGCATTCAGGGAATGACGAGCGATTTATCAAGGCGTTTTTTTACACGCCTTAGTCGCGTTCCAGACATTCTGTTTCCGCAAAGCGGATACCGCACTGTGTGTGCCATATTTTTATGGTTCTGAAGAGACGGTCGATCTCTGCACCTCGGGACGCGACGTCGAATTGGCTACTCGTCTGAACGGGCAGCCAATTCAGAAAACAACGGTTTCGTCAGGGAATACTGTGAACTTCGTGGAAGAAATGAAGGCCATCGGGTTCGTAGATGAAGCATTGCGTAAAAATGGCATCGAAGGCGCGGCAGTAGCCCCATCCGGTTATCCTGCCGTTTAACTCCGTCGTCCATCTGGAGTTCCTTCCGGATTCTATGCGCATTGGCTGGAAACGTGTCCTGGCAGGAGCAATTGTCGATTGCCAATGAACCCGAAGCCATGCCGTTTCTGCCCCCTGGTGCCAGGGTTCTGGGTGCTGGCAACGTGCGCCAGGTACCAATCCACGGCCCGCTTCGTAAGACAGCGGGCCGTTTTCATTTTGCTTTAGTGAAGTGCCTGTGCGGATTGCCCGGTTGCTATGCCAGCGGACGCTGACGAGAACGCCATTCGTGTCGCGGCTGTATCACCGTACTGCTGGAAGCGCTGAAGTTTGCCGTCCCTGTACGTCAGGATGTGCACTATTTCGTTCTCCAGAGGACGCCCTGTCGGTATTGCTTCACCGGCAAAGTAAGCAAGCACCACTGCCTTGCCTTCCTGTACAAAAATATCCCGTATCTCGAATTTCGTTGTCCGCAAACACTGGTTAAAGGTCTGGAAGTAACGTGCGACATCTTGCTTCCCCTTCCATGTCCCGGTAAATGGAGCACCATCAACTTCCGGCAAGATCCATTCGACATCATCGGCACACATATCAATCACTGATTGGATATCGCCCCGCATATAGCAATCATAGCCCTGCTTTACCATATCAATGGTTTCCTGTTCGTTCATGATGTTCTCCTTGCAAAAAGGATTACCCCTTTTCTCCCTGTCTTTCAGAAGCCTGATTGCGGTGGCCACAAATGCTACGCCTAGCCGGCCACAGCAGCGCAAACGGGCAAAGGTGTCGCTTGCGGATGCTCAAACTGACGGTTTGCGCGGTCGAGGGGAGTCAGAACATGTATCCATCGCTGCTGTCACATCGCGAGCCCGATTCCGGTTGCTCCGGCAAGGATCAGACTTGCGCCCCATACCAGGTCAAGGTTAAACCAGGCACGCCGCAGGAAGCGCAAGCCGAGATAGCGATATACAACCCATGCGACACCTGTGCCGGCCAGAATGGTGGCAAGGGTGTGCACCGTTGCCACCAGCACTGCAGTACCTAGATCCGATCGCGCCATATAAGTCATTACGGCGGTATGGCCCATAGTCAAGGCATCCGCTTTCGCGCCGGGTGCCGGCGTCGCACAAAGGCCTAGCATGAACGGCACCAGCATCAATCCTGCTCCATGCGCGGTAGCCATCAAGAACGACCACCATGCAAGCCGGGTCGGAGGAATGCGCGCCAGCAGGCGCGGGTGGCGTCGATTGACCAGTCTGAAAACGCCGAACAGCAGCACGGCCATGCCGGCGCCGATGCGGATGGCACGACTCCATTCTACATACCAGCTGAGCCAGGCAAACGGCACCAGCACGATGGCCATCGCCATGAAATGCCCGCCGCCCAGCGGCAGCAGGGTAGTAAAGACGGAACTGGCGCGCTGGTCCGCCATGCCATTGGCGACCGCTAGCGGCCATCCCATTGCCGGGTTGATGCCATGATAGAAACCAAGCACAACAACTATTAGCCAGAGCGCAGTTGTGTTCAAACTGAGGGATAGCAGAACGAATCGGTTGAGCAGTCACCGCCTTGAAGGCGGATCTGGTGCGCGGCGTAATGGGACCCAAAGTCAACATAAAACGATGGGTCGAGTTCGATGCCACCGCTTTCGCCGACATTGCACATCAGCTGCACGCCCGGTACACCGTCCGGATAAAACTGCGTATCCCAACTGCTGTAGAGCGAGTTGGTGAAATACACGCGCTCGCCATCCCGGCTGATTTCAGTCATCTGCGGGCCGCCGCCGTATGGCCGACCGTTCGGGTGCTTTGCATGCTGCGCGATGCCGCCGATGCGCACGCTGCCTGCCAGCGCCGGTTTCATCGGGTCGGTTACGTCATATTGCCGCAGCTCTCCGGTCCCCCAGCACGCGACATACAGGAAGCGGTCATCGAGAGAAAGGTCGATGTCACTGATCAGCGGCGGCACCGCGCCAAAGCCTTTCAGCAGCGTCGGAAGCTGCCCCGCGTCAGCCGGTTCGGGCGGAATCGTAGCAGTCTTCCTGATCTGGAATTTGCCATTTTCGCGATACCAGGTCCAGATTGATCCTTCCAGATTGGTAGTATCGACAACTACGCCAAGAAAGCCGTATTCCCGTGTGGGATCGTGTGCCGGGCGAATCTCGAGCGCCATCTGGTGATTCGCACCGAGATCGATAGTCTGAAGATGCTTGCGCTCGCGCAGGCTCCAGAAATGCACCGAGTGACCGTATTTGTTGGCCAGCAGGTCTTCCGCAACGATGCCGTTCTCAAACTGCGGCGGCAAGCCCCATTCACTCGACACCATATAGTCACGTGGCAGATTCCACCAGAAATCGTAGTGCAGTTTTTGTGGCCCCCGGTCAATTTCCCAACGTCCAAGGATCTCAAAGGTTTCACAGTCCATGATGAATACACCCGGCGGTCCCTGTGTGCCGTCCATGCCGGCCCCACCCAATGTGCTGATGTATATGCCTTCCGGTCCGCAATGTACGGTGTGGGGACGTGAGTACCCGGTCTTGCGCGTTATCTCGTCGGGTTCAATTGTTTTGACCAGTTTAGGGGCTTTCGGGTCAGGCTGGGTATCTACGATGTAGATGCGTGACGAGCGAATACCGGGAATGATGAGATACCTGCGTTGCAGAAAGGCATGACCTGACATTGGGGAAAGAGCAGAACTGCAGGCATTCCACCCAAAGTGATGAAATTCGTCGCCGGCGTATGGCATCACGAGTTGGTTTGCCACTGAGCCATACGTCTCGCTTTGCGGATTGACGTCGATGACGGCTAAGGCATCCGGCCGCGAACGATCTGGTGACAGAAGCACGGTATAGGCAATATGTTCAGGTTCCGCTTCCATCGCCAACCGCGCCGAAGGATGAAATGTGGGATCGGGACGCAATGTTTGCAGCATGATAGTTCCTTGTGCAAAAGAAGTGCGAAATGCCGAGGGAGCCGAGAGGATAGAGACGAGGAGAACGGCTTCCGGCCAAGCTGGCCGAGCCATATTGAAGCCTGCGCGCCGCGGCCGGTCACTGTCAACGGAGTATGTTTATCCTCATTGATCGGGATCAGAAAAACTTTATCGGCAGGTCACGTCACCCAACTGTGAGCGGGAAGCAGATCCCGCTGCAACATTATCCGTCGGCAAACTTAAACTGCCTGCATTGAGCGCGTAGCCATACGCGCAAAATTTAAAGCCGGCATAAAGCCGGCTTTAGGTGAAAATCTGGACCAGTCAAAAACAGACCAGTGTCAACAGAGCAGGATCATTTGCTTCAGCAGGCTGAGCTGCGCGGTGAATTAGCAGGCACTGACGTGCCAGACGGCAATGCAATGGAGATAATCATCGACCATGTACGACGGAAAGAGAAAAATTTGACCGGCAATCCGGCGACACCGTGTTGAGCTATCTCTGGAATCTGCCTCTGTTAGTGATTAAGCTGATATCGCAACCCGAGTCTAAGGAGCTCACCTGGTTGCAGAAGGTGGATCAGAAAAACGACTAACACAGAAAGAAGAGGTGTGACATGAAACGCAAGCTCATTGGAACGCTGTTTGTAGCTGGTTACCTCTGTACCGGCATGGTAAGCGCGGAGAATGACTCGGGAAGTAATCTTTCTGCCCGCTTAAGTGGAGTTAATGAAGTTCCTCTAGCCATCTTTTCTCCAGGATCCGGACAACTCGATGTCTCAATTAATGAGGGCGCTGGAACAATTCAATACACGCTGTCCTATTCGGGCCTTACAAGTCCGGTAACTCAAGCCCATATTCACTTTGGCAAAAAGCATGTTGCTGGCGGCGTAATCGCATTTCTGTGCTCCAATTTGGGCAACGGCCCTGCCGGTACTCCCGCCTGCCCGGAGGTTGAAGGCACGATTAGCGGCACCATTACTGCGGAGGGTGTCGTGGCACAGGCTCCGCAAAACGTATCGGCTGGTGATTTCACCGCCCTGGTTACCGCCCTGAAGACACATACAGGCTATGGCAATGTTCATTCCACGAAATTTCCCGCCGGTGAAATCCGAGGTCAGCTTTTAACGGCGCGGGAAAGGAATGACAGAAAATAGGAGCGACGCCTCGCCAACGCTTCGGAGTTCATTTTTCTGTAACCAGGCGCCGTTACCGCATATACAAACTGTGAATCTTCATTAGAGTAACGATGTGGTGCAGTAGCTTTATGGTTGGTTTACCTGGAAGCCGTTCCTCCTGATCGACGGTGCCTTGGTAGCGTCCGCCATCCCTGTGTACCCTCTCTCATCGAACTGGATATACAGGTCTCTCACATTCGGCTCTAGGACAGTACATCACGCCTTTATGCACGCCGCACCACACCTACGAGGCAACTAGGCGTACGCGCCCGACGTACCCGTAAAGATGCAAGCGTGGATAAGCCCTGCCTCTGCGCCTTCTGACCATGTACTTTTTTGCGCAGCCATTGCCGTAACCACGTCACCGTGTCAGGAAAAGCGTCCGGCTTGCTCCACTCCCATAACTACCGATCGCGAGCGTGGAGCAAACATCCCAGCCTGCTTGAAACCGTCCATTGCAGTTCAATTCAACACGGGCCGCCCTCAGTAGCACGTAAGAGTTGCGACAGGTACTGCGGAGTGACATCAAGATACGACGCGATGCTCCTCTTAGTGATGCGCGTCTCTAGTCCAGGGTAGTCGTTTCTGAACGCCGTCAGCTTTTCGCGCGCACTTGGGAGTCCGGCGAGGTAGCTGCGGTTCGCCTGCTTGCGCAGGTTGTATTCTGCAACACGCATCAGTAGGTCCAAGGGCAAGCGACCTTCAAGCTCAAGTCTACGCACACGAGCCCAGTCGAATCTGAAGGCCGTCAAGACTTGTTCGGCAACTACAAAGGAAAGCGCTGACAGGCCTTGTTCGGCCCTGAGCAAGTCTTCGTGCGCGCCGGCGATTTCACTTTCAACCGCAAACCGCAGCGTTACTTCCCGACCCGCCGAATTGATGAAGGCGGTTCTTGCCACGCCTTGCGTGATCCAGTAGTAAGACCGCGCCAATTCTCCCTGGCGCTGCAGGAACGCACCTTTGGTGAACGTAACGGGCTCGCCAAGGGTAGCAAGGGACTGCATCGTTCTCTCGAAGCTTGCCGGATCAATCCGGCATCGCTCTAACATTCGCTGCTGCAGCGCCTTGATCTCGGTAGGTGAGTTTTTTCTCATTTCTTCAACTAGTTGAATGTCTGCGGCTAACGGCCATTGTACTGTTTCTGCATTCAGGCCGGTGACATCTGCCC
This sequence comes from Herbaspirillum sp. GCM10030257, assembly GCF_042666555.1. Lineage (NCBI taxonomy): Bacteria > Pseudomonadati > Pseudomonadota > Betaproteobacteria > Burkholderiales > Oxalobacteraceae > Herbaspirillum > Herbaspirillum sp. GCM10030257. The sequence continues at coordinate 248,202 of NZ_JBHTDH010000007.1, forward strand.
GTCACTTTTGATCATCCGGAAATTTTGGCAAATTTCTCTAACAACATACACATGAAAAAAACAATCTTTGTTACCGGCATTAAACTAACAGTCGTTGCCGCAATGTTCGCCGGAGGGACCGCCTCCTTCGCTGCTGGAGATAACAGGGGGATCAGTGTTGCAGTTGACGAGCGCGTGGCGCGAGTCGAACAACGTGTCATCGGTTGGCGGCGCGATATCCATCAACATCCTGAACTATCAGGCCAAGAGGCTCGGACGGCAGCATTGGTTGCCGCCCATCTGAAGAAACTTGGCATGGAAGTGACCACAGGGATCGGCGGACATGGCGTAGTGGGACTGCTTAAAGGGGAGCAGCCGGGCAAGGTTGTGGCCCTACGAGCCGACATGGATGCACTGCCAATCTTCGAAGCGACGGGTCTGCCGTTCGCGTCCAAGGTAATTGCAAAGCATATGGGCAAGGACAGTCCGGTGATGCACGGGTGCGGACACGACGCACACACCGCAATTCTGATGGGCGTGGCGGAAGTCATGGCTGGAATGAAGGGCCAGATCCGGGGAAGTGTAAAATTTATCTTCCAGCCTGCGGAAGAAGGCTTTTCCCAACTTCCTGAAAAGCAGGGACAGCTTTGGGGAGCCCGGGCGATGATTGCAGACGGTGTGATGGACAAGCCGAAGGTGGACGCAATCTTTGGTCTCCACATATCTTCCTTGATTCCATCGGGCGTGATCGGATGGCGAAGCGGACCGACCATGGCCGGCGCCGACAGCGTGCGCATCCACGTCAACGGCAAGCAGACACACGGCGCCATGCCTTGGGAAGGCGTTGATCCGATTGTGACCTCCGCACAAATGATTAATGCCCTGCAGACGGTGGTAAGCCGACAGCTCAACATCACAACTCAGCCGGCGGTACTATCCATTGGTGCAATCAATGGCGGAAACCGTGAGAACATCGTGCCGGAGTCGGTCGAAATGCTCGGCACCCTGCGCACGTATGACGAAAAAATGCGTGCTGACGCGAAGCAGCGGATTCAGCTCATCGCTCAGTCTACTGCCGCAGCGAACGGCGCGAAAGCTGAAGTCAGCTTCGGCCCGTCCGAATACAGTGTCACGGTCAATGACGCGGCATTGACCGCGGCCATGGTCCCGGTACTCGGCAAAGTCACGCGCACCGTCGAAATACCGCTGGTAACCGGCTCAGAAGATTTCTCAGAGTTTCAGAAAGTGGCACCTGGCTTTTTCTTCATGCTCGGCGGGAAGCCGAAGGATCGAAACGTCGGCCCGAATCATTCACCAATTTTCGATTTTGATGAAGCGGCATTGGCGATTGGTGTCAAGAGTCTCACTCTGCTTGCGCTGGACTATCTTGAAGAGAGGTAACTGCGACAGAGTCGCAACTTTCCTCCTATCGTCTGGCAGACTGACCGGTGAGAATCGGGCTTGACGCACACTATCTGCCAAGGGCACATTGACCGAATGTTTTTAAACCAAGTAAATGTTCGACCGATCGTCTACTTTGGCAGAGAGCACACCGCTTTGCACCCCGCTGTATTGAAGTTGACAGACAGCGAAGCTGTACGACGCGAATAACAAGTTAATCTTACTATGGGCGCTATGCGTCCTTTGGGATGGGCAAGCCTTGCGTTCTAAGAAAGGTAAGCTTATCCCAGTAGCCTCGCTGAAAGACAATCCTCCCGTCCCGGATGTGAAAGAAGCCACATCCTCTTAATCCTAACGGGTCCCGCCATTCAAGTATCGCCCATTCACCATCCTCGAACAGGTTCTCTATCAGGCAAACCATTGTGGCGGAGGCAAAGCCGTCTGCGAACATTTTGCGTATAGCCTCTCTACCTTCAACAGGCGATTCTGCAACCTGATGATTTATTGCGTCTTTACTGTAAAACGAAACCAGGGCATCAACATCCGCACGGTTGAATGCGTCTACCCATGCTGCAACAAGTTCTTTGGGTTTCATAAGAAATTTAACGTCTGCCATCACGCGCGCGCGTCTTCGCACGTCGGGTGCATGGGCTTGTTATACACATTCCTGCATTCATTTTGCTGCCATCTTGATGCGATCCAATACCACCCCGGACAAGTGAGGAGAAACAGGCGCAGGGTCGGCGACAAATCCCAAACTAGATCTAACTTCTGCAGGTAGATCCCAGAGGCCATGCCTCTTTCCCACTATCAGCCGCTTTCCTTGGTTTGCATCAGGCAGCACAGCTTCAAGCAACCATTGCCTATTGAAGCGCGCCGACGGAAGCTTTTTGATCAGCCGCCTGTTCTCAGGCTCCTCACTTATTTTTCTACTCCGGTAGGCACACGCATTGACAATTGCAGCCTTACCGCTAAGTAGCAAATCGGCGTAGTTGATGCCTTGATAGTAGGGAGCCACTTCAGACCAGTCGGCATCAGCGGGCCGCGCAAGCCTGTCGAGATACCGCTGGCTGACAGCGGGACTCGAAAACTCTCGCGATGTTATAGTCGGGTCGTAGCCACCATTTGCTGCTAAGACTATTACCACTGCAGTAGATACGTCGCCGATAAACGCAGGCGGTGGATAGTCAAGATTAAATGTATTGGGTTCGCTTTCAAGCAGCATCCTATCCTCTGGATGCACCCAACCTATCTCAGTCTGTTCTAGATGGCTCCAGTATTCGGATAAGTTCGCGCTGTTCATTGGTTTCGTTCTCAATGCGTATAACGTCTCGGATAACCAGCGGCAAAGCCGCCTGAGTTCATAGCCAAGTTAGGAATGTTCATCACTTGCACTCTTTCATGATTTGATCTGCCAGCATAGTGAATTCCGCTTGATGTACTTTTAATTGAGCTTCGCGCGTTCCAAGATAGGCTTTGCCCGCGATGCTATTCGCGAATTCACTGAACTCTAGCTTTTCGTCTTCTGTTAAGGAGTCGAGCGGCGAAATTTTATGCTCCTCGTACGCAGCCTTTGCACCTACAGCCGGCGACCTATTGGCGATCTTGTCCAAGATTTTCCTGAAACCAGGCTCTAGTGCGTATCTCGTAATTTCAGACACCACCTTTGGATCGGAATAAACTTGCTGATATCCTGCCGATACTCGCTCCAGCACCCGCTCTGGTGTGTACTTTTCATCAAAGCACTGACCTAGTGGGTCTGAAGATTGAATTCCAAATCTAGCCCTCCCGCGTCTTTGAATGTCACCTCGCTGCAGGGAAATGTTTACCATTCGAGGCCACCCCAAAGCGTCCATCATGCGATGGACCTCAACTTCAAGTGTTGAGGATACACTCTCAGTTGTAGCTGCAAATATATTGCCTCCAGCAATGGTGAACACCGTAAAAGTAACAAAGGATAGTAATCCCGTGGGAGTTGGCAAACTTTTCATTAGGTGCCTAACTGGTACTTATATGGCACGCTCTGCTGATATGCACGGCAGCAGGCTGATAAGCACCGGAGCAATTCGCGGCCAACCTATTGTTCTGAAAAGAGTTTTTCAACATAGTCTTAATTATACGGACCCTGCTGGACCACCGAATGTTGGTTTTCAGTAAGGAAAGTGAACTTCAGAGGATGCATAGAGTTTACTGCTCTGGCGTATTACCGCCAATGTCTGCTTTCGATTGCTGCGACAAACTGTCAGATGATCGGAAATGGCCGACATGCGTCCGAGAAGCGACTCTTGGCAATGACGGCTCCGCGGCGGATTGTAGTCGGCCACCGTTCTGGTACTGACCGCGGGAGACGTCCCTTTGCCGACGTCCGTCGTTGCATCCAAAGTTGACATCTATCTGAGCTGATATGACATTCCAACAACATTGAAACTTCGCATGGGCGAAAGACGCCTATATCCTGTGGCAACAACCGCCGACTGCGCGATGCTCGTCAGCGCATCGTCACAAACTCCTCTGCCGCAGTAGGATGGATCGCAACGGTGTCATCCAAGTCCTTCTTGGTAGCGCCCATTTTCAGAGCAACGGCAAAGCCCTGCAAGATTTCGTCCATGCCGTGTCCAATGCCATGAATGCCAACTACACGCTCGGCAGGCCCAACGCATACGAGTTTCATGCTCGCCGGCTGCCGATGCTGCGTGACGGCGGTGTACATGGCGGTGAAGGAGGTCTGATAAACCTTTACGTGTCCATCACCGAAACGCAGGCGAGCTTCCGGTTCACTGAGACCGACAGTTCCGATAGGAGGATGGCTGAATACCACGGTCGGGACGTTCTCATAATCAAGATGTTCATCTGGCTTGTCGTTGAACAGGCGCTCGGACAGGCGTCGGCCGGCAGCAACCGCAACGGGCGTCAGATTCAGCAGTCCAGTGACGTCCCCTACGGCGTAGATGCCGTTGACGCTGGTGTTCTGATACTTGTCCACCACGATGTGGCCGTCGGAATCCAGTGCCACTCCGGCGGCTTCTGGGTGCAGTCCGGCCGTGTCGGGATCGCGGCCGATCGCCCAGACTACGCAATCTACGGTGCGGCTCCGGCCGTTTTCAAGCTCAAGGGTCAGGCTGCCGTCGCTGTTCTTGGTGACAGCCGTCGGAACCGAGTGACGATGTAGCGTCGGACCGTCCGTCTTCATCGCCTGCACCAGGGCCTCGCTCAAGATCGGATCCATGTGGCGAAGCGGCGCCTCGTGGCGCACGAACAAGTCTGTTTCAGAGCCTAGGGCATGAAGCACGCCAGCCAGTTCGACTGCAATGTAGCCACCGCCCACGACAGCGGTGCGCTTTGGCAACGCCGCAAGGGCAAAGAATCCATCGGAATCCAAGCCGTACTCGGCGCCCGGGATATCGGGACGAACAGGACGGGTGCCGGTGGCGATCAGAATGTGATCGGCCGTCATCCGCTGGCCGCCCACGTCGATGGTGCGGGTATCGACAAAGCTGGCAAAGCCCCTGATTACTTCGACCTTGTTGCGCTCCAGGCCGCTCTCATAAGAGGCATGGATGCGTTCGATGTAGGCGCTGCGGTTCTTCACCAGCGTGGACCAGTCGAAACGGTTCACCATGGTATCGAACCCGTAATCCGGGCCATACTGATGAATCGCATCTGCAATGTGAGCGGCATACCACATGACTTTTTTGGGAACACAGCCTACGTTGACGCAAGTACCGCCGATCTCCCCCGCTTCGATCAGGACGCATTTCTTTCCGTACATGGCGGCCCGGTTGACCGAGGCGATGCCGCCACTGCCGCCACCGATGACGATATAGTCGTAATGGTTCATCAGAACTCCCTTAAATACTTTCCCCTTCGGCGCAGCATGAGTCGAGCGCATCGTGAGCACGACCTTCAGCAGCACAATGATACCCGCCACGACGCTTCTTGCCGACAGCGCTCCATCCAAAATGAGCAGGCCAAGCACTGCGCTCAATACTTCATTACTGCAGGTGAATGGCTGGCTATGGCTCGCATACGCCGCACCAGGATTCGGAGACAGTGACAGCTTTGCGCCGCTTTCCTGCCCCTGGTCCCTCATTCCAAACTACCGGACGCTACCCATAGCCGTCTATCCGTTTTCCTGTAAGCAGACGCTGAACGTTTGAATTAATCCTTGCCAAGCAGTGGCGACAGATTAAACGCATTGTCAGGCGTGTGGCCTGCCTCGCCACTTAGTCGTATACGGCAGCGCGAACAGGTATAGGCCGGAAAATAATTGCAGAAAGAGCGGAGGCAACGGCGCGTACGTTATCCACGGCGGCGGCTCGGTCGGCTCCCCTGCCCTTGCCACGAAGTTAACAATTACAGTCACGGTGAAAACGATGGACAGCCAGCGGTGACTCTGTCGCGCCCAGTGTTCCCAGTTCATTGCGGCTCCTGCTTGACCGCAACCTCGATCATTTTCCATCCATTACCGGAAGGGTCCCGAAAGCCTGCGTCCACAGTGCCGTAACGATCCACAGGCTCCTGCGTGAATTCAACGCCACACTTACTCAGACGTTCGTAAGCGGCACGGCAGTCGTCCACCAAGAGCACTAGCGGCGGCATCGCTCCCTTGGCGACGATCTCCTGCAAGGTCTGTGCGGTTGCCGCGTCATGCACTGGCGGCCCCGGTTTACACAATCCAAGCTGGAACGAGGGCTGGTTCGGATGCTGCACCGTCAGCCAGCGATAGTCGCCGTTACGAACGTCGGTGTGGATAAGAAACCCCAGCTTCTCGGCGTAGAACGCAAGCGCTTCATCTTGATCATGCACATACAGACCGACTACATTGACACCTTGGGTCATAGAACCTCCTTAGATAGATTGGAGCTCCAGTTTGTCAGCAGTTTTCAATCGCCGCTTCTCCAAAACTGCGATATTGAGGTCTGGCCGATGTGCATTGCGCATGACGCACTCGGGCATATGGAGCCCCAAATGAGGAACTGAGCGCTCGCGCGCTCGAAGCTCTCCCGGGCTCTCACCGGTGATGTCGCGGAAGATGCGCCCAAAGGTGCCAAGACTGCTCCAGCCGGTTCGGAGCGAGATTTCGGTAATGGAGAGATCGGTGTCGCGGAGCAGCGCTGTCGCACGCTCGATACGACGCGTAAGCAAGTAGCGGTGTGGAGGGATGCCAAAAGCCTTCTTGAACTCGCGAGCGAAGTGTGCGGTAGAGACCGCGCTCACCTGTGCTAACCGGTGAACGGGCCACTCTTCATGAGGTGCCCCGTCCATGCGATCTTTCGCACGCAACAATCGCCGCAGTAGCTTGGGACTCTGACTCATCCTATCTTCTCGCGCAACTGGTTAGTTATGAGTTATATAAAGAGGTATGCCGACATGCACCGCGGCGGTCCGGTCCGCACGGAAGCAACCTTTGCCGACGTTGTTGTTGTTATGAAAAGAGTAGTCGGCATGGCTCAAATTATACGGGCACCGGTTGCAGGGACAGGCTTACCGCAGCCAGCCATGACTCGTAACCCTAACTGGCTGTGGCCGCTACATTGGCCCGCGCCGTATGCATTTTTTTGTAGCTGTCGAGCAGGCGGCGGTGCCTGTCGAGCCCCTCCAGTTTCATACTGGTGGGCGTCAGGCCAAAGAAACGCACGCTGCCGTCCACTGAACCCAGCACAGCATCCATCCGCGGATTGCCATACATCCGGCGGAAATTGACCACGTAATCGTCCAGTTCCAGCTCATCATCGAGCAGCACCTCCAGCACCACGTTCAAGGCTTGATAAAACAATCTGCGCTCGACCGTGTTGTCGTTGTACTGCAAGAAGGCGCCCACCAGTTCGTGCGCCTCTTCAAATTGTTGTAAGGCGAGATGAATGAGCAGTTTCAACTCGAGAACTGTCAGTTGCCCCCAGTCCGTATTCTCGTCAAATTCGATGCCGATCAACGTGGCGATGTCGGAGTATTCATCGAGCTCACTGTTATTCAAACGCTCAAGCAGCGCTTCCAGGCTTGCGTCGTCCAGTCGATGCAGGTTCAGAATATCGGCGCGGAACAACAAGGCCTTGTTGGTGTTATCCCAGATCAGATCTTCGACCGGATAAACTTCCGAATAGCCGGGCACCAAGATCCGGCAAGCGACGGCACCCAACTGGTCATACACCGCCATGTACACCTCTTTGCCCATGTCTTCAAGAATGCCAAGCAAGGTCTCGGCTTCCTCGGCATTGGAATTCTCGCCCTGGCCAGAAAAATCCCACTCGACAAAATCGAAATTCGCTTTGGCGCTGAAAAAGCGCCACGACACCACACCGCTGGAATCGATGAAGTGTTCGACAAAATTGTATGGCTCAGTCACGGCTTCACTTGAAAAGGTAGGCTGAGGCAAATCGTTCAGGCCTTCAAAACTGCGCCCCTGTAGCAATTCTGTCAGACTCCGTTCCAGCGCCACCTCGAAGCTTGGGTGCGCGCCGAACGAAGCAAAGACACCGCCAGTTCGTGGGTTCATCAAGGTCACGCACATCACCGGGTAAATTCCACCCAGCGACGCATCCTTCACCAGCACCGGAAAGCCTTGCTCTTCCAACCCCTGAATGCCGGCTAGAATGCCGGGGTATTTCGCCAGCACTTCGTGCGGCACATCCGGTAAGGCGATTTCACTTTCCAGAATCTCACGCTTTACCGCCCGTTCAAAAATTTCGGACAGGCATTGCACTTGCGCTTCGGCCAGCGTATTACCAGCACTCATGCCATTGCTGACGTAGAGGTTTTCGACCAGGTTGGACGGGAAATACACCACTTTGCCGTCCGACTGCCGCACATACGGTAGCGAACAAATACCGCGCTCCACATTTCCCGAGTTGGTATCGATCAGGTGCGAGCCACGTAACTCGCCATCCGGATTGTAAATAGGCAGGCAGTATTCATCGAGAATCTCAGCCGGCAATGCATCTTCAGGGCCAGGCTTGAACCAGCGCTCGTTCGGGTAATGTACGAACGCCGCATTGGCGATGTCTTCGCCCCAAAACGTACCGGCGTAGAAATGGTTGTTATTGAGCCGCTCGATATACTCTCCCAACGCCGACGCCAGCGCGCTTTCCTTGGTCGCTCCCTTGCCATTGGTAAAACACATCGGCGAGTGCGCATCGCGGATATGCAAGGACCACACATTGGGAACGATATTGCGCCACGAAGCGATTTCAATCTTGATGCCCAAGCCCGCCAAAACGCTCGACATATTGGCGATGGTTTGCTCCAATGGCAGATCCTTGCCGGCAATATAGGTGCTGGCGTCAGAAGCCGGCTTCAACGTCAGCAACGACTGCGCATCGGCATCCAGGTTCTCTACCTCTTCAATCACAAACTCGGGTCCGGCTTGCACTACTTTCTTCACCGTACAACGATCAATGGAGCGCAAAATGCCTTGGCGGTCTTTGTCAGAGATATCGGATGGCAACTCGACCTGTATCTTGAAAATCTGCTGGTAACGGTTTTCCGGGTCAACAATATTGTTCTGCGACAGGCGGATATTTTCTGTTGGAATGTTGCGAGTTACGCAATACAGCTTCACAAAGTAAGCCGCACACAAGGCCGATGAGGCCAGAAAGTAATCGAAGGGGCCGGGCGCCGAGCCGTCGCCCTTATAGCGGATAGGCTGGTCGGCCACGACCGTGAAATCATCGAACTTGGCCTCAAGACGAAGCTTATCGAGAAAGTTGACCTTAATTTCCATGGGGCATTTCCAAAAACGGTGCTCAAAATGATGTGGCCGTTATTATCCGTCACCACGCCGGCGTCATGTAATAAATTGATGCTTACCAGTTTTGTACTCGCGGCACCTCGCGGAGGAAAACGATCAAACATGTCGGTTTCGCTACTAATGGCGCCGTATGAAACTAGTCTGTGTTCCACACGGTCTCTGATTTCGCCTTTTTTACTTAACGGAAGAGTGGATGACTACGATCGCCTAACGTTCCGCGGCAGGATGACAAGGCGGTTTACGCGGTGATGATTAAAGCGCCGATCACGCGCGACCATGGCGATTCACTGCGCATTGTCCAGGGCTAGGTACGGATATGCTGTTCCAGCAGATCTGTTGCGATGCTCATGTCTGTTCTCCTGTGTAGGGTAAATCGAGAGCCGATGGGATGACATGCTCTGATGCAAACCGGGATTGCCGATATGGGTGTTATCCCGGCTTGCAGTTTTTCAGACGGCCGATCCGGCAAGCCTGGTAGTGCGGTGCGCATCCAGGCTAAAGGTACCTGCACCAAATGCCGCCACTTGCAGCAGACCGCCGGCCATTGCGAAGTTCTTCAGCAGGTGGATCATCTGGTTCTGGTCTTCAAATGCGCTATGGAATACCAGCCCCGTCACGATCGAGAATGCTGCTAGCACCAGTGCAGCTAATCGGGTCTGGTAACCAAGCACTAGCAGAACGCCACCGATCAGTTCCACACCGATGGCGGCAGCCAACCCCACGACAGGGAATGGCAGCCCCATCGCTGCGATATAGTCCATGGTGGCGACGGGCGCCGCAAGCTTGCCGGCGCCGCTCATGAGAAAAATCGCAGCGAGGAAAGTACGGCCAACAAAAGGAATGTAAGAAGCTTGCTTGGTTTGATCAGTCATGATGTGTTCCGTTTGCGTTAATCTAAGAAATAAAACTCGATAGGTTAAGTTGCCGCCTAATTTAGGGAATCAGGATGGCTGGTCCGACGAGACGACGAGAGGCGATGTCTTCATGTGCACGCACCACATCGGAAAGCGCATATCGTGTTGCTTCAACCCTGCCGAAGATACCGGCGCGATATGCAGCGAACACGTCATTGCTCGCTTCGTCGAGGCTGCTGCGCTCGCCGACATATTGGGATGTGGTGGGCTGCACATAGCGGATACCGCGCTCTGGCAGTCCCGCCTTGTCAGCAGCAGCAGGCGCTCCGGACGCGTTACCTACATGTGCCAGCGTGCCACCAGAGCGCAGCACAGCTGTCGATAGTGCAAAGGTGGCCTTGCCGACAAACTCGTAGACCACATCCACACCGCGGGACTCGGCAATTGCACTCACCTTCGCCAGAAATTCAGGGTCATTTGTCGTCAGCACATGGTTGATACCGCGATCCCGAACTCCCTGTACTTTGGATGGCGAGCCGACTGTGGCAATAACAGTCGCACCAAGCGATTTTGCCCATTGCGCCACCAGGGAACCGACACCGCCAGCTGCGCCGTGTACCAGGACAATGTCACCTGGTTTGACCTTGTGCACATGCTTGATCAGCATCCAGGCGGTCAGTCCCTTGGTCAGCAACGTTGCGGCCAGATCGCTGCCGATGTCTTCCGGCAGTTTGACCAGTACACTGGCATCGATCAGACGTGCATTGGAATACGCTCCTGGCGTGAAAAAGTAAGCAGCACGGTCTCCGGCCTTCCAGCCTTCAACACCGTTGCCGACCGACGCCACGATGCCGGCGCCTTCGACCCCCATATCGAACGGCAGGGGTACGCCGAACGCGCCGCTGCGGAACAGGGTATCGACGAAGTTGACGCCAATGGCTTCATGGACCAGCTGGACTTGTCCGGTTCCAGGTGTGCCCAGGGCCACTGTCGATGCTTCATATTTCATGACTGACGGTGCACCGTTTTCATAGATTCGAACGCGCGCTTGTTGCATGGTGACTCTCCTTTAATGTCGACGGGCCTCGATATGGATGGCCCTGTCTGGCCAGCGAATTTGTGGGTTTCGCTTTCAACTTTTGATGGGATCAGTCTATAGTCATGAATGAACGTGATAAAGATGCCGAACTGGGCATCAGTGTTCCTGAAATGAGGATAAACTGCCGAAAAGATCGTAAAGGACAGTCGATGGACTACTTCGCCTCAGTGCGCGCGTTTACCCGGGTGGTTGAATCCGGCAGCTTTGTGAAAGCTGCCGCCTCACTGGATTTGCCGCGTAACACGCTCACCAAGCAAGTACAGGCACTCGAGGCACACCTGCGTACGAAGCTGCTTAACCGTACGACGCGGCGTGTTTCGATGACTAATGATGGTGCCGCCTACTACGAGCGTATGTCGCGCATCATGGAGGAATGGGAGGAGGTTGAATCTGAACTCGCGCATGCCCAGGCAAGTCCGCGCGGACGCCTGCGGGTCGATATGGCCTCCGCAACCGCTACGCAACTGGTCATCCCGGCACTGCCGGCGTTTCATGCACGTTATCCTGATGTGCAACTTGACATTGGTGTCAGCGACAGGCCTGCGGATTTGATCAGTGAGCGGGTGGACTGTGTAGTTCGGGCAGGCAAGGTGACCGATCCGTCACTGATCGCGCGCCATGTTGGCGACCTTCCCTTTGTCGCCTGCGCCACACCCGACTATCTGAAGAAACACGGCAAGCCAAGCCACCCTGGAGACTTGGACGATAATTACATGCTGGTGCGTTATTTCTTCTCAGGGTCCGGGCGACAACTGCCGATTGAACTGGCGCGCGACGGGGAACGTGTGACCGTCAAGGGACGGCACTTCATCGCCGTTAATGACGGCAATGCCCTGCTTGCCGCCGCACTAGCCGGGCTTGGTATCGCGCACATGCCGGCATTCATCGTCCAGTCACATATCGATGCCGGGCGGTTGATACCGGTACTTGTCGATTGGACGGCCGACGTCATACCGATTTCGATCGTGTATTCACCGAACCGGCACCTGAGCACGCGGGTGCGCGTGTTTGTGGACTGGATGGTTGAGCTCTTCCGGGCCAGACCGCATACAAGTTGAAATACAAGGCATATTCATATATTGAATTCCAGGATATCCACGGGAATTCAATTGAACATGAAAGACGTCACTCGAAATACTGTGATGCAAAACGAGGGGCAGCTGCGTAGCAGCCGTCGTTCTCGATGCCCGGGTTAGGTCTCTTAGCCTTGTTGCACTTCAAGGTTGAAGCCACCAATGTCCACACCGCTATCGATGGCTGCGCCGATGAGTTTTTCAAATTCCTTCCTCTAACACTACCGACGGGACGCTTTAGCTATTGCGCCGATGGCGCCGATGAAGCTCCCGAACTTGCTCAGCGAGACCTGTGATCGGCCCCTCCACGGCAATGTTCGGCGCGATCTCCTGAATTGGAAAGGTCCGTATCCGGTTCGACGCCGGCACGCCCAGCTCGGCAAGCCAGTTATCCAGTTGTGCGGACGAGCTTACATAAACAATGCGCCCAAGACCGACCAGGCCGTGTGCGGCGGAGCACATCGGACAGTGCTCGCCCGAGGTATAGACAGTCGCCGTCGCTCGCTCCCCGGCGTTCATATTGGTCGCCGCCCAGCGCGCCAATTCGAACTCAGGGTGGCGAGTTAAATCACCCAGGGTCCTTACCCGGTTGCGATCCTCGGCAAGGACGCGCCCATCGGCGGCAACCAGCACAGAACCGAACGGCTCGTCTCCTGCCTCCAGCGCCTCCGTTGCCAGCTCGATGCAGCGGCGCAGATGTCGTAGCTCGGTATCGTTTGTCATGATGAACTCCTAATAAGGGACTTACGGATGCAGGTCAATCCTGCCGAACACGAGAAACCGTATTGAACGACGAGTTAAGAAGTTTCGACTCAACCACTTCAGCCACTCGCGCTTTTATCTTACAAGCGGTCATTTTTAAGCCTGACCTTACATGAAATAGGATGAAGAATATCGCGAATGGGAAAAGCGAGCTATGGATCCATACGGTTCAAGAGTTGCTGAGCCATAACGAGGTGTCCACAACCATGGTGTATGCGTACGTTCTGACGAAAGAGCTTATTCAAAGACGGCGTAAAAGCTTGCGAGCATGATGCATCTGCGGCGCAGACGCTAGCTGTGGTATCGAATCGCGTCGATCACTAGCTTCAATGCCCGAGAGGATTGCCGACGGCTCGGATAATACGCATGCAGTCCCGGAAACGCCGGGCACCAGTTCTCCATCACGCTCAGCAGGCGTCCATCCCGGACGTGAGGCCCGGCCATGTCCTCTGGAATAAAGGCCAGTCCACAGCCGCTGAGGGCTGCATTAAGCATCTGATACGCGCTGTTGCATGTAACCTGGCCGCTGACCCGTGCTTCCAGGTCGCGGTCACCGTCCCTAAGCTCCCACGCGTAAATGCCGCCATTGCCGGACAGGCGAAGCGTGATGCAATTGTGTTTTAACAAATCCCGAGTCGATGTCGGGATAGGTCGCCGGTCGAAATAGCCGGGAGACCCGACAATCATCATGGGGATGTCGGGAGTCAGTCGCACGGCGATCATGTCCTTTTCGACTTGATCCCCGTAGCGCACGCCGATATCGAAGCGTTCGGCGGCAATGTCGACCATGCGGTAGTCGGAGCTGATTTCTATCCGCAGATCCGGGTATTGCGGCAATATCTTCGCCAGGCGCGGCCATAGGACGGTGTCGATCACATGATCGATCGCGGTGATTCGGATGGTCCCGCTGGCCTTGTCTCCAAGCTCGCTCACGGCGGCGATTTCGGCGTCAATCTCTTCCAGACGCGGTGCCACTGTCTCGATCAGCCGTTCGCCGGCCTCAGTGGGGGAGACGCTGCGCGTCGTCCTTGATAATAAACGCACACCCAATCGGGCCTCAAGATCACGAACGATGTGGCTGAGGGCCGACTGGGACATGCCCAGTTTGGCCGCCGCCCGGGTAAAGCTGCGCTCTCTTGCTACCGCGAGGAACACAAGAATGTCATTGATGTTGTCGCGTGGCATTGCAGGCTAATCAAAGATTGCTGTATGCGGAAAAGTTTATCAGGTGAATCAATTCATGACAGATCATAGGGCAATCCCGTCGGGCATTCATGCACCCTATTCATAAGGGTATGCAATTTTCAATAGATTTTCAGTGTTCTTTAGCCGATATCATTTTCGCTTGATGTGGCTACCCGCTCGCCCAGCGCGAAAACTTCCTCGTACTGATTCCGCGACACGCGGCCAACCACGAACAATGTGCACGCAGGAGAGATATGACGACGTCCACAACCGAACTGATCATCTCGGGACGGCAGACATGGAGTGCCGTCGGCGCAATGGCGATGTGCGTGGCGATGCTGATCGCTTCGGAGTTCATGCCAGTCAGTCTGCTGACGCCGATAGCTGACGACCTCAATGCAACAGAAGGCATGGCGGGCCAGGCAATCTCCATTTCCGGTCTTTTCGCCGTCGGCACCAGTTTGATCATACCGACCGTCGCAAGTCACTTCGACAGGCGATCCGTGTTAATGGCGCTAACGGGACTCATGCTGGCCTCTCTGCTCCTGATCGCCGAGGCACCAAACTTCGCCGTGTTGATGGTAGCCCGCGCGCTCCTGGGCTTCACCATTGGCGGCTTCTGGGCGCTTGCCACGGCAACGATCATGCGCCTGGTCCCGAGAGACGACGTGCCCAAGGCGTTAGGGTTGATGTATATGGGAAACGCGGTAGCCACAGCGTTTGCCGCACCGATTGGCAGCTACCTGGGTGGCATCATTGGATGGCGGGGGGTGTTCTGGGCGCTTGCACCCATTGTTGTGTTGAACCTGATCTGGCAATGGGTCAGTCTGCCTCCCATACCGCCGCAAGCAGCGAATTCCTTGGGGAAAGTTCTTGGCTTGCTGAAACGTCGCAATGTGGCCTTTGCCATGTTGGGCGTCATGCTTACCTTTGCCGGCGCATTTGCAACCTTCACTTACCTGAGGCCTTTCCTTGAAACCTACACCCAGGTAACGGTGCCACAGCTCTCCTTGCTGCTCCTGGGGCTCGGTGTTGCCGGGTTTGCCGGTACTTACGGGGCAAGTGCCCTGCTCGGCCGACATT
Organism: Herbaspirillum sp. GCM10030257; assembly: GCF_042666555.1. Lineage (NCBI taxonomy): Bacteria > Pseudomonadati > Pseudomonadota > Betaproteobacteria > Burkholderiales > Oxalobacteraceae > Herbaspirillum > Herbaspirillum sp. GCM10030257. Next base: position 263,382 of record NZ_JBHTDH010000007.1, read on the forward strand.
TATACCCGATGCTGAAATGGCTACCCATGGCGCTAAGTATCGTTACGATCATCATGCTGATCACGGGACACGAGCTATGGATGGTGGGACTGACGATGATTGTCTGGGGCGCCATCAACTCGGCCATTCCCGTGGCATGGTCCACCTGGTTGAGCCAAGGTATCCGCGACGACCCGGAAAGCGGCGGCGGATTGATCGTGGCTGCCATTCAACTCTCCATCATGCTTGGAGCAGCATTCGGCGGCTTGCTCCTGGACCATATGTCAATCGCCGCAACGCTGATCGGCGGAGCAATTCTTCTCATGCTGGCGTCCTTCACGGTTGGCGACGGTCAGCGCCTCAAAGGACAGCGTTCCTGATTTGGAGCAAGAAATGAAAAACCTTTCAATCACAGCACTCCCGCTTCTCCTGCTCGCCTGCGCCGGAGTCCATGCAAGCGATGCGGCCACGACAGGTGCCCCCACCTCCGGCGGCGAACAACACAAGACCTCGCAAACCATTACTCGTGCCGGCTCTCAGCCGTCAGCCAAGGGCCCGGCCGAATACTTTACCGGTAACGTGCGCGTCGACCCGCTCTTCCCGGCAAAGGACTCAGCGCCGGTTTCCGGCGGGCGGGTGACATTTGAACCAGGCGCCCGATCCGCGTGGCACACGCACCCCGCTGGGCAACACCTGATCGTTACCGAAGGGGTCGGCTGGACGCAGGAATGGGGAGGACCGGTTGCAGAAATTCGTGCAGGCGACGTTGTCTGGTGCCCGCCGGGCGTCAAACACTGGCACGGTGCGTCCCCTTCCACCTCCATGACGCATGTCGCCATTACCGGAACGGTCAACGGCAAGAACGTGGAGTGGCTGGAAAAGGTCACCGATACCCAATACCGCAAATGAGGATTGTCAGGTATGAACATGAAACGATTTTCCGCACTGGGTCTCGCTCTTGCAACCACAATCTCGCTGATCACCGCCCCGGCACAAGGACAGCAGCCGCAAACGAAACAAGTAGGAAAGACAATAGCACCACGTGGCGACATCGGGGCGGTTGCCCCGGCGCTTGAGAAATACGCGCAAGACCGTCTTTTTGAGGACGTATGGAAGCGCCCGGATTTGTCAGCGCGAGACCGCAGTGTCGTGACGCTGGCAGCGCTGATTGCGCGCAACCAGACGGCGGAGATGAAGTACCACGTCAACCTGGCGCTCGATCACGGCGTCAAGCCGGCCGAAATCTCGGAGATCATTACGCATCTCGCCTTCTACTCCGGATGGGGCAACGCCATGAGCGCAGTCAACGTGACGAAAGAGGTCTTCACGCAGCGCAAGATCGGCGCGAACCAGCTTCCACCTGCTTCGGAAAAGCTTCTCCCGCTTGACGAGGCCGCGGAAACGCAACGCGCCGCACGTGTCGAACAGGATTATGGTGCGGTGGCGCCGGGGGTCGTCCAGTACACCAGCGACGTCCTGTTCCGTGACCTGTGGCTCCGGCCCGCACTTGCATCCCGTGATCGCAGTCTGGTTACCGTCAGCGCCCTCATCGCGTCAGGACAGGTTGCGCAGATTCCGTATCACCTCAACAAGGCAATGGACAACGGCATGACGAAAGCGCAAGCCTCCGAGGTACTGACCCACCTCGCGTTCTACGCCGGATGGCCAAATGTCTTTTCCGCCTTGCCGGTCGCAAAAAGTGTCTTTGAAAAACGTCCCGGCTAGTACTGCTTGTCTGGTGCCGCCTGGCTAGTTCTGCTTAATAACGACGCCCATAACAGGAGCCTTTATGCCAACGATTAACATTAACGGCAAATCCGTCAACCTCAACGTTCCACCTGACATGCCCTTGCTATGGGCACTGCGCGACGTCGCCGGCATGACAGGGACCAAGTTTGGATGCGGCGTGTCCTTGTGCGGTGCGTGTACCGTCCACGTCGACGGAAAACCCATGGCTTCCTGCGTCACGCCTGTGTCCTCCGTTGTCGGCAAGGAAGTCGTGACCATCGAGGCGATCGGGCAGGATCCGGTAGGCCGGCGCGTACAGGATGCGTGGCAACAGATTGATGTGGTGCAGTGTGGCTACTGCCAGTCGGGACAAATCATGGCAGCCACTGCGCTGCTCAAATCAAATCCCCATCCAAGCGATTCCGATATTGATTCCGCAATGGCGGGCAACATCTGTCGCTGCGGCACCTACTCGCGCATTCGTGCCGCCATCAAAGTGGCGGCATCCGGCCCTCAGAAAAAGGATGCGTGACATGAAGCATCCTGGAATCAGCGAAGACACGAACGACGCCGAACCCGCGGGCGCGCCCGACTCGCAATCACGGCGAACGTTTCTGCGAGCGGGAACTGCGCTTGGGGGATCGCTGCTGATCGGCTTCACCCTGCCCGGCCGCGCCGAAGAAAAGAACCGCAACAAGCGCCCGCCAGAGAGTGCGGCAGGCAAGGCAGCAACCAATGCGTCCGACCGGGCTCCGGGCCTCGCGCACAATGCGTTCATCCGCATCGACCAATCAGGGCTGGTCACACTCATCATCCACAAGGTGGAAATGGGACAAGGCACTTTCACATCGATGCCGATGCTGCTTGCCGAAGAACTCGAAGTAGACCTCGGCAAGGTGAGGCTGGAACAGGCACCGGCAAACAACAAGCTGTATGCCGACCCGCTCCTGGGCGGCCAGGTCACCGGCGGCTCGACGTCCGTCCGCGGCGCGTGGGAACCCTTGCGCCAAGCTGGTGCCAAGGCACGCACCGTGCTCGTCGCGGCTGCGGCGCAGCGCTGGAATGTCGATCCCTCCACCTGCAATGCGCGGCTCGGCGTGGTGACCCACGTTCCGACAGGCCGAACGCTGCATTATGGCGAGCTGGTCGACGCTGCTGCAGCATTGCCTATGCCGGAAGAGGTGACGCTCAAGCCCGTGTCCGAATTCAGGCTGATCGGCAAACCGGTGCGGCGTCTCGATTCGCCGGACAAGATCAACGGCAGTGCTAAGTTCGGCATTGATGCAAGGCTGCCGGAAATGCTCGTTGCCACCGTGGCAAGCAGCCCCGTTCCGGGCGGACGACTGAAAGCGTTCGACGAAGCGAAGGCAAAGTCGGTGCCAGGTGTACGACGCATCCTCAAGCTCGACAATGCGGTTGCCGTGGCCGGCGATCATATGTGGGCTGCACGCCAGGGTTTGCAGGCGCTGGCGCCCACTTGGGAAGACGGTGCGCATGCAAGCGCTACCACCAAAACGATCGTCAGGGAGATGGCAGACAAGGCAGCGAAGTTGCCTGGTGCGGTGGCAAGAAACGATGGGCGGGCGGCGCAGGCAATTTCCGCTTCCAAGCGCAGGGTCGAGGCGGTGTATGAGATGCCCTTTCTCGCTCACGCGACGATGGAGCCGATCAACTGCACGGTGAAGGTAGAGGCAAACCGCTGCGACTTGTGGGTCGGAACGCAGGTGCCGGCCACGACGCAGGGCGAGGCGGCAAAGGTCCTGGGCCTTCCGACCGAGATGGTCGCGGTGCACAACCATTACATCGGCGGCGGGTTCGGCCGCCGTCTCGAAACCGATTTTTCGACACAGGCTGTGCAGTTCGCCCGCCAGATGAAGGGTACGCCCATCAAGTTCATCTGGACTCGCGAAGAAGACATCCAGCACGACATGTTCCGGCCTTACTACTACGACCGGATATCGGCGGCACTGGACGACAAGGGGATGCCGGTAGCGTGGATGCACAAGATTACCGGTTCGTCGATCATGTCCCGTTTCGCTCCGGAGGCGATGAAAGACGGCGTGGACTCCGACGCCGTCGAAGGGGCAAAAGACATGCCGTACGCCATCCCGAATGTACGGGTGGAATTCTTGCGTCACGAACCGCCGATAGCAACTGCGTTCTGGCGGGGTGTGGGGGCGACGCACAATATATGGGTGGTCGAAAGCTTCATCGATGAACTGGCTGCGGCAGCGAAGCAGGATCCCGTCGCCTACCGCAAGGTATTGCTTGATAAGGAGCCGCGCATGCGCCGCGTGCTTGAGCTCGCTGCAGCGAAGGCGGACTGGAGCAAGCCCATGCCGGACACCAAGGGCGCCAGAGCTGGACGCGGGGTGTCAGTGCAGTTTGCGTTCGGCAGCTACATGGCGCAAGTGGCGGAAGTTTCAGTCGATGCGGAAGGGCAAGTGCGGGTCCATCGCATTGTCTGCGCAGTGGATTGTGGTCAGGTCGTGAATCCCGACACGGTCGTGGCGCAGATCGAAAGCGGTGTCATCTTCGGCCTCAGCGCGGGGCTCTGGGGCGAGATCACACTCGACAAAGGCCGTGTACAACAATCCAACTTTGGCGATTACCGCGTAATGCGTATCACTGAAGCGCCGCGGGTGGAAGTGCATATCGTGCCGAGCAGCGATAAACCCGGCGGCATTGGCGAACCCGGCACATCGGCTGTCACACCAGCGCTGACGAACGCAATTTTTGCAGCGACAGGAAAGCGCTTGCGGAAATTGCCGGTTGCCGAACAGTTGAAGAAGGCTTGACTCTAGTGGCATCGATGCTTTTTCATTCCGTATGCGCGAAGAAAAACATCTATGCCTGATTGAAAAAGGCGGCGGTCAAATGGCATTGGCCGCAATGATTTCCTGGAAGGAGTTCAACTCCCCTGCCCTGAGGTCGCAGTAAATCTGCTTGCTGTCAGCGCGCGCCTGCCCGGACCAGGATATCTTCTATGGCCTTGAAGCCGCGCCGGCGGGCATGCTGGAGCGATGTGACGCCATTGCCGTCAGCGATGTTGACATCGGCCTTCGCTTCAACCAGCAGTCTCACGACCTCCGTATGGCGTGGTCCGCCGTTTCCCAGGATGATCGCCTCAAGCAATGCTGTCCATTGCAGGTTGTTCACGTGGTTCACATCCACGCCGGCGTCGATCAATATGCGTACGGTGTTGACGAGACCCCGCTCCGCGGCGGGGATGAGTGCCGTGCCGCCATAGCGGTTCGTGCTTTTCAGGTCCGCGCCATGGTCCAGGGTCATCTTCAGGATCTCGTTATGCCCGCGTGCGCCGGCATAAAGATAAGGGCTGTCGTGGATGCCGTCCTTTGCGTTGACGTCGGCACCGGCCTGAATGAGTACTCTGGCGGCGTCCACCTGATTGTTGTGCGTGGCGACCAGCAATGCGGTCGCACCGTTCTCGTCCCGGCCGTCGATTCTGGCTCCCTTGTTGAGCAGAGTATGGAGCATCGCTACATCGCCCTTTCTTGCAGCGGCATGCAGCTGCGTTTCCTGCGCCCAGACGCTGGCCGCGGCGGTCAGCAGCAAGAGGGCAATCATGTACCTGGCGAAGGCGGGCATTTTTTCCAGCGACATTCCTTGACTCCTTTATCTTTACCAAATTGTGAAACCGGTCTTGTATTTTGCACCTACTGCGAAAAGCCTGACTAGCCGCTTTTCAGCAGTTTGCCGGTCAAGTTTTCAGTCTTTACTGCCTGCTCTCATCCTCTTCGGCTGGCTAATCAATGAACTGATGTTTTAATTACCGGATGACTACCTTCGCCGGCAACTCTATAAAATCTTTTGAAGTGAATGGAATAAAACGGCAGCGGTTCCGTATACCCAGTTGTAGGCCTGCAAACTACAACCTATTTTTTCAAAAAGGATCGCCACCATGAAATCCATATTAACCGCTTCTGCCCTGTTGCTGGGCTTGATCGGCAGCGCGATTGCCAGCCCGGCTGAAGATGCTGCAAGGACACATTTTGCTGCCATTGGCTCGGGCGATACCCAGGTATTGCTACGCGGTTATGCCGACAACGCCCAGTTGAACTGGGTGGGTGGACCGCTGGATGGCACCTATACCGGCAAGGACAGCATCCGCGCCGTCTGGGAGAAGTTTGGCAAGGCCGGCCCGCTGAAGGTGACCATCAGCCAGATGGAAGAATCCATCAATCCCAAGGGCTCGACAATTACCTCCAACGTCTTATTTGAAGGCAAGATGCCCATCAAGGTGCGCTACGTATTGACCTACCGCGATGGTCTGCTTGTCAACGAAACCTGGCAAATCGATCCTAAACTGAATGTAGCGTCTGCCTATTGAAGCCCGCCAACGCCAAACCAAGGGTTCCACTTGGTACCCTGGCTCACCCGACGAGGAGATCCGCCATGGAAGCGATGCATCAATTATTGAGTCGATAGACATTGAAGCTTGAACGGGTCACACATGGAAGATAAGAGCGCTCACTTGGTTGCCTGCATTCCCCGGCTGCGCCGTTACGCGCGGGCGCTGCTGGGTAACCGCGCAGCGGCTGATGATCTGGTACAGGACACGATGGAGCGTGGCTGGAGCAAGCTATCTTCGTGGCGGCCCGGCAGCGACATGCGTGCCTGGCTGTTCGGCATCATGCATAACCTCTACATCGACCAGTCCCGCAAGGCGCTCCTTCCGACAGAAGCGCTGGACGAGCAGACGCCGGAGCCGGCCGTCAATGCAACCCAGATGGTTGGTCTGGAAATACGGGACATGGAATCGGCACTACGAATGCTGCCTGCCGAGCAGCGGGAAATCCTGCTGCTCGTCGCACTGGAGGAAATGAGCTACGAAGACATCGGGGCAACATTGGGCATTCCCATTGGAACCGTCATGTCGCGTCTGTCTCGCGGTCGGGAGCGCCTGCGGGCCATCATGGAAGGACGTCCGCTTGTAACGCCATTAAAGGTCGTCAAATGAACCAGAACACCGTTACTGAAGCGGATCTGCATGCATATGTCGACGGTTTGCTGCCGGCATCACGGCGCGCCGACATCGAGGCATATCTCGCCGCACGACCCGGCGAGGCCGAGCGCTTGCAGACATATCGCCGGCAAAAGGAAGAGTTGCGCGCCTTGTTCAATCCCGTACTGGACGAACCGATTCCATCGGCACTGGTCGTCCGGCCTGCATCGATCCGGCATCGCTGGCTGAAAGGAAGCCAGCGGATTGCCGCCGGACTGGCGATCGCCTTCGCTGGTGGGCTGGCAGGCTGGTTTTTACATGCGAACGTGCCCGCCTCGATGCTGGCGCGGGGAACGATGCCTGCGCAGCCGGAAAGCATCAAGGTTTCGGCACTGGCCCGCCAGGCGGCCATCGCACATGTGGTGTACAGCCCGGATGTACGCCATCCGGTCGAGATCGGCGCAGACCAGGAAGACCAGCTGGTTACCTGGTTATCGAAGCGGCTCGGCACGCCAATACGGCCACCCAAGCTCGGCAAGTTGGGTTATGAGTTAATCGGTGGCCGGCTGCTGCCTGGCCAGAGCGGACCGGTAGCGCAGTTCATGTACCACGATGCCGCTGGCCAACGACTCACGCTCTATGTGTCGACCGAACAGGCGCACAACAGCGATACCGGTTTTCGCTTTGCGCAGGAAGGTCCTGTCAACGTGTTCTACTGGATCGACGGCAAGTTCGGGTATGCGTTGTCGGCCGGGATTGGCAAGGCGGAACTGACCCGCATCGCCACTGCGGTGTACGAACAATTGGAGAAAAGCTGATGATCCCCAGGACAAGTGCCATCGCGACTGCGAAAACGCAGCCCGTAGCGCGAACTCTCATGACGATGATCACGCTTGCCATACTGGCGCTGCCTGCCATGGCACAGCAAGCCCAACACATGCAACATCATCACAATCATCATGCCGCACAGTCTCATGCTGCCCAGCCGGTGGCCCCGCCCCCGGCATTCGTCGCCAGCACCGCGAAACCGTTTTCCAGCTTGATCGACGATGCCATGGCAGTGATGGACGACGGCATGAAACGCGCGCCCATGGACGGCGTGGCGGAGCATGACTTCGTGACCATGATGATTCCGCACCATCAGGGCGCCATCGACATGGCAAAGGCCGTGCTGCTCTATTCGACAGCCCCGGAAATGCAAAACCTGGCGCGAGGAATCATCACCGAGCAGCAGAACGAAATCCGCATCATGCAGGCATGGCTGCAGCGCTACCAGGCAAAAAAAGCGAAGCACCGGTAAATCCACCATCAATAGGAAAAACCCATGAACACATTTCCACAATTTGTGGCCATATCCGCCGGCGTGCTGTTTGTTAGTGCTGCGTGGGCGCTGCCCGGCAGCCAGGACAGGGTGTACACCGCCGACCAGAACAGCAACACTATCTCGGTAGTCAATCCTGCCAACAATACGTTGCTGGGTCAGATCAAGCTGGGCAACCAGCGCCCCGATATTCTGTCACCGCTTTACAAAGGCGAAATCAACGTACATGGCCTTGGTTTCTCGCCAGACCACAAGACGCTGATCGCTGTGTCCAATGGCTCCAACTCCGTGACCTTCATCGACACCGGCACCAACAAGGTCAAGGGCATTGCCTATATTGGTCGGTCGCCGCATGAGGGTTTCTTTACCGCGGACGGCAAGGAAGTCTGGGTGGTCGTACGCGGAGAAAATTATATTTCGGTAATCGACCCGAACACGTACAAGGAAACCGGTCGTATCGAGACGGCACCGGGACCGGGCATGGTGCTGTTCCATCCTGACGGCAAACTCGCGTTTGCGGTATCGAGCTTCACTCCTGAAGTCGATGTGATCGACGTCGCTTCCCATCGAATCGTCAAGCGCATTCCCGTGGTGAGCCCGTTCTCACCGTTCCTGCAGTTTACGCCGGACCATAAGGAAGTCTGGATGACACACAAGGATGTCGGCAAGGTGACGCGCATCGATGCCAACACACTCGAGGTCAAGGGCGTGCTCGACACTGGCATGATCACCAATCACCTGGGGTTCGCCAGGACGGCTGCGGGCACGCTCGCCTATGTCACGGTCGGTGGCGAAAACGCCGTCAAGGTGTTTACTACGGAAAATGTGCCGAAACTGTTGACGACGATTCCGGTGGGTGCCTTACCGCATGGCATCTGGGTGTCCGACGATGGCAGCCGCATGTACGTCGGCCTGGAAAACGGCGATGCAGTGGACGTGATCGACACTGCCGCCAATAAAGTGGTTGCGAGAGTGCCCGTCGGCCAGGCGCCGCAGGCGTTAGTGTATGTGTCGAATGCAGCATCCGCAGGTGATGGCACGGCGAAACTGATATCCCGGGTGAACCTCGATCCGGTCAACATCGCATTGAAGCCGGTATCCGGCAGCGGCAAAGGATTCATCGTGGCGCGCAACCTCGGCGTGATCGATTCGCTTGAAGTCTCACTGTTCAACCTCAAGGCCGACACGGTCTACAGCGTCTATGTGAGCGGTCAGACTACGCCGGTGGCCAGTTTCAAGACCAATCCCAAGGGAATGGCCAACGGCACAGCTATCGGTCCGTTGCGTGAAGTCACCACCACACTGTCTTCGAAGGAAGCGCCGCAGAGCCGAATTCTCGTCATGGAGAGCGACGCCGCGGCAGATGCGTCAAAGGCCGTGCTGGTCAACGCGATGTAGAAAAGAAGCAGGAGTCGTCAATCGACAATCTCTACATTGGACGTCCTGTGCCCACTATCAGCCGGGGCTGACAATGCACCACGCGACCGATGCCATTGTATTCCGCACCTGTGTTAATCAAGTGTTGGTACCGACCTTATGATACGGGGATGTCGTGGTCTGGACCAGTTTCAGTGCCGATAATTGGGCGAATCACACGGGGACAAGCGGCTCAAACTAGGAATCCCGGTTGCGTTACTTTCCCCGTGATCTGACGTGCATCTAAAGGTTCACACCGTAGGGCGGTGATGAATTTCAATTGTGGAATGCACGATTTCTTCATGGACTGCAAGATTGTCACGAATCTGACTCGCCGTAAGATTCGCGTCGTGAGTGAGTACACTCAGAGCGCACGAATAAGCCTGCCGGCCAACTCGCCAGACGTGCAAGTCAACCAGCTTCGTCGGTCCATTTTCGACGTTGCTCTCGACTACCTCGCGAATTTCCGCGACAACAGGTGCATCCATCTCGCGGTCCAAAAGCACCTTACCGGCATCCACAATCAGATTCTTCGCCCAGACCGCCACCAGTACGGCGCCGATGATACCCATGACCGGGTCCAGCCATGCCCAGCCGTACAACCAGCCTCCCACGAGTGCGGCAATCGCAAGGACCGACGTAGCGGCATCTGCAATGACATGCACGTAAGCCGATTTGAGATTGAGGTCGTGATGATGATGTCCACCATCGGCGTCGTCATGGTGATGTCCATGGTCGTGACCGCTCCCATGGTGGTGGCCTTGCTCGCCGTGATGATGGTGAGCTCCGCCGAGAATGAACGCACATACGACATTCACTACCAAACCAACCACGGCGATGATAATCGCATCGCGATAGTAGATAGGCTGTGGAGAAAAGATTCTCTCGACAGAACTGAATGCCATCAAAGCGGCAATCCCAAGCAGGAACACGGCGCTGGTATATCCCGCCAATATCTCGATTTTCCAAGTGCCGAACGCAAACCTCGGGTCCTTGGCGTACTTGCGAGCCGCCGAGTAAGCGAAGGCGCTCAGTCCTATAGCAAGGGCATGGGAGCTCATGTGCCAACCGTCGGCAAGAAGCGCCATCGAGTTATACCACCAGCCAGCAATAATTTCGACGACCATCATGACTGCGGTAATCCACATGACGAGCCGCGTGCCGCGTTCGGCCACAGGGCTGCCCTCATCAAAGATGTGGTCATGACTCCAGCCGGAAAACGCGTTGTCGTGATTTCTTGCGTTACTCATATTGTTTCCTCTATCGCAGGCTTGCTCACTTGCATGCCAGCTTTCTTTCGCGACGCGCGCGCTCGTTGAGAATCTGATGACGGCGATGGTCGCTCATCTTTTTCCAGTCTCGTGCCTCAGTGAGTGTTCGAAGACATCCGGTGCAGATTCCGGTTCTGCCATCGAACTTGCACAGTTCAATGCAGGGCGATTTGGCAGCCATAGGGTCAACCTACTTCAGATAAGTCCGGATGACGCCGATCAGTTCGTCGACGCCCTTGGTTCGCTCGGCGTCGCTTTGAATTGCCGGATTGGCCACATGTTCGCGAATATGGTCTTCGATGACCTCAGCCATTAGTCCATTCATTGCGCCACGCGTGGCCGCCAGAAGCTGCAACACTTCTGAACAACCGCTCTCGGCTTCCAGGGCTCGTTCAAGCGCCTCAATTTGGCCGCGAATTCGTCGCACCCGGGCAAGTAACTTAGCCTTTTCTTTGGTCGTGTGAGCCAATGATTTCCCCAATGCAGCATATATACTATAGGGGGGTATAGTATCACGCAAAGCATAATCTATATCTAAGCCGTTGCAACCCAGACTCCAATATCTTGGAGCGCGCCCTACAACGTCGTATAGGGCGCTCTTTCTGCAATAATTCTTGAGAGGTAAGTCCTCAAGAACTAAATCCGCTCAACGCATGTAGTTTTTCGCTCAAAACTGTGTGCGTACACCAAGCACTAGGCTACGGCCTGGACGCGGCGCGACATCTTTCAGAAGCGACGTTGAAAGTCGGATTTCTTCGTTTAATAGATTTCTTGCAATGGCAAACCACGTTACTTGATTTGCACCATAACGCTGGGTATAAGACAGGTTTGCGTCTAACAGGGTATAGCCAGCCGTCGGTGTTGTTTCAAACGACGCCAGGCGGTCTTGCCGCTGAGCTCGCACAAGTGTTGCGCCGCTTCTCCATGCTCCCTGCCTGTGCCCGACATCAACACCTATCCGTGTCGCTGGTTGCAACGGAAGGTTTCCTGCGCCGTCCAATCGTCCATGCGAAGTGTCTGCGAATACACGCCCTGAGAGGCCTTGACCACGCGCGTTATAGCTGAGCTCGGCCTCTGCTCCACGAATGGTAGCGTCTGCCTGGCTATAGATGCGTTCGCTGAACTCGTCGCCAGGATTGCCTTCATCATCGAACAGATTTCCGGTAATCTGCCCGTACACAAAGTTCTTTACGCGGTTCTGGAAAATGTTGGCTTTCCAGCGCACGAGGCCCGAAGTCTTTTGCAATGTCAGTTCAAGGTTACGGGACGTCTCTTTGTTTAGGAGCGCATTACCACGGTCCAATGTCTCGGTAGCGTGGTGAGGCCCGCTCGAATACAGTTCCTCTGTCGAAGGCGCCCGTTGGGCGATTGAAAAGGTCGGTCCGAATTCGAATCCAGGGGCAAATGTCCACAGGCCGCCTATTGAATAGGACGACAGATTGAAGGAGCGGTCTTGCCCGGTGTCTGGCTCTCTCTTGACCTTTTCTAGGCGCAGGCCGGCATTCATTCGTACCGGACCGAACTCCTTTTCTTCAACCAGAAAACCTGCAAAAGACCTGGATTTTGTCGCCGGCACAGTGTTTGGACCGCCATCGGCACTGAGCGCAGAGAAATCAGAATTTTCAGTCTGGAAACCAAAGGTGCCTCGCCATCCCGCAATGGGTTTGTGCGTAAGCTCCCACCGTGAGTCGAAAGCGTCGTTTGAGAAATTGGTTTCTGCAATGCCTTCCAGATCAAACTCGGTATGCTTGTAATCGGTATTGCCGAACTTGACCCGGAAGGTGTCGAAACCAGATAGTGGCTCTTTCACTAATGCGTCTATGTCATAGCGCATCTGCTCCAAGTGAATCTGCGCACCTTCTTCCGTTGGAATGCCATACCGACTATTGAACGCACTCACTGACGCGCCGATATGCCCCCATGTACCAACATGAGAGGCACCGAAGCCGAGACTGTTTTGGCGCGCGTAAGAATTGGGCAAGCGCCCGGATGCCGATGTCGGATCTCCAAGGACCGCGAACCCTGGAATCTTGTAGTCGCTTGCATCGCGTATGCCGCCGTCCACGTGCAAGCCAATCTGGCCGGCTGAACCGTCTACGGAGAACGATAGTGCCTTAGAATTATCGGCTGTTCCATAACGAGCCTCGACCTCGCCAGTCGGGCGCTCTTCAAGACGGGTTGGGATGCGTTCATTGACTACATTCACCAAACCACCAATAGCACCCGACCCGTACAGCAAAGCTGCTGGGCCTCGTAGAATCTCTATTTGACGCGCGGTCGCGGACTCCGTACCAACCGCATGATCTTCGGAGATGGTCGAAATATCCGAGACGCCCATCCCGTTTTCCATAATCCGAACGCGCGGTCCGCCAAGGCCTCGAATAATGGGTCGAGAAGAACCGGCCCCAAAACTGGAGGTCGAAACCCCTAATTCATGCGACAAGGTATCTCCGAGCGAGCCTTCTAGCTTATTGCGCAGTTCATTCCCTGAAAGAACCCGCACGGGGGCGAGAATTTGTGCAGTTTCCGGAGCGTTGAAAGGTGTGGCTGTGACAATGACTTCAGGAAGAGTCTGTTCCTGTTGGGCATAAGATGCGGTTGTTACCCCGGCGAGCGCGGCCAATACCGCCCTAGCCAGCAGAGTGCGTTGCACGTGCATGGTGAGTCCTAAAAATTGATTCAAAAAGTCTGAAGCGGCCTCAATAATGAGGTCGCATAATGTGTTGCTTTACTTTGAAATCAACCTAAAGGCGGTGCACGGGAGTGAAAATGACCAAAAAATACGGCATTCCAAGAAGAATCCGTTGCTCGTGTTTCTCTTGCCTGAGCATAGGTCAGAAGCGCAACTATCGACGTTGCACTGAGCAGTGCTACCCCGAGCGCAGCGGCATCAAACGCATTACATGAATGCGAGACGCTTTTGTCTAGCGCTCCTTTTCCTTCACTCTTTTGAATACTAAGGACGATATCGTCCTGCCCAAGTGTCGAATGCTCAATACGATGTGCAAGCCCAACCCATTGAGCGAACAGGACTCCCCATACCAGAAACATGACGGTATAGAGTCTTATTTGCTGTGGGAACAGTCGTTTATAGGACATGTAGAATTGGACAAGGACGCGCAGGGATACCAATTTATGCAACTCAGTTGCAATATTGTAGCATTTTATCCATTCAAAATATGATCGGTACGTTCATCGCTCTGTTAGTCTTACGGACCTTTGCTCGACCAATTTCGTTGCTCAAAACTTGGGTTCTCCTCTGTGATTCGACCGAGTCACCGATTCGGCTGCCACCGCAAAAAGAGGATTTGCTCGGAATGAGCTACTAGTTCAATGTCTGTATCGTGCCCTCTCCTTATCATCGCCAGCGGCAAATGAACTTAACGTTATTGCGTAGAGTCCTCTGGACAAGAGGGTTACGTGCGTTCGCCGATGGCTACGTCAGCCTGATGTTACCGCTCTACCTGATTTCCCTCGGAATGGGGCCGTTTCAAGTCGGTGTCATTGCTACGGCGACGCTGCTCGGGTCTGGTATTTGCACGCTTCTTGTAGGCCTGTACGCCTGGCGTTTCCAGTATCGAAGCCTGCTTCTGATGGCAGCATTATTGATGGCAGCAACGGGGTTAGGTTTCGCCGCAATCACCAACTTCTGGCCATTGTTGATCGTTGCCGCCGTGGGCACGCTGAATCCGTCAAGCGGCGACGTGAGCGTCTTTCTGCCGCTTGAACATGCGCTCATATCCCAAAGCGTCAATGACAACGAACGGACAGCCGTGTTCGCTCGCTATAGTCTGGTCGGTGCGCTCCTCGCCGCCCTAGGTGCACTATTCGCCGCAGTGCCTGACTACCTTGTTATCTCACATGAGGTGGACAGGAAGGTCGTCATGCAGCTCATGTTTATCCTCTACGGTATTATCGGGCTGGTATGCGGGTTCATTTATCGTAGTGTCCCGCATCGCGTTGAATTAGAAGGTCGTGCACAGCCAGCACCGCTACGCAAATCAAAGCGTATCGTCTACATTCTAGCGGCGTTGTTCAGCCTCGATGCGTTTGGTGGCGGGTTCGTTGTTCAGTCACTGGTTGCACTATGGCTGTTTCAGAAGTTCGAGCTATCCACGGTGGTAGCCGGAACAATCTTCTTCTGGACCGGGGTGCTTTCAGCATTCTCGTATCTCGTCGCCGCAAGGATCTCGAACCGCATTGGCTTGGTGAACACTATGGTGTTCACGCACCTCCCGGCGAACATCCTGTTGGTTCTCGTTCCATTTATGCCAACCCTGGAATGGGCGATTGCTCTGCTACTGGTCAGAAGCGCGCTATCGCAGATGGACGTGCCTACGCGCAGTTCGTACGTGATGGCTGTCGTGAATCCTGAGGAACGTGCAGCCGCTGCAAGTGTAACGGCTGTCCCGCGCAGCCTAGCTTCCGCGGTAAGTCCCATGCTTGCTGGTTATCTACTAGGCGTATCGGTTTTTGGATGGCCACTTGTAATAGCGGGCGGTCTGAAGATTATCTACGACTTGCTATTACTTACTACCTGCCGCAGGTTTCCTCCACCCGAGGACGCTTCAACGCGCAGTTAACGCATCTCGGCCACTCTCCGCTCCTTAGCCGGCGAATACTCGGTGGCCTTGCGTGACAAGCACTCCTGACGTCGCATTACTCACTCATCGGTTTGGCCGGTTACCCGGATCTGGATCATGTCCGCGAGCTGCCCAATGCAAATTAGTTGTTTTCCATATGCCTCATCAAGCATAGCAGCGTCAACACACTACCTCTGCTTAGCTCCCTTGCGCGGCGATCACCTCTCGCAGTCCGCGACGTAGCACCTCTGCAGCCTCGTCCTTGCCTACTTTTTCCGCAAGACTGCCCAAGTCAGTGAACTGGGTAGCACCCAGCGCTTTAGCAGCAGCACGCAGGCCGTGCACGATCGCTGGCGAATAATGATATCGGCCTTTGGTATCGAGCAGTATAAAGAATGGTAGTTTGCCGGCCGTAGGTTTTGATCGCACAAATTGCAAAAGCTCAAACACGGATCCTTCGGCGAAATGCACACCGCAGACAACCGCAGCCACATCGTCGCCAATAGCAGCATATGCCGCTTCAAGCGTATGGCAGAACACCAGATTGAATTCATCTCCAAGAATCGCATGCGCGAGTGGCATGTCTGCTTCTCGAAGTGCAATAACAATTTTTGATTGATTGCGCTGGCTAGTCATGCTCAGAAATAATCCATTGTTTGTCCCGGCTATGCCGTTAAGGCAGGTGCCACGCATCTGCCGTTGTCGACCTCGTCAGCGGAACAATCGATTTGCTGTCCTTTTGCCGAAAGAACGAATATATGCGCCTTGCGCAAGAGTTGCAAATACCATAAACATGAGGAGGGGGTTCGATGACTTCGAAAAGTGATATCTGTTTCGGCAGCGGCGCAATGACGGCACCGATCCGAAACACGGCCAGTGACGACCGAGTACGCATCGGAAATATGTAAGCCGGACAAGAGAATGCCTCCACGGCGCCGAAAACCGAAATAGTCGCACTTCAGGCTGATTAAAGGATTACTCGCATTTGTATAAATCCTTTTCCATGGAGGCACGTGCTTTACTAAATTAGGCCTAGATCGCGAAGGCCAGCTTTTATGATTGATAGTCTTGCCTGGGCATCTTCAGGCTTCTTGATGTCGATGTTAATCGCAAAAAAATACACTCTTTCCGCGCGTTCCAGATAGCCCACAAACCATCCAACTTGAGATACAGTAGGATCACCCATTCCAGCCCAGCCTGACTTTCCGCTAAGTCGATAGTCTGGGGTTTGCTCCAGTACCAGGATATCCTTGACGGTCTGGGTCGTACGTTCGGAAACACCCAGTTTCCCGTCATAGAAGCGTTGTAAGAACTTGATTTGTTCGTCGGCAGAAATCCGCAATCCGCCTCTGAGCCAAAACTGGTCGATTCCACCGGAAATGTTCTGGTTGCCGTAGTCGAAACGGTCCACGTACGACTGCATGCGCTCCGGGCCAATCCGACGGGCAAGTTCCTTGTAATACCAAACCACTGAGCTGGACAACGCTGTTCGTAGCGTGTGGTCTTGTGCCCATACCGGAGGCCACCAGGACTGTCGAGGGACAAGCATGCTATCCCATTTAAGGGAAAAATCCGCACCTGTAGCCACCCCGGTTTCCAGAGCGATTATAGAATTGGGGATCTTATAGGTCGAGGCCGGCAAAAAGCGTGTCCGGGCCCGTTCTGGGTTGTAGCGCAAGGTTTTTCCGGACTGCGCATCCAAAAGTACAAAGGTCCCCTGCACATTGGCCTTCTGAAATAGAGGCGAAAAATCATAGCGTTCGATGCGAGCATCGACAGCGTGAGCGACGTTGGCGGCTATCAAGGCGATACAGGAGATCGTCATCCCCCATGACAGGCGAGCGAGTGTTTTCATAGTATGTCCTCTGCAAATATATTCGAATGATGTTGTAGTTGAGCCCAACGTGAGCGGAATCTTAGGCTGCAAACCATAATCCGCCAATCAACAAACCGTAACCTCTGTAACATCTCGGGATTGCCTCAAAGCTCACATGACGACATCGATGCCATGACATCCACTACCACGACAATCGAAATCGACATCGCTCCACCGTATCGGGTAAACGGGCACACGGTCCGGTTTCAATCGCTCTGGTTGCTTCTGCGCGTCTACTACGCCGAGCAGACCGACGGAGGTAGCATAACGGTCTCTGTGGTACAGGCGCGCTTCCCCGGCAACGCAAACTTACGCATGATGATTTCGCGGGCCTTCACGGATTTTGCCAAGTGGGGCGTCATTGTCGGATGGGGGCGTGACCGCTCGTCTCCTCCCGAGTTGTTGAGCCCGATGCGGCGCAGCCATGGACCGTTCTGGATAGCCCCAGCCAATGCGGCGCGCCTGCAGATCCGCGCCCAGGGTGTTAGCGTGGACATGGAAACGTTGTCACATTTTCTTGGGTTGGGCTCCACTGAATTGCTTCGCCGTGACCCTGTCAAGTATGTGATGCAGGACGTCACCTATTGGAACCAACTCACGCAGGCAATGCGCGTGGCGCAGGACGGATTTCCGCTTGCATCGGATACAAACGTGGCGGAAAGCTTCCTTGCCGCACAGCGCTCGGCACAAGACAATTTTCAGGCCGCCTTGTCCGTATTGAAAGAATGTCTGGCATGGCGCAAACATGGTCATCTGGAGCGCAGTCAGGATGCCCTGAAACGGCTTGTCCGGCTTCCCAAGCCGTGCGGCGAGACTTCCGTGCCGACCTTCTCAGCGATGGCATTCATTGCACGTGCCTGGAATCACTATGCGCGGGGCGAACAGGTAGCCGCTCACGCCGAACTCGAGCGTCTCGCCGGCGACGTTAACCTGCATCCGGTCATTCGTTATAACCCGCGCGTACGTTTTGAGTATCTCAACCTCCGGGCTCTCGTGCATAAGGCGATGGCCATGAACCTTAAAGGTCTAACACTTGCTGAGCGGATGCATGCAGCATCGCAGGCGATCACCGACTTTTCTGAGGCATTGCAGGCAGCTTATGAAGCCGATTCGATTGATGCAGCGCAGGATGTTGCGGCTAACATCGGCTTGACGCTGTGGCTGTGCTGGAAGAACGGCATGATTGATCCGGCGCGCGAGCAGAGTGAGCAATCGGTGCAGACCCAGGCATTGCGCTGGATCGGCCTCTCTGAGTGGATATGTGATCGCTTCGGCGTAGGCGGAGGTTCGGCATGGAATACCATCTTCCTACTGCGTATCGTACGCGGTCGATGCCGTGGCGCCAATGCCGAAGGGCTTTTTCGTGCACAATCTCCACTGACGGTGAAACAGGTATTAGATGCAACCCGGCCCTTTCATGCACCATTCTCGCAAGCCAAGGGCTATACCAATTGGTCCAGTGTCGCCGCCTATGCTTTAGAAGAACATGACGCGGGCCGCGCCCACTATGGGCCACTCCAGCTTGCTAATCTGTTGTTGGAGTCTGCCTGGTTTTGTACTCATGAACGAGGATTGTCCAAGGACGCTTATTCTGCTGTTGAGCGGCTTACACGACTGATGTCGACACTCCGGGCGAAGGAACGGCGTTTTTTCCGTGAAAGCTTGAAGGACTTTCCAGAGACGTTACAGATAGCCGCAAAGGAATCGATGAAGCATTGACCCGTCATGGCGCGTCAATCGCATCGCGCAAGGTTTCCCTGAATTCCGGCGTGCCCGGCTATGCAAGGTCATAGCCTGCGACATTCATCCGATCAACTTTCTGCGGGTCTTGAAATACCTCCCAATCTGCGATACGGGACGGCGGTATCAAAAGGGCAGCGGCGCCTCCCTTTCGATGCCTGAGCTGTCATTGTCCCCATTTGACTGCCCTGCCCATCCCTTCCGTCTGTGTTGTGTTTGAAATCCTACACACATAATTGCTGTTCGCTCCCGCCGCGGCATCGCGGACCTTTTGGATAAGGATGGCAGCATGCCGGAGAGAGCTTGCGTCATGTTCTGCGCTGCTGCTGTATCCAGGAATAATGCATTCAACCATTATAGTGGCCACCTTTAACAATTCTTGAGGCTACTTGAAGAATCGATACTATGAGCAAGGTATTTCACTAGCTTTTCAGCGGATGTGCGACACGGTAATAGATATGACATGCAAAAAGAGCATGAAATAGTGATTTTTAATTTCTATTCAAACATGTATTTCTACTCAGCCACAACTTGGCATTCATGATTGACCTTTTACCCTTGTTGGGAGGTTTATGGTGAAAGGTGAGCATTACAGGAACGCTTCACCTTTCATCGCTTGCTTCCATAACCGTCGGAATATGACCTGTAGGTCATTGCGGATGAAGAGATTCTGAGAGTGAGCTATACGGGAACAGCTCACCCTTTTTTTGTGGTGAGCTCTACAGGAACACTCTGGCTCGCTCACAAACTACCTATTTCAATTATGGAACTTTTTATAAAAATAAAGGCTTGGTTCCTGATAGTGGCGATCACCGGTGAGCCTAGCAGGAACGTATTCACCTTTTGTAAGGTGAGTTTGACGGGAACACCCTCACCTTTTGCCCGGATTCCCGTCTATAAGGAGGACGATTTGGGGTGGCGCTCGAAGAAAGTACACACTTACTTACCTTGGAAGCCTGTTGACTATGTGAAAGGTCTTTCAAGACGAAGATAAGTGCTCCAACCTTGGCTTGCTAAGGTGAGCCCGACGGGAACATGAAGCTCAGCGTTCCTGCACAACTCACCTTAAGCACGCGCTATTTCTGCCACGAGCAGCTTTTTGCAAGCTGGTTGGCGTCCTCATGTTCCTGTGTAGCTCACCTTTGAACGAAGAAAGTCGATATTTCGTTGAGAAAACAGACTCAAAGATTTACCCGCCCGGTGCCACAGCGCTAAATGTTTTCAACCGTCGCTGACCTAGACCGATGCCTTGGAAGGGTTGTTCCTGTAGAGCTCACCGTTCACGATGCGGATGAACATCCCCGCGTCGCCTGCCAGCGGATTCCTTAGCGTGAAGGACCGCTGGTTGTTAAAGGGGTGACTGATACCGCCATCTGCTTAAGTAACCGTGAAGTTTGCTTGTTTTCCTATTGCTCGCGTATTGAGGGTTTTTTGATAGTAAACCCTTGTAAACCTTGTAAACCATTAAGGATCCCCGCAAACCCGCATCCAGTAAGGCTTGTAGCTGGTTTGGGTGAGAGCATCCGTAACTCTGGTGAGGTCATACAGGAACAGAAGTGAGTGGACTCGGTATCATTTCCTGAATAGGTGAGTACTTTAGGGAACACGAGTGAGTGGACTCGGTAAAGGTCTCATCATATCGGTGAGCGCTACAGGAACAATCTATTGGTGAGCGCTACGGGAACACAAAGGTGAAATCGGTATTACGCCAATCCAAACGTGAAAAAAAGGTTGATTGGAAATCACCTTACATGCATAGTACCGATTTTCACCTCTACTCGAACCATGGCGCCGAGAAGTAAAAAACCGAATGCAGTGATTCCGGTAGTTAGTGAAGAGGATAATGGTCCGGACTCGATCGTCGAGTTTCGGAAGGCGAATGATTCAATCGGTTTACGCGTGGTAGAGGGGCAATTTAGTCTTCTATCCCGAAAGCTCTACAACGTGTTCATCTCGGCGGCCCAGCAGCAGCAGCGCCCTGGAGTCAATGCCCCTGTCGATGAACCTTCGGCCGAATCCTATTTCTGGATATCGATGCAGGATGTCGTCAAGGACACCAGATACAACAGTAACGACTATGAAACGCTCAAGGAACACGCGAATGAGCTGCAAAACATTCGCGTAGAGGCAGAGAGCACGAAGATGTGGACAAGCGAACGGCTTTTGTCCGGTGTGAAGATCTACAACTCCAAGGGCTTGAAAAGTAAAGGCGGAACAGTCTGGCTGGGATTTTCCTTCCCTCCCGAAGTTTTGCAGATGGTGCTGGCACCGAGCATCTACACGAAGATGAGCTTGTGGTATCAGACACAGCTGCGTACAGCTTCCAGCCTGGCCTTGTACGAGGTCTGCCGCCGGTACGCTTCCAGCCCTTCCCATCTTACAAACCGGGAAAAGTGGGAAAGCTGGTACTACAGAGTGACCGGGACATCGATCAACGATACCAATCTTCCGGAATATAAATACTTTAAGCGGGATCACGTCCTCAAGTCCGTGGCTGAAATAAATGCGATCACGGATATCGAAGTAGAGCTTCTTGAATTCAGGGAGGGCCGCCGTGTAGCGGATCTTCAGTTCAAGGTATATCTCAAAGCCCAGGCGTCATTTGAGCTGCCCTCGATCCCCATCATCAATACCAAAGTCGTGGATAGGATCATTGCCTTTGGCATTTCAAAAGACGAGGCTATTCAAATCTATACGTCCTACGATGAGAACGTTGTGCTGGCACATATAGACCTCGTTGAGAGCCGGCTCAAAAACGCTCGGGCAGCGCCCGTTGACTCCGCGGCGGCTTACTTTCGGACGGCGATAAAGAAAGGATATGCCAACGGCAAAGTATTGGAAGTTGCCGAGGCACCGCCAGCAGCGCCAAAGAAAAAGAAAAATCTTCGCGAGCGGTTTCTGGTTGCACGCGCCAAGGATGCGATGGTCCACTATGGCAAGCTTGTCACTGATGAGCAGAAAAGATTTTTTACCGCCTTCTCCAAAAAGGCAGATAAAAGCATCAAGCCGTATCTGAAGAAGGGGCTGGAAATGGCCCTTGTGCGGAATGCATTCGCTGACTGGCTCGCAACCGAACTGTGGGGAGCACCGACGGATAGCCAGATCCTGGATTTTCTCGAGTCGGAAGGTGGCGAGTAACTAATAGCGAACGCTGCCGCGTTCCTCAACGTTGATGGCGGCAATAGCGACCATGATGGATCTACGCACTTCACCGATATGGTTTCATTTACAAGAGTTTTAACTCGGTGTGGTGGTTTTATCTTTAAATGCGTGACAGTATCAATGGTCTCGAATTCGTAGTCATCGTACGACTCTCTCCCCTCCGGTTACGCACGTGTCAGACAGTAGATTGCACGGCGAGCGTAAATGGCGGTATCGAACACCCATTAAAACTAAGGCGCATGCGGTCATGGCTGTGGAATCAATTGACCCGGTTTTCCGTTCACTTATTCACCAGGATGGAGCGCTATCGAGAATGCGTACAAGTCAACCTGGCTACTAACTATGTAGCTCTGACGCCGTATATAGGTACAGTTTTTCATTTTAAGACGAGAGGTTTGCCGCTTATCGATCGTTTTATTGCATAACGAGCTTTTCGTTTACGTTTACAGCTTGTTAACGGTATGATCTGGCAATTCCATGCTTTGCCTAAAAAATAGGATAAGCATGGAATTCTTAAGAGAGGTAGGCATGAGCGTTAAACCGTTGACACTGAAACGTAAAAAAATTGATGTTGTGAGGCTGAACAGCATCGCAGACCGAGCTGGCGGCGCTCTCACAGAACTCCGTAACATTCTGCTTGAGCCATGGCCTCGCAAAATGGCACCTATCGTCTCCGGCCCACGTGTCGCAAAGCTTTCCGGTGTAACGCTCGAGAAACTGAATTACCTCGTCAAAAAAGGTGAAATCGAACCCGGTACCGTCAAAGGAAATGGTCGGAGCCGGGAGTACTCCCTTGCACAAGCGCAGGCGATCGTGCGGAAAATTGGCGGTAAAAAATATCGGTCGCCTGGTACTGGCGCGGTGTCAATCAGCGTCGGAAATTTCAAAGGCGGGGTCGGCAAGACGACGAATGCGGTCGCAATTGCTCAGGGCTTCACCCTCCGTGGCTACAAGGTGCTGCTGATGGACCTTGACCCTCAGGCATCAAGTACAACAATGATGGGCTATATTCCGGATGCGGAAGTGCCAGAAGAAATGACGGTGATGCCGGCTGTATATGGCGAGGAGACCGATCTTCGCTACGCAGTCCAGGAAACGTACTGGCATAACCTGTTTTTCATTCCAGCTTCGCCATCTCTGTTTGGTGCAGATTTCTATCTGCCAAACAAACAGTCCCAAGACCCCAGTTTTGAGTTCTGGCGTGTGTTGGAGCTGGCGCTTGACCCGCTCCGTCAAGAATACGACATCATCGTCATTGATACCCCCCCTACCCTCTCATACTTAGCGATCGCTTCGTTTATGGCGACTGACGGACTGGTTGTGCCGGTTCCGCCGGAAACCTTGGATTACGCGTCCAGTACGCAGTTCTTCCGGCAGTTTGCAGAACTGTTCACGAAGATGCAGGAGATGAGGCCGATTCAGAAGGAATTTGAGTTCATCAAAATTTTCCTTTCGAAAGTCAAGGAGACGGCTTCGACGACCAACGCGGTACGGGGCTGGATTCGTCAGACCTACCCGGACATTCTCGGGACATCTGAAGTCCTGGAATCGGATGTCGTAAAAAACGCTTCGGCGCAGTTCAAGACGGTATATGACCTGAGTAATTACGAGGGTAGTGCACGTACATACAACCGCGCATTGGAAGCTTTCGATGGTCTGGTTGATGAGCTTGAAGAGGAGGTGACGGCTGTCTGGGAAGCTGCTGACGAAGGCTCCGAAGTGAGTGAATCCAAAGAACCCACTGCCGTTCCGGAGTAATCGATGACCGACAAAAAGCCTACTCCTGACAAACGTACCGGCCTCGGTGCGAAACTCGAAAGCCGTACGGCGGCACTTGGCAGTCGACTGGAACAACATCAAGGTCGTACCGCCAATTCGCCACCTGTCACCATGCCCGGCCAGCTTGGCGCATTCCGTATCGAAGCGCAGCGCTGGCAGGAACGCATCAATGAACTGGAAGAAGACCTCCGCCGGGCAAAAGAGCAGGGCGGAGCGATGGAGATCAGCCTCGACGAACTGCATGAAGTGGCCGGTCGGCGCCGCCGGTTGGCCGCCGATGAATACGAAGACCTTAAAAATAACCTTTCCCACAATCCCCTGGCATCCCCTATTACTGTTCGTGTTCGTCCTGAAGGGGGATTTGAGATTGTGTCAGGCCATAACAGGGTACAGATCTACCGCGACCTGGGTAGAAAACAGATCAAGGCATGGCTGGCGGATGCAAGCGATGACGAAGCAGAGGATCTCGCTTTCTTCGCAAATGCCTTGGCTGCCAAGCTGCCGGATTATGACAAGTACCGCGGTTACAAGCGCATCATGGAAAAGCATCCTCATTTGGATGAGAAGGACTTATCCGAGCGCGTCGGTACTTCACTGCGACAGTTGAAACGGTTGCTCGCTTTTCAGAAGTTACCGGAGGCTGCTCATCAGCTTCTGCAAGAGCGCCCCTCACTGCTTGGCGCGACAGCCGCGGAAACCTTGGCTGACTTGAGTATCAAGGGGCGTGCAGGGCAGGTGGCAGAAGCTGTACAAAAGCTTTTCAACGGGGATATCTCTGAAGAGCGCGATGCCCTGCGTTACGCGGCAACAGCCGGTATTGAAAAGCCCGTCAAGCCAATGCCGGTTGAACAGACGTTTAAAGTTGGAAAGACCAAGTACGCTACGTTACGCCAAATCAGAGCGATGGTACGGATCGATTGTACCTCCGAGGCCGAAGCGGCTGAAGTAAATGCGGCGATTGCCAAGCTGTTAGAAGACAGGGTACGAGCATTGAAAGATGGAACCTAGGCTTGGCGAGTTGCCAGATCCCTATAAATCAATGACTTAGAAAAAACTGGAGAAAATACGATGAAGCCGTAAAACAGAATGTTTTAGTGGCCGAAAAAGCAAAAACCCGGTGGGGACCGGGTTTTTGCCGCAATCGGAGCACCTAGGGGAAGGAGACTCTCAATCACTACGCAGATCAGAGTCTATCCCTAAGTTCTTCGAAGTGCAAGACGCCACAGCTATTTCTTGCACGCTTGGGGATGTTTTTGTGATTTATCACAGACGCATCAGGGCAACATTCGCCCGAAACTTCCCAATAGTGTGTGCCCATAGACCTTTGCGCTCGTCCGCGAGCAGCGGAGTGATATTTTGCACCCTAACGAAAATCAAGTTGGGTCAGGGACCGGCTTGTCCGCTGAACCTGCGTATCGTCCTACACCAGTCCAGGGTCGTGTCCTGCCAAGAGCGCTGATCAACGCCCAGGCAGCCACTAAGCATCCGCATAATTGCATGGACCTTAAAAAGGGGGGAAGGCGGGCACTGCACGCTATTTTGGCGTTCTACAACTTAAAAACCAAAGCGGCTATTTTCCCGTACCGGGAAGCGCTCGCACATGAGGCTTCCGTTTCCGTTCAGACGATACAACGCGACCTGGCAGAGCTGGAAGCACGCGAATATATTATCCGGCAGCCGCAGAAGCATAAATCAGCTGCTGCAGGTCCCAACGCCGGAAGATTCTGGATTGCCCCAATCGTGCTCACGCAGAAGGCGCTAGTCTTGCTCGGCCTGCAGGAAGTTATTCACAGGCCACCGTCTCTCAAAATGAGAGACGGTATATATAGTGATATAGAACATACCAAGGAAGTACAGTCTTCTTCGAAGAACTCAATCCCGTCCAGAAGCCGAAGCGACAAACTGCCAAAGCAATCTGACGACGTTGATCCAGCAACCCGACTACCAAAAGATCTTGTGCATCTGCTGGAACGAGGCGTAAGCAAAAGCGGCATCTTTCTGTTGATGAAAATCGCCAGGGCGCATGGCAAACGTCTCTCCGATATCGTCACCTATCGCATGCCTCGAATCGACACGCTTGCGTTGCAAGGACGAGCGCTTTTTAGCTATCTTCGTGATCTGACCGTGGCGAATATCGACTTTGCTCATCTTGCTCAACAAGCGCGTGTTCAGCAAGATGACGACGAAAAGCTCAGCGAAGCAAAGGCATTGCAGCAGCGATTGCACCGCCATTGTGATGGATATGAGGTTTGCAATGAAAACGGTGTCATCGGGATTTTTAGAGCATCTGTGAACATTGAGGAATGCGGCCGCATTGAAATGGAAGGCGGGTCCAGGCCGCTGAATATTCGCACTGCCTTGGCGCTACTGCGGTCAGGCGTAAGGTTTCGAAGACCGGAAGCTTACTTTTGCTGACCGGCGACTAGGCGAAGAAAACAAGACATGTATAAAGGCGGGAAATCCGTAGCATTGCACCGTGAACCGGGAAAACAGAAGCCAGATATGAGGGTCTGCCGCATCTGGCGAGTCGCCGTTTCTTTTAAAATCAAACACTTACAAAAAACATTGAGCGATAAACGCATGCATTCACAAGTTGACCGTCCAGGTAAGCTCCATATCTGCTAGCAACTTGCCATGCCCGATGGAATCGCATCCTTACCAAGGCAACTGATGACTTGTATCAGACGATGTCGAACTCGGTTTAGTTTGGAACCTTACCGTCCCGTTGTAGGTGTTTCGTCTGGACTAGTAGGAGAAGTATTAAAAGCATCATCGGACCGTGTACGACGGTAGTCGATTGAGCCAGACGTTCTACCATCATGAAAATGAAAAGGCGCCATCCCGAATAGGCATTGCTGTGACATACGACATCAGCTCCGTTATGCATTTGAGCGAATGCTAAAAAGGCTTCAGAAGTGTTCTCGCATGAGATGGTATATGTAGCTCCATAATGGCAAGGAAAAATCATGCTGCCGTATTACGATGATCTAATGTGATGACGGTCTCAAATTGTGATTGGCATCGTACCGCATTACAAATGCGGCCCAATCCAACTATCGATCGCAATCTATTTCGAGATGGGGCATCGTGTCTATTTGCCTGTCGATGAATGAACCGAGTCGAGCAAAAATCTATCCATTCCATTTAATCTAATCCGGGTAAGCCAATTTTCATTACGTATTTTCTGTGGAGTGGCTGACGCGCAGTCTAGATACGCCATAGACTCGATTTCAGGCTATTTTCTATTATCATTGCTCGCAAAAAATGCTTAATGAATGCCGTCGATAACATTCATCGAAATAAAATTCTCTAAAATCAAAGGCTTAAAGGACATTCCGATGTTCCATGGCAAGTTCCTGGCCCGTTTAAACTAACCACGTTCTGCACCGAGGTGAAAATCGCCTCACATGTTTAGGAGACGTTGGTGCGTCAAGCTCAGGAAGATATGCGAATCAAGCGCTAGGCCGCATCCGGTTATACGGGAACAAGATCAATACGCACCTCACCCAATACAAATGAAATCGCTTTCTCAGGCGTGCAACTACAGCTTGCGCTGAATATAGATATCGGTTTCGCCCCACAGAAATTTTCCGCTGATTTTCTGTTCCAACTCGAACATCGGCACATCCGTATAGGGTATGAGGGAGTAACTGACCGAAACAACCCGCGTCCCTGGTCGCAGCGTGGCAAAGTGTTCAACCAGTTTGACAATCGCCGTATCGCTGAATGCAGTGCCGTATAAATAGATGACGGTCGCATCGCTATAGTCGGCATCCATCAAATCGGCAAGTACGAATTCGACCTCATCGATATTTTGCGATTTCTGGATCCGCCGTGCCTGGGTGACAAATACCGGATTGATTTCGATGCCGACAGCGCGGCAGCCGAACATTGCGTTGAACCAGAAAACGCTGCGCCCGCGTCCACAGCCCAGGTCGTAGACCACATCCTTGCTGTCAAGCTTGATCGTGTCGGCGACTTTCTCGAGCGTCGTGAAAAAACTTTCGCCGTACATTTTTTGCACTTGATCGTCAGGAAAGCTCTTTAGGAAGCGCTCGCAAATTGTATATGGGTCACGTGTCAGATAAGCCCAAAGGCACAGCAGATCGGTGCGACGAAAGCGACCATTCGGATAGTAGCGACGGATGGTAGTCGCATATTCCTTCAGTCCGTTGGCTACGTGAATGGGATATGCGGCCAACGCTAGGGGGAGGGAGAGAAGACTTTTTTCCATATGGTAGAACATGTCGCCTGGCAGAGAAGAATTGATAAGTAAGTGCGCGAGTCATATTTGATAAAACGACCGCGTCAGAATGAATGAACGCAATCGCACCGGAGCAGCAGTGCCAAAAGCCAAGCGCTTGAAGAATTTGAATGCCGCACGCCCTGTTCTGTGGGCGCGAGAAAATTAATCAGGCAACTTATTGATTTCCGATGATCCTCCTTGTCAGGAGGACTCTGATATGTAGCTTAGTTATCGATAAGTGCCAGAAAAGAAGAAGTTGTTCCATGTGGATGCTATCTGGATTGCATGCAGCTGGATAAGCGGACGTTTTTCTCTGCACGAGCTGGGCGGATTAATAAAAGAACAGTCGCAAGAATCTTGTATGCGCTACCTGCATGGTGGCCTTTACTGCTTCGGTAAATATGGCTTCGATGGAACCCGCGCCCACAAACCGCCACTCATCGACATGTTGTCTTCAGGCGAGGCGTTATCATGGTTGAGTTGAGAATTTCGAATGAATTGCATCGCAGGGCGACATTGCTGCTCGACCCAAGCGTCGCGGAGCAGCATCTAACGCAGATGCTAACTGAGTCGGGATTGCATGCGGTAGCGCCGGAGCGGAAGTTAGGCAATGCACAATCCAATGCGCTGCCGGGCGAAATTATTCGCCCCTGCGGCGACTTCGCGCATATCGGCGGCATTTGGCTGACCGTAGTAAACCAAGGTGCCCAATGGAAGAACCCGCCACCGGAACCAGTCGATGCCGCTATCGGAACCCAGCTGGCCGAGTACGACCAAACAGCAACGAATAATGCTGCAAAGGCGACACCGATGGCCGTGGCCGCCGATACGTCCGACGACGAATCTCTTGAGTCGGGCAACAGGAATGTCTCCGACGATAAGCCGAAGGCGGGCACGCCGTCTTCCGATATATCCAAGCCCGTGTACCCGCCGGCACCAGAACCGGTCTCCCATGGCCAACGCAGCAGGTGGCGCTGGCGCGGTCGGCGCAGGGTATTGGTGCCATAGATCATTGCGGCAGCTACTTCCGCCGTTGCGTACGTCATACATCGATATCGAAAAGTCCCGCCACCGGCCAATTCCGACAAATACATCGGACTTGGGCGCATAGCAGGACGTCTGGCCGACAAGACGTCCGCTGCTGCATTCAGCACACCTCATGGCGACGGTGCAATTGATCCTTATTTGAATCTGGTGTGAGTCTATTGCACTAACACGCAACGCATGTAGAGCGGGTTTCATAACGAGCCGCTTCTCCGCACACCAATATGAAATCCCTCTAGCCATTAAGGGTTTTGGCGCGCGATGGAACTTTGCAACCAGGCCCGCCACCCATGGATAGTTAGAAACCACATCTTCAGGAGCCGAACGTGAGTGAAATCGCCGCTATTTCCCCCGCTGCCAACATCTCTTCCGGCAGTGCCGCCTCGACCGGGCGCCTCAATCTGGAAATTCTTTCGATTGAAAACCGTGGAGCCGGCGCGGCCGACGGTGCGCAATTCCGCGCCGCGCTGGAGCGGCACATGAACGCCGGTGCCGGCGGGGTGCAAGGCGTCACCGGACCCGGCAACGATGGATCGTTGGGGCAGAAGATCGGCGCGCGTGCCACAAACCTGGCGACCGAGATCAACAAGGATCAGCAATACGTTTCCAAGCTCCTCGAAACCGCCACCCGCACGGGCGACTCGATGCAGCTGATGAAGGCCATGATGGCGCTCAACGATTATTCGATCCGGGTACAGACCGTCGCGAAGACGGTATCCAAGGCAGCCTCATCTGTTGATCAACTCACCAAGCTCCAATGAAGCCATGATCCTACGCATGCAAGCGCGGCCACGCCATCCTCTCGCAACGCGAATCACAACCCGCTCGCGGCTCATGCCAGTCGCGGTAGGGCGGCTTTCGGCGCTGTTGTTGCTGAGTCTTCTATGCGCGTGCGGCAAGGTAGTCGACCTGCAGTCGGGTCTCAAGGACGCCGACGCGAACGAAATGGTGACCGTCCTCAACCGTCACGGCGTCGATGCGCAGAAGCGGACCACCAAGGAAGGCGTTGCCTTGTCGGTCAAGGACACCGACATCTCGCGCGCCACCGAGGCCTTGAATGCTGCCGGCCTGCCGCGCCGCAATCTGTCCAACCTGGGACAGGTCTTCAAGAAGGAAGGAATGATCTCCACTCCATTGGAAGAACGGGTGCGCTATATCCATGGTCTTTCCTCGGAGCTGGAATACACCTTGCAGCAGTTCGACCATGTCATATCCGCCCGGGTGCACGTCGTTCTACCCGAACGCGTCGCGCCGGGCGAGCCGATCCAGCCTTCCTCAGCGGCGGTATTCATCAAATACGTCCCGCCGCTGGACGAAGACATGATCGTGCCGCGCGTGCGCAACCTGGTCGCGTCCAGCATTCCGGGCCTGTCCGGCGAAGAAGGGCGCAGCAAGGTCTCGGTCGTGCTCGCCGCCAGCGAACTCACCGCACCGGCGGTCGAATGGACCACCGTGGGGCCCTTCCATGTCATGGCCGATTCCGCCGGCGGCTTGATCGGCACCATCACCGGCATCATCGCCGTGTTTGCACTGGCGCTGCTTGCCATGTTGTTCGTGATACTGCGGCTGCATCCCAAGACCGCCGAATGGATGCGCAAGCGTTTCGGCAAGGTCTTGCCGTTCAAGGTGGACAACGAAACGAGTGATGAACAAGCGCCGCAGAAGGCAACACCGACTGCACCCCAGCCATCGAACTGAGGACGATCCGTGCATGCAGTCATGATTGAAAACGATCGGCGACACATCACGTCCTCAAATTGCGGGCGCGATGTGTCCTTAAATGCATCGGCATGAGGCAGCCAAAGGAAAACGACATGCTTTCAAGCGCATTCATCGACTGGTGGTTCGAGCCCTGGGTATACGCGGAAAGCGCGGTCCCGGCGCTGCATGCCGTCACTGCCCGGGCGGGACGGCGAGACGGCTACCGGATCTGGTGCGAACAAGCCCGCGTGGCACCGGATCTGCCCATGCAATTCGACCCCGCTTGGCAAATCGCCGCAGTCGACAGTGCAACGACACTGGTCGGCGCGGCGCGCCTCTTTGCCGGATTGATCGCGGCCAGACAGCACGACTCCGCGGTACTGGACGAACTGGGATTCGACGAGCGCAAGTGGTGCGTCAGCGTTGCCGCCACTCAGCCGTTGGTCGGATGCCGCGATGTCTTCGCCGACGGCGATACGATCGAATTGCGCGGATTGTGTGAAATCGCGCGGCGGTTGGACAAGGACTTCCCCGGCCTGTGGTCGCGCTTGCGACTCCTGCTGGCGCCGGAACTTGCGACCAGCCTGGAAACCCGGCTTGCCCTGGCAAGCCGCGCACCGTCGGACCCGAGTGCAACGCGTGCGCAACGGTGCTGGGCACTGTGCCGGAACCAGGCGGAAACCGCCGCATCCCGCCTCGTACTGCCAGCGCAAGATGAAGACGCAACGCGCGCCGAATACGCAGGACAAGCGGAATACACAGACGATCTTGAAGCAAGCGAAGAACTCGAATACGACCTGAACTGAACACGGACGCGCCATGACAGCCTTTTGCCTCGACACCATCACCCAGGACGACAGCCTGCGCCCCGATCATGGCGTGCTGCGCATTGCCGCCCGCGCCGTCACCGCGGATGCGCGACAGGCGGCGCAACGCATCCGCGAGGCCGCCGAAGCGGACGCCCAAACGCTGCTGCAAACCGCGCGCGTGGAAGCCGACCGCTTGGCGCAGGAAGCCGAAATACAGACCCTGCAACGCGCCGATGCCTTGATCAAGACACTGGAACAGACGAACGCCAGGTTCCTGCAGCAGGCGGAAGACATCATCATCGAACTGGCGAAGGGATTGTTCGACCGGCTGGTGCTGGAGGCGACGCCGCGTGAAAAACTGGAAGCGGCATTGAAGCGCATCTTGCAGGAAGCGCCGCCGAAGCTGGTCAATCCAATGCTGCGGGTACATCCGGACGATGCGGAGCTGCTGCCTAAGGTGGAGTGGGAGGTGAAGGTCGATGCTTCGCTGATGCCGGGGAGCTGCCGGCTGGAGGCGGCGAGCGGGGAGTGGTGCGCGGATTTCGGTGCTGCAATTGCGGCATTGACGTCGGCATTTGCGCACGTGGTGGAGACGCCGATCGAGGAGTAGGGTGGCGTGAGAAGATCATGCCGCTTTGGGTTGCCAGTATTGAGAGGTAATTAACAATCGAAATTGCCCATATTGCGATAGCAAGGGCTTGGATTTTTGGAGGAAACATGGGTACTATCAGTCATGTAAACAACACGCCAGTAAGCTTGCGTAGGGAGCCGGAGCCGGTCCCCAAGTCGCACGCGTCGTCATCGAAACCTGGAGTCACCACGACTGCGTCGGCACACGCCAGGGCTAAGCAGGGCCAGGCATTGGGGGCGCGCTTGCATGCCGAGCTGGGACAGATAAAAAAAATGGCGTCTGATCGCACCCCATCCCATGATGATCCGCTAAAAAAGGTTTTGAACAACGCCGATTTAATGGCGCATGCCAAGCAAGAATGGCTTACTCCGCTTTCTGGAATCGATGAGGGCGACTTAAAGGCGCGGAACGCGTTCCTGAACGAACAGCTTATACCGAAATTCGCGCGGGCTATCCTGGACCAGTACAAGGCAGTCGACCCTAAAAAATTGACGCCAGAGCAGCAGCAAGATATCGGAAAGCTTGAACAGCTCGCCATTCCGCCGCGTAGGAGCGCGCCACCGCCACCGCCGCCACCGCGTAGGAGCGCGCCACCGCCGCCGCATGCGGGGATGTCGCACGAACAGCATTTGGAGGCCCTTCAGCAGCAGGGAGCGAAAATGCACGAGATGGAATTGAAGGCGGCGGCGGAAGCCTTGGAAAGACTGGAGGCCAAAAGGATCATGGACAGCATAAAATTCATCGCAAAGATGATTGAAGATTGGGGAAGAATCGGTAACTGATTGTTGTGCCAGCTTCGCGCCAAGACCCCGGGTTCTCGATCTGGCACAAGCCATTACCTGTAGCACCACGCATTGACAGGTTGTTGAAAAACTGTCGCGCGGGCCGCCTTTTGCCCTGCGACGCCCGACGTATCATCCGCAGGGCGGAACGGGAAATTCGCAGGGCGCTGCTTCCCAGGCGCGCCCCCCTGCCAAAAATCGGCCCGCGTACGACGTTTTCGATAATCTGCCAATGCGTACTTCCTCTCGCATATCGCTCTCATACGGGGCAGCCGCACTCTTCCAGCCCTGCCGGGCGTGCCGGTTTCGACTGCATCAATCCAAAACGATGTGTAGCGATGCCCGGTTACATCTCCATCGTCAAAAATAGACAGCGCCATTGCGAACTCATTCCCATCTCGTGTCACTCATATAGGAATGCCAGCGCAAAACGGCGTTCTTGGTTCAGAACAACTTGGAACAATGGGGACACACCATGTCGGATACCTACAACACCCGCACCAGCAGCCAGTCCATGTATGCGTTGCGCCGCACGAACGACAAGCTCGACGGCGCGAACGATCAGATTGACCATTTCATGGAACGCCAGATGAATGGCGAAAAGCCCGACCCGGCAGAATTCATGAAGCTGCTTGAGAAGCAGGCGACAGCCCAGCAGGCTTTGCAGGCGCAATTCAAGCTGTTGGAAAAACCGATGAAAACTGTCTTGAACGAGACAAAGTAAACATCATGGAAAATGACGAAATCGAGCAATGGCTGCAGGAGCAACCGCTTGATGAACCGGTCGAAATAGACGGCGAGTCAGTCTACTTGAAGGTAGGCCCGTCTGGCGCGGAGCTGGGCGCGTATTTGATCCAGTCTTATACGCAGGTTCAGCTGCATGAGGCGCTGAAGCTTGGGTTCAAAAGTGCGCTACGGTTTGATGCCGGTCTGGGGCAGACGCCCGATGGCAGCGCACTGGTGTTGACGCAATGGTTGCCGCAGGTGAGCGGTTGGTCGGAAGCCGCAGAGCCGCTGGAAAATATTCTGAATCAATTGAGCATGTGGCGCGCGGCACTTACGCCGGAAAAACCCAGGCCGGCGAGCCAGATCGCCGATCGTAATGAACAACGCCTACGCATGCTTTTCGCAGGAGCCAAATAATGAATACTTTCGACATGAAGCGCTGGCTGACCCTCATCCTGGTTGCCTTCTCTCTGCTATGGACACCGGCAGCAAAGGCAGCAACGCCTCCCGGCTGGAAAGACACCGGGCTTTCCATCAACGCCAACGGCATGGCCTTGCGCGACGTCCTCAATGAATTCGGCCGCACTTATGGCGTGCGCGTGACCAGCAGCGTGAGCGACAGCAGAATGGTGAAGGGGCGCCTGAAGGCCGACAGCGGCACCGAATTTATGGATCGCCTTGCGCAGGAATACAAGTTCCGCTGGTTCGTCTACAACGATACGCTGTACGTCGTGCCGCGCGACGATACCACCTCCATGCGTCTGGAGGTGGGCGAGGATGCGGTGCAGGATGCGAAGGCGGCGCTGGTCGGGTTGGGCTTGTTCGACAGCCGGTTCGGCTGGGGCGAACTGCCGGACGAAGGCGTGGTGATCGTCAGCGGCCCGCGTGCCTATGTGGACTTGGCGCGCGGCGTGCTGATGCCCAACAAGGAAAAGGAAGGGCAGAAAGGCAAGCAAATCATGTTGTTTCGCCTGAAGTATGCAAGCGCTACCGACCGTGTGATCAACACGCGCGGGCAATCCGAGACCATCCCTGGCGTCAAGACTATTCTGAACGGTCTGCTGCTTGGTCCGGAATCGCCGGAGAAGTTGAGCAGCGGCCACGCCAATTTCGATGCGGGAAGCGGTAAGCGCTCGCGCGAAGAAAAATCCGGCAGGGGCATGGCGCAAGAGGTTGGCACCTACAGTGCGTCGTCCAAGGCACGGACCGCGCGCGATGCCGAGGACGACAGCGGCAAAGAGCGCGCGGCTAAAGCCAGGACGACAACGCGTGAGGATCGTCCGCGCATTGAGGCCAATCCGTCGCTCAATGCAATCATGATTTACGACAACATCAATAAGCGTGAGATGTACAAGGCTCTGATTTCGGAACTGGACGTTGAACCGCAACAGGTCGAGATCGAGGCACTGATCGTCGACATCGATCGCAGTCAGTTGTCCGAGCTGGGCGTCGAATGGAGCGTTCGCAGCGGCAATACCGTATCGACCATGAACAGCACGATGGCGGACTCGCTGGGGACCGAACTGCCATTGCCAGGTGCGACCCTCCTGATCAGCAACGCGGCCCGCTTTTACGCTCGTCTGAAAGCGCTCGAAGGCCGTGGTCAGGCACATGTGCTGGCAAAGCCGACCGTGCTGACGCTCGATAACGTGGCCGCTGTTCTCGATCTGAGTCAGACTGCCTATGTGTCCTTGGTTGGCGAGCGCGTTGCCGATCTGGCGAGCGTGAGTGCGGGCACCATGTTGCGCGTCGTGCCGCGTATCGTGCACGAAGGGGACAGCACTCGGGTACGGCTGGAAGTGGATATCGAGGATGGCACGCTAGCCGACCCCAGCCTGAAATCCGGTGTGACGCGCTCGACCATCAGCACGCAGGCCATTGTCGATATGCAGCAAACCCTGATGATTGGCGGATATCACGCGGAATCCGTGACGAATAAGCTGCAAAAGGTGCCGCTGTTGGGCGATGTGCCGGTGGTCGGCAACCTGTTCCGCAGCACTACGGAGAATCACAGCACGCGTGAGCGCCTGTTCCTTATCACGCCGCGTCTGACCGGCTCGGCCGGCACACCTGCGCTGACCCGTTCCAAAGTTTCCAGAGTGGGGCAGAAGGTCATCAAGGAAGACAATAGCGGGGTGACGAAACTGCCGGCATCGTCAAACCTTGATTATGAGCGGGACAGTAAAACAATGTCGTCGGCTACCTTGGCCACTGCTGCGGCACCCGTCTCCCGCGGCGACGCATCATCGACCGGGCAGGAGACCGGCAGTGCGCCTGTCGTGCAACCCGCGTCGTTGCAGATGATCGACTCGATCGGCGTGGGGACGCAACAGGCACCGGCCAAACGCAAATGCGCCAGACCCAAGGGCACACCGCTTGTTCCAGTCAACCCGGGGTGATTCTTCGCAGTCAAATTTGCAGACGTAAGGATAGCGCCGGAAATCAAGCATGATGTTGAAATCGCAAGGGAACTGCTACGCACGCGGGCACTTCCCATTTGCATGGTCATCCGAGATGATCAGGACTATTTCCGGATTTTCGCATCTTGAATAAGATGACATATATAGTTAGCATTACCATCGACAATCAGCATCCTGACACATCGCTTGGACAAACGAAGACCAAAATCGTGCAACCAGAAATTTCCGATGCAGCCGATGCGCTGGATGGCTCCGCAGGGGGCATGAACAGGTTATTGCAAGATCTTGTTGAACTGGCCGGTCAGGCCGATCAGACCCATTTCGCACCAGTCCTCGAACTCCGGTTTGGAGACGTCAACACCAGGACGACCGTGGTGATCAACGGTGAGGTGCAATGCCTCTCGATTACCGTCTTGCTGCCTCGTAGCGAACAACCGGAGTACGGTGTCCGCTTGCCCGGGCAGTTTGCCGCATCGCAGTCCCGTGCCGGTGAATATGAATTCCTGTGGCATGCGGATGAAGGATGTTATGTCGTTGTTCGTAACATTCCCGTAAACACCCTGGCGGATGAAGCTGGCGTCCTCGACGCCATTCTGGATACTTCGGAGTTCGCCAAAGCATGGCGGCAGGTGTCCGCTCACTGAAGGTCATAGCACCTTGATTGACCGTTTGCACGAACTCCACGAGAGAAATGGTCAGCACTTACGCGAAACCCACACTCCAGCAAGTCGACATGCCGATAATCAAACTGGCGATCGCTTGTTCTTCCATGACCGTAATACACCTTGCCACGCGACTTGGCCAATAGCATTAGTACCGTATTGCAGGTCAAACCTTTGTGATGCACTCCGTTGGTCAGTATGGAAAAAATTCTTCAAAGTTTCGGAACCGTTTTTCGCGGGCGAGTCACTCATGTATGACCGCTCACGAATGTGACGGTCGCAAACATCATTCTATCAATTGAGGTATGGAGGTTACTATGGGTGCAGGTGTTAGTTTAGGTCTGGCTAAAGCCGGTGAAATGGCAGCTCATGGAGTAGAGGCTCAGTCAATCTTGGATTCTGTGACACGTCTGGAAACGAATCGTGTCATGGCGAACATGAAGGGCGCCGCCAAGGTATCAGGAGACGCAAACTCTATTGGTGTGTAATTTTTGGCTCGACAAATGAAGCATCATTTGTCGAGCCAAATCCTGATACGGCGAACGACTTCACTCCATGCCAATGCATGAAATGAAGCACGTTTATTCCGGAATTGGAAATTTTGTTGGGAGGATAACTTCGTGAAGACGAATGATAGTAGCGCTGTCGACCAATACAAAATGGCGCAAGCTCAGGAAAAGAAGATGTTGCAGGTGTCGCAAGAGTCGTTCGATGCTGCGCTATGGCGAATGGAGCAGCAAAACGCAGTAGGGAAAATCAAGGGCTTCGACAAACTGGCCAAATCAATCATCGATGCGGCATAAACCGGCGAGTTGAACAACGCGCCAAGCAGCTAGTGTCTCGAGTTAGAGGTTCGTTAGAGAAAAGTGATGCAATGGCCGCCATGCGTCGTTGCACCTCCGCGCGATAGCATCACTATCGCTGCGGTTTGAGTCTAGCCTGACAACCATTGCATCACTTTTCCTTTGCAACGAACCTCTAACTCGAGACACTAGCGGAAATGATGCACATGCGGTGGTCGGTGCTGTCTCGTCCATCCTGCTCCTCGGGCCTGGACCGTGGAATGCCATGATGGAAGTTGTTGAGATGGCGCTGAGCCTCATTGCAACCAACGACAAGGTGCGATGAAACAACAAACTCTAGCAACGGTGTCAGACCAGGGGTTGTGATTAACATCGCAAACTGACGTTCTTGAAGCCGATGAACCGGCTCATGCCACGGACAGCATGGCACGTAGCCTTTAACCCATATTGGAAGCATGTCATGGATCGGAATTGTGGTTATGTATCGGATGTTGAATATCCTGCGGGATTCTTTTGTGAGCAATCCCCTGCGCATCTGAATTTTGCCTGCATATTAAATGGGATCGAACCGATTCCGCTTGACAGGCCTTTTACCTACTTCGAACTCGGTTTCGGTCAGGGACTTACGTCGAATATTCTCGCGGCCTGTAATCCGCAAGGAAAATTTTATGCGGCCGATATCAATCCTGTCCAAGTGGCTAGTGCACGAAAACTGGCCGCCGCCGCATGCCTGGAAAATCTGACGCTATTCGAAAGCAGCTTTGCCGAACTGGCAGAAGGAAGTGTGCCTGACCTGCCGCAATTCGATTTCATCACGATGCATGGAATCTATACGTGGGTCGTGCCGGAACAGCGCAAGCATATCGTCAACTTTGTCGATCGTTACTTGAAACCGGGCGGCATCGTTTTTCTGGGTTATAACGCAATGCCGGGCTGGTCTTCAACGTTGCCTCTGCAACGACTCATGCTGGAGCATGCTGATCAACATCCGGATCGAAGTGACATTCAGGTACAGAAAGCAGGACGATTCATCGAGCGGCTGCACGATCTCAAGGCGGGCTACTTTGTCGATAATCCGAATCTGGAGTATCGATTGCAGACATTGAAAACTCTCAATCCTGATTACCTCGCACATGAGTACATGAATCGAGGCTGGCAGCCGCTGTATCACGCCGACATCGCACGGGATTTCGGTGTTGCCGGACTGGATTATGCGGGATCGGCGGACTTGCCAATGGCATTTCCGCATCTATATCTGACACCGGAACAGCAACTGTTGATCAACGAGATTCCGAATCCTGTCCTGCGCGAGACTGCAACGGATTTTTGTCGCAACACTCTCTTTCGCCGGGATATATTCGTACGCGACATCCGTCGGATGACACAGACGCGGCAATCGGAATGGCTGCAACAGGTTGGATTAGCACTCACGGTTCTTCGTGATACCGCCACAACGACCATGGAGATCGGTATCGGCGCTGTGAGCGGCAGGGAAGATCTGTATATTCCGGTGTTCGATGCGCTTGAAACAGGACCGAAAACGTTAATGGAGTTGGCAACGCTCCCTCAATTGCGTACTCAAAAGTTATCAACGCTAGCCGAAATCGCAGCACTCTTGACTGCGTCAGGCCAGGCATCGCCATTTTTTCTTTGCTCCGCGACGATGGAGTACGATTCCGCGCGCCGCATGAATCAATCGATTGCATTTCATTCCCTCGGCAGTGACAGCTACCAGGCGCTTGCTTCACCTTTGTTGGGCAACGGTGTCGTTGCCGGACTGGTACAACGCCTGGTGTATCTCGCCATGTGCCGGGAATCCATTGATGTGCATGCCATTGCCATGGACGCATGGAGGGGCATGCTGGCTAAAGGATGTCGTGTCACAAAAGACGGCATACCGGTTGAATCCGAGGAAGCGAGCATTGCCGAACTGGAGGTGATTGTTCAGGCTATTCTCGATCGCCGCGTTCCAATCTGGCGTCAGCTAAAGATGCTTTGATGCCAGCGTAAAGCATGTCCTGGTTGCTGAGATAGCCAGGATGCGCAGTTTCAATCTCGCGGTGCGCCGCATCGTCTCCTGCATCTTTTCCAGCGCGGCCACCTTCGCTTTGGTTGGTACGTCGCTGGCTCGGTACAGGTATATGATGCCTCAGTGCTGCTGACCCTGCACCGGAATTAGGACCACGCCTACGTAGAAAAATCCGGCTGTTGAGGTAAGGCGGATTTCCTGCAAGCCCTTGCCTGGCGGGCAAATTCGCACGGTGTTTGCCAGTCCAGCGCACTGTGGGGACGAACTTCATTATAGTCCTGGCGCCATGCGTCGATTTTGTCTCGCGCATCCTCCAGGGACAGAAACCAGTTGGCGTTCAGGCACTCCTCACGGAAGCGGCCGTTGAAGGATTCAATGTAGGCATTGTCCGTCGGTTTGCCAGGGCGGCTGAAATTGAGTGATACCTTGTGCTCATAGGCCCACTTATCGAGCACTTTTGAAATGAATTCCGGCCCATTATCTACGGAGATGGAAACAGGGGCGGTGCGCCGTGCATACAACGTCTCCATGACTTCAACGACATGTTCACCGCGAATGCTTGCATCAACGTGAATCGCCAGGCATTCACGTGTGAAGCTATCCATGACTGTCAGCGTGCGTAGTCTTCTGCCATTGAATAACGCATCAGATACGAAATCCATGCTCCACGCCTGATTCATCGCATCAGCCGGCGCCTGTGGTTGTCGTGTCTGCGCGCTCTTATGCCTTCTCGGCCGCTTGCTACGCAGGGCCAGCCCCTGCAACGAGTACAAACGATAGACTCTTTTATGATTAATATGCCAGCCTTCCCGCTGCAGCATGACGTGCACCCGACGATAACCATATCGAATCCGAACCTCAGTAATTTCTTTGATCCGCATCGCCAGCAAGGTTTGATCCTGGGCCACTGACTGGT